>CAXDNN010000091.1:0-8178 GCA_963990675.1 uncultured Synechococcus sp.
TCAAGCAGAAGACGGCATACGAGATTCGCCTTAGTCTCGTGGGCTCGGAGATGTGTATAAGAGACAGTCATAACAACGCTTCACCATGCTGCGAACTTGAGTATCCACCTGTTGGGAAATCGATTCAGAAATTTCACTACGTGACATCAAATCTCTTCCGAGAAAGACTTCTTGACCACCACCTTCGAGGGCGACGGGGCCAAGATCACTCATGCCAAGTCGCGTCACCATATTGCGAGCCATGGACGCAACTTGCTGAATATCGCCGCCAGCACCAGTGGTGACTTCCTGATGACCAAACACCACATCTTCTGCAGCACGACCACCTAGGGCGCCCATGATGCGTGCCTTGAGCTGCGCACGAGTCACGAGGGTTTGTTCTTCATCTGGGGAGAACCAGGTCAGGCCTTGGGCCTGGCCGCGCGGCACAAGCGTGACTTTCTGAACAGGGTCGTGTTCTTTGACCAGGGTTCCAATCAGGGCATGGCCCACCTCGTGATAAGCGATCAATCGCTTGCTGCGGCCATCGGTTAGAGGACGTCCTTCCATGCCGGCGATGATTCGATCAACGGCATCATCAATCTCACTCAAACCAATGGACTCCTTCCTGCGGCGTGCCGTCAGGATTGCCGCTTCATTCATCAGGTTGGCTAGATCAGCACCGGTGAAACCAGGAGTCCGGCGGGCAATGCTTTCTAATGAAAGTTCGCCATCAAGCTTCTTATTGCGGCAATGAACGTCAAGAATGGCCAAACGACCTTTGATGTCCGGAGCATCAACGGTGACCTGGCGATCAAAACGACCGGGCCGCATTAACGCTGAATCGAGCACGTCAGGACGGTTAGTCGCCGCAATGATAATGATGCCGCTGTTTCCTTCAAATCCGTCCATCTCCGTGAGGAGCTGGTTCAGGGTTTGCTCCCTTTCGTCGTTACCACCACCAATACCAGCACCCCGTTGTCGTCCAACGGCATCAATCTCGTCGATGAAAATTAAGCAAGGGCTGTTTTCTTTGGCCTTTTTGAACAGATCGCGGACTCGGCTGGCACCAACACCAACAAACATCTCAACGAATTCAGAACCCGAGAGTGCAAAGAATGGAACTCCTGCTTCACCGGCGATGGCCTTGGCCAACAACGTCTTACCTGTACCAGGAGGTCCGACAAGTAGAAGACCCCGAGGAATTTGAGCTCCAACGGATGTAAAGCGTTCGGGCTGCTTGAGAAAGGTGACGACCTCCTCGAGTTCCTGCTTTGCTTCTGTGACGCCTGCAACGTCGTCGAACATCACACCCGTCTCGGCTTCCATCATGAACTTGGCCTTGCTCTTGCCAAATTGCATGGCCTGACCAGGGCCTCCGGGCATGTTGCTATTGCGGCGAGCCAAAAAGATCAGGGATCCGATCAACAACAACGGGAACAACAAATTGCCCAAGAGACCAAGCGCTGGCGGAGCGCTCTTGGGGGGATGAACATCGAAGCTGATGCCTTCTTCCTTCAGGGTGTTGATCAATTCCGGCGCCAAACCTGGAAGATCAACGCGTAAACGCTGGACGCGGTTATCTAAATCTGGATCGACAGCTTCAACAACGGCATTACGGCCACCGTCATAGATATCAACAGCTGTGATGCGACCTGCTTCCACGTAATCCAGGAAACGGCCGTAGCTCATCCTTGCGACTGCGGCATTGCGGGGAGCAACCGTGGGGCTGTTTCCGCCACTGTTGTTTTGGCTCATGCCGTTGATCCCGCCGTTGCTTAGGACCTGCCAGCCGATCAGCAGCACAACGCCAATCGGCAAAAGCCATAGGGCAAGGAGGCGCCAGCGCTGATTCATGAGCCTGATGAATAATGACTGAGTGTAAAGGGAATTCCTGGATCCCCGAGGGTGTCTCTAGAGGCTTCTGAGCGCGACGATCGGATCGAGGCGTGCCGCCCGACGCGCAGGAACAACTCCAAAGAACAAACCGATCGATCCTGATAGGCCAACTGTGATCAGAACCATGCCTGTGCCAATGCTTGCGGGGAGCGGGGTTATAGCTGCCACTAAACCCACCGCACCAAGTCCGGCTGCTGTCCCGATCACTCCACCAAGACTGGAAAGAACCAACGACTCCACCAAAAATTGTTGAAGAACATCGCTGCTTCGAGCCCCCAGCGCTTTGCGTAAGCCGATTTCCTCGGTGCGTTCGCTCACCGATACCAACATGATGTTCATGATGCCGATACCACCCACGAGCAGGGAAATTCCTCCGATGGATGCGAGCATCAACGTGAGCCCACCTGTAATGGTGCCGACGATCGTTAGGGCATCTTTTTGAGATCGAACGGCAAAGTCGTCGTCTCGCAGGATTCGATGGCGTTGACGTAAGAGATTTGTGATTTGAAATTTTGCAGCCCCGGTGCTGTTGTCGTCTTTGGCTTCAACGCTGATAAAGCTCAGGCTGATGCCGTATGTGGGATCTCGGCCGGTGAGGCGATTCACCATCGTGCTCAAAGGGATGTAAGCGTTTTCGTCTTGATTGCTTCCAAAGACAGCGCCCTTGGGAGCCATCACCCCGATCACTTCAAATGCCTGGCTTCCAATTCGGACCTGTTGTCCAATGGCATCGCCCGTGGGAAAGAGTTTTGTCCGCAGGTCTGGGCCAAGGGCTACTACGGCTCGGGCGGCTTGCTCGTCTTGGTTGTTAACGAATCGTCCGCTAGCGATTTCGAAGCTACGCACGGGCACAAAATCTGCGGTGACTCCTGAGATCGAGCTGGTGGCACTCCGAGCACCAGCTTGAACCACTTGACTGCTCGTGATCTGTGGAGCCACTCGTTTCACGCTTGGTACCTGCTCGGCAATCGCCCTTGCGTCCTCCAGTACCAACGTTTTTGGGAAGGCAACCCCTCGCCGTCGGGTGTCGTTATTGCCGGGAACGACAAACAAAACGTTGGCCCCAAGATTGCTGAGCTGCTCTTCGGCGAGCCCCTGAGCACCCCGACCAACGCCGACCAACGTAATGACAGAAGCGTTGCCGATCACGATGCCCACCATGGTGAGCAAACTGCGGAGGCGGTTAGTCCGCAGCGTCGTCAACGCCATCCGAACGGTTTCAGTTGGCTTCATCCGTCGGACCATCGCGTTTGGGCCCTAAAAGAAGCTGGTGTCGTCGGCCGAAGTCACAATTCCGACCTTCACCAGGTCGGTGGATCCGGAAACCCCGGAATGGGTTCCTGCCGTTTGGACAACGAGATCCCCTTCTTTCAGAAGATTGAGGTCCTTGGCTTTTCGCATGGCAGTAATAAACGTGGATGCTGTATCGGTCTCTTCTGGCACCACTAAAGGTGTCACCCCCCAAACCAGTTGCAGTCTGCAGGCCACGGATTGATCAGGAGTCACGGCGAGAATTGGCGCTGCCGGCCTGAATTTGCTCACGTTGTGGGCCGTTGCTCCAGTTTTGGTGAGGGGGATGATGGCCGCAGCGTTCAGCTGGCTGGCGATGGTGCTGACGGCACCACTCAAGGCATTGGGGATCGTGGACGGGAGGTGGCTGTCAATGGACCGTTCTGGATAGTCCTTTTCAATTCTCCTGGCGATGGTCGCCATGGTTTGAACAGCTTCAACAGGGAAGTCGCCAACCGCCGTTTCGTTGGAGAGCATGACGGCATCGGTGCCATCGAGGATCGCGTTGGCAACGTCACTCACCTCCGCCCGCGTTGGACGGGGACTTGATGCCATGGAATCGAGCATCTGTGTTGCTGTGATGATCGGAATGCCAAGGCTGTTGGCCTTTTGAATCAGTTCCTTTTGCAAGAGAGGAACCTCTTCTGCGGGCATCTCCACGCCGAGATCGCCTCGGGCCACCATGACGCCATCACAGAGGGGAAGAATTGCATCGATCTGATCGATGGCTTCAAATTTCTCGATCTTGGCCACCACGGGGGTTTCGTGGCCGTGTTGACGAATGAGCCCGCGTATTTCCTCCATGTCAGACGGGTTGCGCACGAAGCTTAAGGCGACCCAATCCACCCCTTGGCTCAACCCGAAGGCAAGATCTTCTTTGTCTTTATCGGTGAGAGCACGGACGGACAGCTGAACATCGGGAAAATTGACCCCCTTGTTGTTGGAGAGAACTCCTCCCACCGTGACGCTGCAATGGAGCGTCTGCTGACCTTGATCGACGCTTTCGACCTTCATCTCCACTCGACCATCGTCCAAAAGAATCCGGCTTCCAGCGGTGACTTCATCCGCCAGTTTTGGATACGTGACGGTGGCGATGCTCTGATCGCAACTCACTGGCCTTGATGTGAGCGTAAACGGATCGCCGTTGGCGAGGGTGATGGGTCCATCGGCAAAACGACCCAATCGAATTTTTGGACCTTGGAGATCCTGAAGGATTCCGATGGTTTGGCCAAGCTCTTCTGACACTTGGCGAATGGTTTTGATTCGTTCAGCGTGATCGCTGTGATCGCCGTGGGAAAAGTTCAGACGAAACGTTGTGGCCCCTGCCAGCACAAGCTCTTTGATCTGGTCCGGGCTTTCTGTGGCAGGACCGATGGTGGCCACGATTTTGGTTCGGCGGTTCAAATCGAACTGGCCCATATCGAGGCTGGAAATCCCTGCGGAAACTACCATCCTGGGCGATTCGACCCCACCTTGATGGATCTGAACACATATCAGTCAGCGGCTCGTAAAACAGCCAGCTATCCCGATGTGGGCCGGAATCCCATCTATCCAACCCTTGGTCTGACTGGAGAGGCCGGAGAAGTGGCCGACAAAGTGAAGAAGGTCTTGCGGGATCAAGACGGGGTGTTTGACGAATCTGCCCGTGAGGCGATCAAGCTTGAACTGGGTGACGTGCTTTGGTACATCGCGCAACTCTCGATGGAACTGGGCTATGACCTTGAGAACGTTGCTGCAGCGAACCTCGCCAAGCTCTCCAGTCGAGCGGCCCGTGGTCGCATCTCTGGCAGCGGCGACGAACGCTGATCTGAACTTGATGTTGCGCCGATCGATTCGCTTCTTTGTTGTTCTTGCCTGTGTCTTCACATTGGCGATGCCTGCGATGGCGGCTGAACTTCAGCTCAGTGGAGTCCGCTTAGAGACCTGTACTGAACAGGAAGGCGGCCAACCCGACTTCAAGCGTCCAATGGGTGCGAGTTGTTATGTGCTTCGTGGCGATGTGAAAAATCCCGGACGCAAAGCCATCATCGATACGGATGTTTATGCCCGGATCTTGGATGCCAGTGGAGAACCAGTTCTCCAAAATCGCACCCGTGTTGGCTCTATCGGAGATGTGGAGCCTGGATCGCAACCCTTTGCCCTGCGGCTCACGGTGCCTGCAGGAACACCCGGCCCCTTTGTTGTGAAAAACGCCAAGGCACGTGGTTTTTCAGCTCCTGTAAGAACCCGAGTCGCCGATGACGATGATGACCTCCTTCCCCTTGAACGCCAAGTGGCGGTTGATTGAACCTTGAAACAGCACTACCAACTGCTGCCCGACATGAAAAATGCGTTGATTGATTGGTTCACCAAGCTTTGAAGCAGATTGAGGGCGAGAAATGCCAACAGGGCCGAGAGATCAATCCCACCCAAAGGGGGAATGAGTCCTCGAAATGCATTGAGGTAGGGATCGGTAATGGCGCTAACGCTGCTTAAAACGGGGTTGCTCCAGTCCAAATTTGGGAACCAGCTCAGAAGAACCCGGACGATCAGGACGAGGGAGTAAATCTGCAGGGTCTGCGCTAACACCTGCAGCAACGAGACGGGGAGCATTTCCATGACGTGACCTGATCTACGACAACTTTATGCAGCCTCTGCCAAATCGGTTGCACCTAAGTCAGGAAGTACGGAGAAGGTGCGATGAAATTTCTCAGTAAGACTGATCCAATACGACCGGCCATCATGCTGCCGACGTCGCTCGATGAACTCTTGTGCGAGTAGTTCTTTGATGTGGTCGTAGGCCCCAGAGCCCCGCAGTTCCACAAGATCTGATTGAAGAATGCGCTTTTTTAAAGCGATGGTGGCGAGCGTTCGAAGCGTTGCCGTCGAGAGATTGACCGGCAAGAGGTCCTTCACCAAATCGCCAAGTCCCGCACGCAGCTGAAGACCAAAACGTCCGTTCTGATGAACGATTTCAAGGGCCGATTCTCGTTGGGCATAAGACGTAGTTAGAGCAATGAGCGCTTCTTCAACCTCGTTTCGATCGACTTGGGATAACTCAGCGAGTTCACCCACGCTGACGGGGCGACCCTTGAGATAAAGAATCGCCTCCAAACGAGTGGTTAGGGACGGGGACGTCATCTCAAGCTTTACCCCTTAATTCACTCAACGTACCGCTTAGTTCCTCACAGGAACAGGCTGTAAGCAGGGTTCTTACTTTCTTCCCAAAAGGCGTACCCCAACGCACTAAGAAAGCTGGTCCAACCGTCCATTTCAGTTTTAGGAATCAATACCCCCACAACGATTCGACCAACGTCGGCACCATGGTTTCGATAGTGAAAAATGCTGATGCTCCAACTGGGATGCAGCGCTGTCACGAAATTCATGAGCGCACCGGGCCGTTCGGGAAACTCGAAGCGATAGAGCAATTCGTTGCAGTCTCCGGCGCAGGCCTCTCGAGCTGAGCTCGGCAGTCGACCACCCACCATGTGCCGCAAGTGAACTTTCGCAAACTCGTTGTCGCTTAGATCAAGGCATGGAAACCCGTGATTCGACAGATGCTCGACCAGGGCGAATCGGTCTTGTTCATCGTTGACTTGGACCCCAATAAAGATCTGGGCTCGGTCTCCCTCCGTCATTCGATAGCTGAATTCGGTGAGGCTGCGATCGTTCAAACAACGACATAAAGCACGCAGACTTCCTGTCCTTTCAGGGATTTCCACCGCAAACATCGCTTCCCGCTCCTCTCCGAGCTCAGCCCGCTCTGCGATGAAGCGCAGTCGTTCGAAATTCATGTTGGCCCCGCAGGCCACCCCAACAAGACGCTTTCCTTCAAGGTTTCGATCGGCCACATCCTGTTTCAATCCAGCGATCGCTAGCGCTCCAGCCGGTTCAAGGATTGATCGAGTGTCTTCAAAGACGTCTTTGATGGCGGCACAGATGGCATCGGTATCCACAGTCACCATGCGATCGACATAACGACGAGCGATATCAAAGGTGTGTTCCCCCACCTTTCGAACGGCGACGCCATCGGCGAACAAACCCACTTTTCCCAACTCAACGCGATGGCCGCATCGAAGGGATTGGGTCATCGCATCGGCATCGATCGGTTCGACACCGATCACTTCTGTTTCTGGCCAGAGTTGCTTCACGTAGGCCGAAATCCCTGCGATCAAACCCCCTCCACCAACGGCGACGTAAATCGCATCCGGTGGTTCTTGGCTTTGTCGCATGATCTCCATGCCAATGGTGCCTTGACCAGCGATGACCTCCGGGTCGTCAAAGGGGTGGATATAGGTCAACCCTTCTGCATCACAACGTTTTTGCGCTTCCGCCGAACATTCGTCATAGGTCTCACCGTGTAAGACCACTTCGCCGCCCAACGCACGGACAGCCCGGACTTTGACCTCGGGAGTTGTTCTGGGCATGACAATCACCGCTCTGCATCCCAAGCGCCGCGCGCTTAGGGCCACTCCCTGGGCGTGGTTGCCTGCACTTGAAGCGATCACACCACGTTGAAGATCCTCAACAGGGAGCTGCACCATGCGGTTGTAGGCGCCTCGAAGCTTGAACGAGAACACCGGCTGGAGGTCCTCTCGTTTCAACCAAATCTGGTTGTTCAGTCGTTGGCTGAGGTTGGGAGCTGGATCGAGAGGCGTTTCCCGAGCCACGTCATAGACGCGTGCTCGGAGGATCTTCTGCAGGTAATCGGTCATCTCCCCATTCTTTCAACCTCTGGGTGCCACTTTTGAAGGGAAGGAACCCGTAGATTGATCAACAAGGAGCGGGTTGTGCATGCATCTCGGAGATCTCAAGCATCCGAACGAATTGCACGGCCTCAGTCTTGCTGAGCTCGAAGACGTCGCTCGTCAGATCAGGGAACGCCATCTCGGAGTTGTATCCACCAGTGGTGGACACCTGGGTCCGGGCCTTGGTGTTGTTGAACTCACAATTGCTCTGTACCTGTCTCTTATACACATCTCCGAGCCCACGAGACTAAGGCGAATCTCGTATGCCGTCTTCTGCTTGAAA
>CAXDNN010000092.1:0-8028 GCA_963990675.1 uncultured Synechococcus sp.
AATGATACGGCGACCACCGAGATCTACACCTAAGCCTTCGTCGGCAGCGTCAGATGTGTATAAGAGACAGCATCATCTCTCCCCAAACAGGATCCTTCCCCCCCTGATCCATCGACTCAGCTGATGCCTGCTCGAATCCGGTGCGGATTAAACCAGGCTCCACGAGCACCACTTGGATCCCAAATTGATGCAGCTCCAGACGCATGGCATCACTGATCGCTTCCACGGCGTGCTTACTGGCGCAGTACCAGCCGGCGCCGGGAGTCGCGAAGCGACCAGCAATGGATGACACGTTGACAATGCGGCCACGACGGCGATCACGCATGGCGGGCAGAACCAACTGAGTAAGGCCCATCAACCCAAATACGTTCACTTCGAACATGGATCGGGCCCGCTCCAACGCCATCGTTTCCATGGGACCCACCTCCCCATAGCCAGCGTTGTTAACCAAGGCATCCAGCCGTCCACCGGTCCTGTCGTGAATCTCTGCGGCGAGATGTTCCCGGGATTGAGCGTCAGCAACATCCAGGGGAAGAACCACAGCTCCACGACGTTGAAGCTCGTCCATCGCCCCCTGACGCCTTGCTGCAGCAAACACGTTCCAACCTTGATCCAACAGCAGATGCGCAGTGACACAACCGATGCCGCTGGACGCACCGGTGATCAAAACGGTGCGGCGGGAATCTGCCATAACAACGCATGAAAGCGGTGCACTCTGGCGCGAGACCAAGAGGTCTGACGACTCCAACTTGATTTCCCAACGCCAAACCCGAAGACTTGATCCCCTTTACCCCCAGAAGAATTAAGCAGCAGCAAGGCCTTCAATGGGGAGTGGGCCCAATCATCTCTTCAAGAATTGTCAAAATTTGGGGTGGGTTTAATACAGACAGCGCTCAATGATTGAGGGACTCAGCGAGTTGCCAACGAAGCATAGGACGACAGGCAAGGGCCAAATCACTCCAATCAAATAGAACTCCAGTCAAAGATTATCGGTCGATTGAATATATCGAATACTGATTCATTTCGATCCATAAAAATCAAATTCAATCATCGCACCGTTGCCAGCAATCGAAAAAACAGAAAAAGGATCGGCAGCCATCCCATCAACCTCCATTCCTGGGGAACCCATGGGCATCCCAGGAGCCGCCAGCCCCTTGATCTCAGGGCGATCCCTCAGCAGCCTTTTGATCGATGCCGCCGGCACGTGCCCCTCCACCACATAACCGTCCACACGAGCGGTATGGCACGACGTCGAACCTGCCGGCACTCCCATCGCGTCTTTGACAACATCCATGTCGTCGGCGACATGGTCTTGAACCACAAACCCCGCCTCGGCCATATGCGATTCCCATGCTTCACAACATTCGCAATAGGCTGAACGAAACACCACAACCTCCTGACCAGCAGAGGCAGCCATCGCCGCCGCAGGGCACCCAGAAGCCACCATCAAAGTTGCAATGATCCAGACCAAACACTGACGCAACCGCGTGATCACACAATTAGTCAAGACTAAAAACAACCAGAAAAATAGTATATTTTTTTGATTCACCGACTTTAAATCAACCATGAAATTCATTGCATCGGCCTGCTGAATTCCTCTCGAAACATTGAGGATCAAAGGCCATAAAAGCATCGAACAAACCAACAACAAAACGAGTCATCCGAGCTCCTCTCCTCCCATGGGCCTTGCATGAAAATTCCAACTTTCACCATCTTCAAGCCAAAGCTCCCAAGCGAATTGTGAACCGTCCTTTAAAAACAACCGTCCACCAAACCCCGCCGGTGATGGTTGATATAAATCTTCGATAGCCAACGCAATTGTTCCTTCTCTCGTACACAGGCCGTCGACTGTCTTTCCCAGACGAGACGTGAGATCAGCCTTTAAATCATCGAGCGTCATTGACTACAAGGAATCAAGGTTCGACCGCTTCAATCAAGCTTTGAAAAGCATGCCCTGATCTCCCCGACAGCGGACACATACACCCTGTTTCTTCCAGATTCTTTTTAGCGACCTGGGAACTCTCCTCGGCAAGATGGAGAGAAGAACAAGGCTGTGATGCTGAAACGACTGCAAGCACCACTGATCAGCCTGATGGCGTCGCTGCTCATCCTCTGGGGAATCCAGCCCGCTCAAGCTTGCGTTGAAGGATTGGAGTGGGGCATGCCCCTCGATCAGGTTCACGCCCATCTCGGCGAGGTCCATCAAGCCAATACAACGCAGTCAGAGCGCTTCTTCGCGCGCAACGTGATGCTGGATCGACTGCCCGTGTCGCAAGTGACATTTGATCTCACCCCAGACGCCGGCCTCCAGTCGTTGGCCTATGAATTCGCCATCGACGACATGACGGAAGTGTTGGCAGGACTTCGTGCTCGCCACGGATCTCCGCTCAGCACCAGCTCAACGGATCCAAAACAGAATGAACAAATATGGGTGTGGAACACCGGTGAAGACCTCATCACCGCTGTTAAACACGACGGCACAACACATCAACAATTTGTGATTGCTTATCGCCCCAGCCGGCTTCGACCAGAAACCCTTTAAACCTTGGGTCCATGAGCCAGTATTAATTCTTTTGACCTGGGAACATTTGATTGAGCCTCTGTCGCATACGACGCATTTGGGTTCGTTGCATCTCATGACGAGTCGTACGGGTAAATCCGTACAACAGCACTGTCGCCGTTGATGCCAAGGCCACGCAAAAGAGCGTGATTGAAATGGGATCGAAATCGTCCATGGGATGAAGACTAAGAACCAACCACCGGTCCCCTCGTCACCGCCATGCTGTGGAGGAATGTTCTTACCAGTCGGCTCTCATTTTGGACTTAGCCCATCAGTCATGTGCGCCATGCCAAATCGGTGCGCCCAAGCTCACCCCAACAGAACTGGAAGCGGCACTTCCTGAACTTCCCGGTTGGTCGGTGGTTGACAACCACCATCTCAGCCGAACACTCCGCTTTCAAGACTTTCAAAGTGCACTCGATTGGGTCAATGCTGCGGGTCGGATTTGCGAAGAGGAAGGTCACCATGCTGAATTCAGCCTCGGCTGGGGGCGCGCCGATGCCACGATTTATACGCACAAAGTGAACGGATTAACACAAGCTGATCTGGTGCTCGCTGCAAAATTTGTGGGAATCACACCCCCACAACTCTGAGAAGAACAAGACCGACTTCCACCGCAATTCTGCCCGCAATCGTTGAGCTTTAACAGTGCTCAAAAACACCTACTTTCGTTTCACTTGCTTTGCTGGATTGTTGACGCCTCTCAGCGAGAAAAGCCTCATCAGCCGCACTTAAAGCATCTCTATCGCTTTGAAAGAAACACCGGTACATCAAATTCTCAATCCGATCAACATCGAAATTGCGATCAGCAACGTCTTGCCAGAGCCGTTTTGTCAGTTCCTGGTCGGCAAGCTGAAACTGTGCAACCACCAGATTGCGGGCACAACTGAAGTACTCCTCCTGGTCTGAAGTCACCGGGGAGTTGTATCGAAGCAAATTCGTTTGAAGGGTGTGCAGAAATGCCATTCGTCAAACATCGCTACACCAAGCCTGCGCCAAAACGTGGAGGGGGTTGAGCAGCCTTAAGACCAAATCAATGATTCCCTTACGCAGACACTCCATATCCCCCACCACCGGGCGTCAACATCTGGATCGCCTCCCCTGCCTTGAGCTCCAACTGAACCGAACCAGGTAATCGCTCTTCCGTTCCATCGGCTCGGATCAACTGATTCTCGCCACAAGCACCGCTCGTTCCTCCATCGAGTCCAAAGGGCGCCACTCGCCGTGACCCACTGATCAGGGAGAGGCTCATCGGTTCGAGGAAACGGATGGTGCGCTCCAGCCCATCACCACCTCGCCAGCACCCATCACCACCGCTACCGGAACGGAGTGCAAAACGCTCTAAACGCACCGGGTAACGAGCTTCCAAAACCTCAGGATCCGTCAGCCTTGAGTTCGTCATGTGCGATTGCAAGCCCACGGAGCCAGCAAAGCCCTTACCGGCACCTCCTCCGCCTGCCACCGTTTCGTAGTACTGACAGCGCCCATTACCAAAGCTGAGATTGTTCATCGTGCCTTGACCAGCAGCGAGCACGCCAAAGGCACCAAACAGCAGATTGCACAGGGCTTGAGACACCTCCACATTCCCGGCTACAACAGCAGCCGGTGCCTCCGGATTCAACATGCAACCCCGCGGAACTTGCAGCTCCAACGGTGCAAAACAACCTTCATTTAATGGAATGTCGTCGTCGAGCAGAGAACGGATCACGTACAACACAACCGCACGGGTGACCGAGAGCGGTGCGTTGAAATTTCCCTGCCGCTGTTGCGATGTTCCACGAAAATCCAGCAGCAGTTTGTGTTGATCGCAGTTCTGTTGATCCCGGTGCACGCCAATCCGCACCGCCAGGGTGGCGCCATCATCCAAGTGCAGCTCATGGCTCGCATCAGCCAAACCAGAGATCAGACGCCGAACACAGACCGCTGCATGGTTCTGCAATCCCCTCATCTGCTGCTGGACCACCGATTCTCCCTCTCGCTCGACCAAGCATTGAAGCCCTTCGATACCCGCCTGGTTGGCGGCCACCTGTGCTTGCAAGTCGGCCAGTAGTTCCGTTGGATTGCGGGGCTTTGTCGCCATCTCGCAAAAAGATGCCTCCCATGTTGGGATGTTGATCGCACCATCACGCACAAACAACAGATTGCGCAGCAACAGACCCTCGTCATCAATGCTTGTACTGAACGACGGCATCGAACCGGGGCTAATCCCACCAACGTCCGCATGGTGACCACGGCTCGCCACAAAGAAGCTGGGATTCAGACCACCGCAAAACACTGGTGTGATCGCCGTGATGTCTGGGAGATGCGTCCCACCATGGAAAGGGTCATTGCTCAACAGGGTGTCGCCAGGTTGCAAAGGAAGTACCGCACCAGCAGCCACCTGCTCGAGCAAATCACGCACGCTGTCTCCCATCGAACCGAGATGCACAGGAATGTGCGGTGCATTGGCAACCAGCCCACCGACGGAATCAAACAGCGCACAGGAGAAATCGAGGCGTTCGCGGATGTTGACCGAACGACTCGTCTGGCGAAGGCGCTCACCCATTTGCTCAGCGATCGCCATAAAGCGATGGCGAAACAGCTCTGCCAGCACTGGATCATCCTGCTTCAACGCTGGCTTCTCGACCGCTGATTGCTCAGCCGCTGAAGTAGCGATGGGCCCATGCTCCAACACCAAGGCAGCGGCACGGTCCACCCGCGCCGTCCACCCGTCCTCCACCACGATGCAACCGGTCGCTTCGGTGATCAGAGCAGGCCCCTCGATGCACATCCCAACGGGCAACGTCTCCCGATCGAACAATGGGACGCTCTGCCACCCCGTGTGCCGTAGATGCATAGGCACGCGCTGGAGCATCACTTCCCTCTCAGTGGGGCGAGCGATGCCGCTCAGCCCTGATGGTTGAAACTGTTGAGGTGCAGCCACCTCAACATTGAGCGTCTCCACAATCAACAATTGCTCAGTCCGGATGCAGTAGCCAAAGCGCTGCTGATGCCTCAGCTGGAATGCCGTCACCAATGCAGACGGCTTCATCGTCCTTTCGAAAGGCAGCATCAGGGTTTGCTCAGCACCGGGATAGCGCAGCTCCAACGACAGCCAAACCTCGACTTGGTTCTGAAAGCGGTCCGTTCCATCCCCCTGGTCGATTAACTGTTGGAGCGCTTGCTGCGTTAGCTCTTCCACCCGATCGAACAGCGTTGCGAGCAACGCATCCGAGAGCTCAGCTCCAAGATGGAACTGCAGCCGTCGACGTTGGCAGGCCTGTCCCATTCCATAGGCAGACAACACGCCAGCCATGGGATGCAGCAACACCGATGCCAGTCCCAGCTCTTCGGCCAAACGGCAAGCATGCTGCCCGCCGGCGCCGCCATAGGCCACCAACACACCGCCACGGATGTCTTGCCCGCGATGCAAAGACACACGACGAATCGCGGCAGCCATCCGCTCGATCGCCAGCTGTAAAGCCCCCTCCGCCAGCTGCTCCGGGCGTTGGCCCAGGTCGTTTGCCAACGCCCCAAACTGGAGTTGCACCACTCCAAGGTCGGGTGGTTGATCGCCCTGCGCACCAAACACGGTGGGAAATCGATGCAGCTGCAACCGCCCAAGCAGCAGGTTGGCATCAGTAATCGTGAGTGGCCCTCCGGCTCGATAACAGGCGGGCCCAGGCCGAGCGCCCGCCGAGCGTGGTCCCACCCGCAAGCGATCGCCATCCTTTTGCAGCACCGACCCACCACCGGCGGCCACCGTTTCAATCGGTAAGCGCGGCGACAACAGCTGGAGGCCGGCGATGTCGGTTTGCTCCTGCACGAGGCGCAAGGCCGCATCAGCTGCAGCCTCAACACAAAACACGTCTGTGGAGGTGCCACCCATATCGAAGCCCAACACTGGCACTCGTTCAAAGCCGGACGCCCGGGCCGCTGCAATCGCGCCCACCATCCCAGCTGCAGGGCCGGAAAGGATGGTGTCTTTAGCCATCAGGCTCTCAGTGGATTGCAGCGCTCCGCTCGAGGTCATTACTCGAAGGGGTGTCGATGAACCAAGAGCCGTCTGCACCTGTTGCAAATAACCGTGCAGCAACGGAGCAACAGCCGCCTCCACGAGCGCCGTTTGACCACGAGGCACAAGGCGTGGCTTAACGCTGACCTGATGGGAACACACCACCCGGGAAAAACCCAAGGCCTTCAGTTCATCAGAACAATGCAACTCATGGGTGGGGTTGCGTTGGGCATGCAGCAAAGCCACCACCACATCATCAAAACCACTGATCCGAAGTGCCGCCAGACGGTTTCGCAAGTTGTCGTTCCAGAGGGGCGACTCCAACTCAGCACCATGGGCATCCAAACGGCCCGGAACTTCGACCACCTCGCTCGCCAAAAAAGGTTTTTCCGACTGGGCTAGAGCAAAGAGATCCTCCCGATGTTGATCCCCGATTCGAAGCAGATCAGCCAAACCATGGTTGGTGAGCAACACCAGCGGTGCACCCCGGTGCTCCAACAAGGCATTCGTGGCAACGGTGGTCCCCAGCCGGACGCTCTCAATCTGCGCATGACCGATGGGTTCCCCAGCAGAGATCGCCAATAGCTCCCGCATCGCCTGAACCGCGGGATCGTCCTCACCACCTTCAGACAGCACTTTTCGGATGTGCAGTTTCCCGCTGGAATCACAGCCAATCAGGTCGGTAAACGTGCCACCGCGATCCACCCAAAATTTCCATGCCTTTGTAGACATCATTGGTCCTGAGAGGGATTAAGGTCACGTGATCTGGAGGAGCTATAAACCTTCACCAAAGAAAAAGTGCGAAACAATATAAACATCATCTACAAATTTAAGCCGAACAACACCCAACAGACAATAGAAGATCAACATCAAGAGAGAACCTCACAAGACCCACGCCTTGCCCAAATCACCATTTCCCCAAGGGAATGATATTCATAAAAAGCGCCTCAAGAAACATACTTATTGCAAACAAGTCGGATATAAAGTAGCACAATAATTATCCAGATCGAGGGAATTGAATTAATTCCAATTAATCACAATTAGAGCTCAGAGAAGAAGGAGAGACACCTTAAATTTGACAAATCTGCAACAACTTTAAGGCCGTAAATACTCGCAACTAAAGCCTAGAGAGTCAATAAAATCTTCGCATTGACAGAATTTAGCACTAAGAAGTCAGAACCAAGACTCATAAGCATGACAGGCTTTACTTGAAGTAAATGCGCCAAGCATTGACGACACAAAACCGGAAATAACACAAAAACAAATATCAGGGACATCGATCCACATAAATTATCACTGGTATGTGCTGGCAATTGATTGAAGGCTTAGACATTACAAAATTCTTCTATTAATCTTTGACGAAATAGAAACTCCTGTAGGAGGGTAGCAAATGAAGTTTTTCCAGCAAATGCTGGTGGCTCCTGCCGCCCTGGGCCTTCTGGCCTCCGGCGCCAATGCCGCCGAGCTCAACATC
>CAXDNN010000093.1:0-7720 GCA_963990675.1 uncultured Synechococcus sp.
TTTTCAAGCAGAAGACGGCATACGAGATTCGCCTTAGTCTCGTGGGCTCGGAGATGTGTATAAGAGACAGTAATATTTGAGTGCAGTACCAGTTTCAAATTCTTCCATAAGAGCAACAACATCGTCAAAAGGAGATGTCATGCACAGCAAAAAAGTCGCGACTTAACCACTCTTCCTGAAAACATGCTTCACGCCCTTCTGGCATAGGCAGAGAATCAAAGAAAGAAAATCCTGGCGAATCAGACATCAAGCATCCATTGATAACTTCATACTATTGAGAGACAGGACGAATGCTGAACGTGCCGGCAAACCAGCATTTACCCTCCTTTGAGTATTAATACTTGAGGATATTTACTGCTAACTCATGCACATTATCTGCTGCATGCAATCACGAACAATTCAGCTTAGAAAGGAGGGAGTGTTTGAAAGTCTTGATTCATTTTTGCGGCCCATAATTGCTAAGAACTTAATAGCACATCTCTCACTATGAATACATTATTTCCGAATCGAAAAATTCAAACCCGCCAAAAGAGTATTCAAACCTCCTATTCCTCCCTAACGGAGTGGAATCCATCTTCAAATGGCTTTAAACAGCAGAGATGGTCAACAGTGTTGCGATCCCCGCTGCCTTTGTTAACCCTTCAGCTCGATGGGATCGATCAGATCAATGACGTTATACCTAGACGTTGAACAGAAACTCCATCACATCACCTTCTGCCACCACATAGTCTTTGCCTTCACTGCGCAACCAGCCTTTATTTCGAGCTTCCACTAAAGAGCCAGCTTCCAGTAATTTCTCCCAGCCAATCGTCTGAGCTCGAATGAAACCACGCTCAAAATCGGTATGAATCACGCCGGCCGTTTGCGGTGCTGTCATTCCTGATTTAAAGGTCCAAGCCCGGGTTTCTTTTTCGCCTGTCGTGAAGTACGTCCGCAGTCCAAGAAGGCGATAGGTCGCTCGAATCAAGCTGCGCAGTCCCCCTTCATTCACCCCTAACCCTTCGAGATAGTCGGACCGTTCCTCATCACCAAGTTCCACAAGTTCCGCCTCCACTTGCGCTGAAATTCGCACGGTTTCAGCAGCTTCCGTTTCCGCAAGGGCAATCACCTCCGAGCAATAAGCATTGCCGTCTGCCAAGTCGTCTTCACTCACGTTGGTGGCATAGATGATCGGCTTCGCCGTGAGCAGTCCGAGAGGTTTGATCATCGCCTCCTCCTCGGCCGAGAGCTCCACACTGCGCGCCGCACCACCCTGCTCCAGCACCTGCTGAATCCGCGCCAGGGCCGAATCCTCCACTTGCGCTTCACCACTAGTGCGCACTTGCTTTTTCAGGCGTTCACGTCGCTTCTCGATTTGCGATAAGTCGGCGAGACCCAACTCCAGATTGATCACCTCGGCATCCCGCGCCGGCCCCACGGAGCCGGAGACGTGAATCACATCGTCGTCTTCAAAACATCGCACCACATGCACGATGGCATCGACTTCGCGGATGTTGGACAGAAATTTGTTACCCAAGCCTTCCCCCTGGCTGGCTCCCTTCACCAAACCAGCGATGTCAACAAACTCCATTCGCGTTGGAACGGTGTTTTGACTCTTGCTGAGGTCGGTGAGCAGCTGAAGACGATCATCCGGAACCGACACCGTGCCCACATTCGGCTCGATCGTGCAGAACGGGAAGTTGGCAGCTTGCGCCTGAGCGTTGGCCACCAATGCGTTGAACAGCGTGGACTTGCCCACATTGGGCAATCCAACAATTCCGGCTTTGAGCATGGAGCGGAATCTACCGGCCGACGGCGAGACTGTTGTTAACTTTTGTGCGCTAATGCAGCAGTCCCAGCGACGACCCCGCACAACTTTGCCCACCCCCTCTTCCTCGTCCGCTCCGGCCAGCTCTCCCGACAAGGTGTCCAGAGGGTCAATGGCTCGCTGGCGTCCGAGCCAAACAACCATGGCCATTGCCCTACTCGCCCTGCTGGGCGGGGGGTTGCTGCTGGCCAGGTTTGCCCCCTGGAATCCAAAACGAGACCTAACGCCCTACGTCACAACCGCGGAACGAGGTGCCCTGTCCGGAGTCGTCACCGCTAGCGGCGAACTACAAGCCGTCCAAAAAGTAAACGTGAGCCCACGCCAACAGGGGCTTCTCCGGGACCTTTTGGTGGATGAAGGCGATGTTGTGAAGGCCAACCAGATTTTGGCGGTGATGGATCGCGGTGATCTCGATGACCGTCTTCAAGAACGGCAAGCCCTGCTGAAACAAGCCCAAGCCCAATACACGATCAAAAAACAGGAATATGAGCGCCGCAACAAGTTGTTCGAGATGGCAGTGATCAGCGCCGACGACTTCAGCACCGTTCAAAACGAAATGCTGTCTCGTCAGGCGGCGATGACGGCAGCACAAGAACGCATTGAGCAGCTCGAGCAAGAAGATCGAGAACTGGATATTCGCGCCCCTTTCGCCGGCACGATCACAGCCCGTTACGCAGAGCCGGGCGCGTTTGTCACCCCCACCACAGCAGCCTCAGCCACCGCCGGTGCCACCAGTTCTTCGATCGTGGAGCTCTCCCAGGGCTTAGAGGTGGCAGCGCGAGTGCCGGAAAGCGACATCGGACGGATCGCCATCGGACAAGCCGCGCAAATCCGCGTAGACGCCTTTCCCGATGAACGTTTCCAAGCACGGGTGAGCGAAATCGCCCCGAGAGCTGTGAAACAGGAGAACGTGATCTCCTTCGAGGTGAAACTTGCGCTCCTCAATCCCCCGAAGAAATTGCTGATTGGGATGACCACCGATGTGGACTTTCAAACAGGCCGCAGCGCCGTTAAGACCCTCGTTCCCACCGTCGCGATCGTGACGGAAGGCGGCAAAACCGGGGTGCTTGTGGTGGATCAACAGCAACAGCCGGTCTTCCAGGAGGTGGAACTCGGCAGCAGTAGTGGTGCACAGACTGCAATTCTGGAGGGGCTTGATGCGGGAACGCGCTTGTTCATCGACTTGCCCCCATGGGCCAATCGAAACCGCGATTAACCCCCTATCCATCCACTCCCGCCATGCCTGAGGCCGTCTCCAAGCCCCTCCTCCTGCTTGTGGATGGCCACTCCTTGGCCTTTCGCAGTTTTTACGCCTTTAGCAAGGGCGGCGAAGGGGGACTTGCCACAAAAGATGGGCGGCCGACAAGTGTGACCTACGGCTTTTTGAAGTCGCTCCTTGATACGGGAAAAACGTTCAAGCCCCAGGGTGTGGCGATTGCCTTCGACACCGCCGAGCCCACCTTCCGCCACAAAGCGGATACAAATTACAAAGCCCACCGGGACGTGGCGCCGGAGGTGTTCTTCCAAGACCTGGAGCAGCTGCAGCAGATCCTTAGCGATCAAATGAAGTTGCCCCTGTGCATGGCACCGGGATACGAAGCTGATGACGTCCTTGGAACCCTTGCCAACCGGGCCGCCGACGCCGGTTGGGGCGTGCGGATTCTCTCTGGAGACCGTGATCTTTTTCAGCTCGTCGACAACAGCCGCGACATCGCGGTGCTCTACATGGGTGGCGGGCCCTATGCCAAGGGAAGCGGGCCAACGCTGATCCAAGAAGACGGCGTGGTGAGCAAGTTGGGGGTTATGCCCGACAAGGTGGTGGACCTCAAAGCCCTCACCGGTGATAGCTCCGACAACATCCCGGGAGTTCGCGGCGTCGGTCCCAAAACAGCCATCAATCTGCTGAAAGACAACATCGACCTGGACGCGGTGTACGCGACCTTGGCCGAGGTGGAAGCGGAAGGCCCGAAGGCCAGTCAAGGTGCCATTAAAGGGGCCTTGGTCGGCAAGCTGCGCAATGATCGCGACAACGCCTACCTCTCGAGGATGCTGGCGGAAATCCTCGTGGACATTCCCCTCCCCAAGGATCCCGAACTCGGCTTACAGCAGGTTGACGCTGAAGGGTTGAGCGATCGCCTCGAAGACCTCGAGCTCAACAGCCTCGTCCGTCAGGTTGGTGGATTCGTGGCGGCCTTTTCCACCGGTGGGTATGGCGCCAATGCCAGTGGCGAAACGGAGAAGCCCCCCAAACGCTCCTCAGCCAAAACGAACCCAGATTTCGCCAATACAACCGAGCGTGCATCCGCTCCGCAGCAAGCGTCGATGGAATCGGAGGCAGGTGCGATTCCTGCCCTCCAACCGCAGCTGATCGAGAGCACCGAAGCCCTGCAAGCCCTTGTGCAGCGGCTCATGGACTGCACCGATCCCAAAGCGCCGATCGCCGTCGATACCGAAACCACCGATCTGAACCCGTTCAAGGCCGAGCTGGTGGGAGTGGGGGTTTGTTGGGGCGAGGACAGCAATGCCCTCGCTTACATCCCTATTGGCCACAAGCCGCCCGACGAACTCACCGACGCAACACCGCCCCAACAGCTTCCGCTGGAAACCGTGTTGATGGCCCTTTCGCCCTGGCTGGCGAGCCCGCAGCACCCCAAAGCCCTACAAAACGCCAAATACGACCGCCTCATCCTGCTGCGCCATGGGCTCACCCTCAACGGCGTCGTGATCGACACCCTGCTGGCGGATTACCTGCGGGATGCCGCGGCCAAACACGGTTTGGACTTAATGACCGAACGGGAGTTCGGCTTCCGTCCCACCGCCTACAGCGACCTTGTCGGCAAAAAACAAACCTTCGCCGATGTGGAGATCAAGCCGGCCAGCCTCTATTGCGGCATGGACGTGCACGTCACCAGGCGGTTGGCCCTGCAGCTTCGCCAAACCTTGCAGGAGATGGGGCCCCAGTTACTGCCGCTGCTGGAGGGCGTTGAACAACCGTTGGAACCCGTTTTGGCCCAAATGGAGGCCACCGGCATCCGCATCGATGTGCCCTATCTCAAAACACTGTCCGACGAATTAGGCAGCACCCTGCACCGGTTAGAAACCGAGGCTAAAGACGTCGCTGAGGTGGACTTCAACCTCGCCTCTCCTAAGCAACTTGGTGAGTTGTTGTTCGACACGCTTGGATTGGATCGCAAGAAGTCGCGACGCACAAAAACCGGATTCAGCACGGATGCCACCGTTCTCGAAAAACTCGAACACGACCATCCCGTTGTTCCCCTGGTGCTTGAGCACCGCGTCCTAAGCAAGCTCAAGAGCACCTACGTCGATGCTCTGCCCCAGCTCGTCGAAGCGGAAACCGGCCGCGTCCACACCGACTTCAACCAAGCCGTGACGGCGACGGGCCGTTTGAGCAGCAGCAACCCCAACCTGCAAAACATTCCTGTTCGTACGGAATACAGCCGCCGCATCCGCAAAGCGTTCCTCCCCCAAGAGGGCTGGACACTGCTCAGCGCCGACTACTCCCAAATCGAACTCCGAATCCTCACCCACCTCTCCGGAGAAGAGGTGTTGCAGGAGGCCTACCGCACGGGCGATGACGTGCACGCACTCACCGCACGCCTACTCCTCGACAAAGACGAGGTGAGCGCCGATGAACGCCGCCTCGGGAAGACGATCAACTTCGGGGTGATCTACGGGATGGGCGCCCAACGCTTTGCACGGGAAACGGGGGTGAGCTCGGCCGAGGCGAAGGAGTTCCTTACCAAGTACAAGCAGCGCTACCCCAAGGTGTTTGCCTTCCTTGAGCTGCAGGAACGGCTTGCCCTCAGCCGCGGCTATGTGGAAACCATCCTGGGTCGTCGCCGCCCATTTCATTTCGATCGCAACGGCCTCGGCCGCTTACTCGGTAAAGATCCATTGGAGATTGATCTGGATGTGGCCCGGCGGGGTGGGATGGAAGCGCAACAACTACGCGCCGCCGCCAACGCCCCCATTCAGGGCTCCAGCGCCGACATCATCAAGGTGGCGATGGTGCAATTACAGGCGGTGCTCCTGGGCCAAGGGGTTCCCGCCCGACTGCTCCTGCAGGTGCATGACGAACTCGTCCTCGAAGTAGCCCCAGACGCGTTGGACACCACGCGAAACCTTGTGGTGAACACCATGGAGAATGCCATCAAGCTCAGCGTTCCTCTCGTGGTGGAAACCGGCGTGGGTAGCGACTGGATGGAAGCGAAATAGCCTTATCACCTAGAAATTGCATATTTCACAAATAAAAGAACAAAGCAAATTCCATCAAAAACAAACCAAATCAGTGAATTGCAAAGCTAAAATCATCATTCAATCCATCCACATAACAAGAAAAATTATCTTTTAAGAATTGCCATCTATCACTGATAGACGTTGTAAACCTATGTATCGGAGATGAGAGCTGCCTGTTCTGGATTAACTTAGAGATACGTTCTTTTTAGTGGACTGCTGGCATCCAAACAGCCATTGACGCCTGCATTGGATTCAAGCCACATCAATCCCTGAAAAATCAGTCCACCAATCGCTCTTGCCATGGCCCTGCGGCTCACGAACACCCTTACCCGCAGCACCGACCCTTTCATTCCGCTCAAACCGGGGAAGGCAAGCATTTACTGCTGCGGAGTGACCGTCTATGACCTTTGCCATTTGGGCCATGCCCGCAGCTATATCAACTGGGATGTTCTACGTCGCTATCTGATCTGGAAAGGGTTGGACGTCACCTACGTCCAAAATTTCACTGACATCGACGACAAAATCCTCAAACGGGCCGCCGAGGAGCATTCCTCGATGGATGAGGTGAGTGAGCGAAATATCGAAGCTTTTTTCCAGGATATGGATGCCCTCGGCATTCTTCGAGCGGACCGAATGCCGAGGGCCACTGAAAGCTTGGACGGCATCCGAGAACTCATCGGGGAACTCGAATCCAAGGAAGTCGCCTACGCAGCAGATGGTGATGTTTATTTCTCGGTTCAGAGTCATCCGGGCTATGGGCAACTAAGCGGCAGGGATCTCAGCGAGCAGCAAGACAATGCTGCCGGCCGCGTCGCCGATGCAGAAGAGGCCCGCAAACGCCACCCCTTCGATTTCGCTCTTTGGAAAAGCGCAAAACCGGGGGAGCCGAGCTATCCATCTCCTTGGGGTGACGGTCGACCTGGTTGGCACATCGAATGCTCCGCGATGGTGCGCAAGGAACTAGGCGACACCATTGACATTCACCTAGGCGGATCGGATCTGGTCTTTCCCCACCATGAAAACGAGATCGCCCAGTCGGAGGCAGCCACCGGTAAGCAACTGGCCCGGACATGGATGCACAACGGAATGGTGAACGTAGGTGGCCAGAAAATGAGTAAATCGCTTGGCAACTTCACCACCATCCGCGCTCTTCTCGCCAGCGGAGTTACACCAATGACCTTGCGACTTTTCGTGCTGCAGGCTCATTACCGAAAACCGCTGGATTTCACGGCTGAAGCACTTGAAGCAGCTGCCACTGGCTGGAAGGGTCTCAATGCTGCGATCGGTCTGGGGGATCGTTACGGGAACCAGCTCAACTGGGGTCCAGCAGAGGATCTGACAGCTGGTGCCGTGGTTCACCAGGGCAGCCCTAAGAGTGAGGCACTCCATCAGCTGGAACAGGACTTCATCGCAGCGATGGACGATGACCTCAACACCTCCAGCGCCTTGGCGACTTTGTTCGATTTAGCCAAACCGTTGCGGGCTCTTGCCAACCGACTGGACCGCGGAGATGACGTTGCTCTACCCGATTCAGAGCTTCATGGGCTTGCCGAGCGCTGGCAACTACTACGAAATTTGGCGGCAGTGATAGGGCTTCGCCTTGAAATGGAAGCGACTGGAGGGCTGGACGACTCAGCAATCTCTGCAGCGATCGCG
>CAXDNN010000094.1:0-7676 GCA_963990675.1 uncultured Synechococcus sp.
CTTGTGGTGACTGAATCCATGCTCATCCGTCCGCGTTGGAGAATTTAGGAGTGGTGATCGAGCCAGGCATGGTTTTGTCGACGACGGAACTCCCCCAAGACAACAGCCGTCGCGATGAGGTTCTTGAACGACTCGATCGAGCGATCGAGAGGGTGGTCCTTGAACGACAGGATCCCATTAGTGGTTTGTTGCCCGCCAGTACGGCACATACCATCCATGGCAACTACGGCGATGCCTGGGTTCGCGACTGTGTGTACTCCATCCAATGCGTCTGGGGACTCACCCTCGCCCACCGTCGGCGTGATGGGAGTAGCCCCAGAGCCTGGGAATTGGAGCAGCACGTCGTCGCTCTCATGCGCGGTCTGTTGCGCTCCATGCTGCGCCAGGCGAACAAGGTTGAACGCTTCAAAACCAGCCTGAATCCGCTGGATGCACTCCATGCGAAATACGACGGATGCTCTGGGGATCCCGTCGTCGACGACGACGCTTGGGGTCACTTGCAGCTCGATGCCACATCGCTGTTTCTTCTCCAGCTGGGTCAGCTGACGCGGAGCGGATGTGCCGTGATCCGGAGTCGGGACGAAGCCGATTTCATTCAAAACTTGATCCACTACATCGCACGGGCGTACCGCATCCCGGATTACGGCATTTGGGAGCGGGGTGATAAGGCCAACCATGGTTGTCCCGAGCGCAATGCCAGCTCGATCGGCATGGCAAAAGCCGCCCTGGAAGCCCTCGATGGGCTTGATCTTTATGGACCCCATGGAGATGGATCTTGCCGCGTTCTGATTCCACAAGGGGCGATCGTGCGACTACGGCGGGCCTTGGTGGGATTGCTGCCAAGGGAATCCGCCAGCAAAGAAGCCGATAGCGCCTGCTTATCGGTGGTGGGCTATCCGGCATGGGCCGTGGAGGACTCCGACCTGGTGGATCGAACCCTGCGGCGGATCCGGCGGGAGCTTGGAGGCCATTACGGCTACAAACGCTTTCTCAGAGACGGGCATCAAACCGTCGTGGAAGATGCGAGCCGACTGCATTACGAACCTGAAGAGCTTTCCGAGTTCGAAGGAATCGAGTCGGAGTGGCCCCTATTCCTCGCCTTCGAACTCGTTACCGCCTGCTGTGAAGAGCGTTGGGATGACGCTCAAACCTGGCACATCAAATTGAAAAAGCTGGCCGTTCAGACCAACGGTGACGCGCTGTATCCCGAGCTTTATCTGGTGGAGGAAAGCTCCATCGAAGAGGAACGTCGCAACCCAGGCAGCCAACGCCGGATCGCCAACACCAACCTTCCATTGATCTGGACCCAGAGCTTGGCCTGGCTCGGTGAAATGCTGCTGGAGCGACTGATCACCCCCGCTGATATCGATCCTTGTAACCGTCGCACACCCGCAGCACTCGGAGCAGACTCGGTACTGGTGGCTCTCGCCCCTGAAACAGAAGCCGTGCGAAAGGCTTTGATCGCTGCTGGCTTCCCGATCGATGCAGAAGAAACCATCAATGTTCAGCCCTCCTCAGCCCTTAAAGACCGCCTGAAATTCGCCGGCAACAACCCACGCCTGGGCCTCAGCGGCCGCCCCGGTCATCGGGTTGAAACCGAGGAGACCGCTCGGTTTTACCGATCAAACGACCAACAACTGGTGTTTATCCCAACCGTTTTAGAAGACAGCAACAGCTACCTCGCGGATGACACGCAGCAACTGCTCGACAGCGTTGTTGATGAGCTGCACTTACTGCAACGCCACTGGAGAGGGAGCGGACTGCCTCTGCTTGTGATTCCCATCAACAGCGCACTCTTCCAACAAGATCCCGAGATCTACCTCCAACTTTGTCGACAGCTCGAGAGCGGCTGCCTCGAGACCATCTCTGTGCAATTCGATCGCCTCAGCCAACTCGCAGCACAGGGCCAATGGATCGATCTGCCGAACAAACAAGCCCCCATCCACGCCATAAACACCACACCGGCCATCGTGCTCCGCGACGCCACGGACCTTCGCGAGCTCACCGCCGCAGAAGAGCAAGAGCTCGATGACATCTCGATTGAGCAGCTCACACAGCGTCTATGGAGCAGTTCCTTGCTGCATGAACAAGCGGAGGTGTTGGAACTGCTCCAACGACGTCTGGGGTCACAACAAGTTCAGCTCAGTCCTGGACAGCGCCCGATCGAGCTGCGGCAGCTCCTGGCGGAGGTGTATCAACACGGCCTGCGCTGCCAAGACTGGAATGTGGTGCGTCGTTGTGCGGGCGCCATGGGCATGGTTCACCCCCAGCTCGAAGATGCACTCACCGATTTACTGGTTCGCCAAAAGCAGGTGGTCGTTGGGCGCAATTACACAGCTCAATCCCGTCTAAGCCAACCGCAAGACAGCACCGCAATCGCCGAACGGATCCAACGCACGAGCGGCATTGATGCTCGCGAGCGGATGCTGGAACAGGAGCTCTTGCTCGCCCTAGACAGCATGGCCCGGCGTGAGCCAACGCTGCTCGACGGGAGCCTCACCCTGCAGCTCGGGCAACTCCTATTGCTACTCACATCCGAACTATCAGGGGAACAAAACCTGAGTCAGGACGAGGCATTTGAGATCCTCTGCTGCGAACCTCCTCACAGGATTCGCAACCGTCTTCGCTCGGTTCTCACCGATGTCGACCATGCCAAGGCCGCTCTAAAACGCAGTGAGCAACTGCATGTGAGCGGGCGTGTGCAGTGGACGGTGCCCGATCCCCTGGAACGGCGTCCAGGCAACGGTGATTGGCTGCAACACAGAATTCGTCTTGGCTCACTCCAGAAAGTGCCGCGTGATTTCTATGCGGGGATTTGGTCCTTGCTGCAGCACTGCCGCGGCCTCGTGATCGGAGACAAATTGGAACGGCGCAACCGACTGAACAGCAGCCTTGTCCTTGAAAAAACCGCAGGGGAACGTAATTTTGCAACCCTGGTCGACCACCTCTTAAGCCGAATTGAGGCCCCGGAATACCGCCAATTGTGTTGTGAGTGTTTGCTATCGCTCATGGCCTTTGTTGAGACCAACGCGGATGTGCGCTTCGAGGATGATCTGGCACTCGATGTGGTGATCGGCCACGCAGTGCGAGTGGGATGGCAACACACTCACCCCTCCATGGATCTCGAGGAATACGCGAAGCACAAAGCCCAAGCCTGGGGGCAGTTTTACCTGTCCTCACCTGGAGACTGTCGGCGCTGGCAGGTGATTGCCCTGAAAGAGCTCGCGGAGCAAAACGGCCTGGTTTGAGTCAGGACAGCTGAAGCATGCGTTAGATCGGTGCAGTCAGCGGACGACCAGAGTCGGGATGTTCCACCGCCTGCTCGATCAGATCAGCCAACTTGAGCGCTCTTGAAGCCTGAAGACCATCCACCGCTGGAGTCTCCCGTCCTCGTACGCATTGGAGGAAATGTTCCAGTTCGGCGTACAAGGGTTCGATTGAGGTGGTGCTGACCTCTTCAATGAAGCCATCGTTTCGATAGAGCAACTCTCCGTGATCGGCAGAGACCCACTCGTGGGCACGGCGGTGAATGTGCAGGGTGTGATTGAGAAAATCCGTTTCCACCAAACTTGAGCGGCAGTGCGCACTCAGGCTGCGAATCTTGCGATGGCTCATCTTGCTGGCCGTCAGGCTTGCCACCACTCCGTTCTCAAAACCAAGCGTGGCATTCACATAATCGATGGGGCCCTCAGCGCTTCGACCGCCAGCAGCCGCTAATCGCACCACAGGAGCTTGGGCCAGCTCCAAGACCAAATCGATGTCGTGAATCATTAAGTCGAGCACCACCGACACATCGTTTGCCCGGTCGGAGTGGGGGCTATGACGACGACCTTCCAACACCACGACCTCTTCGTTCGCCACCACCTTGATGAGTTCTCGGAAGGCGGGATTAAACCGTTCGATATGCCCCACCTGTAGAAGGCGGTGGGCCTGATGGGCCGCATTGATCAGCGCCGTGGCTTCGTCTTGGCTGGCGGCGATCGGTTTTTCGATCAAAACGTGAAGCCCAGCCTGGAGACAGGCCAAACCAACCGGGTGATGCAGCAACGTCGGCACCGCAATACAGACCGCTTCAACCTCAGGCAACATCTCGCGGTAATCCGCAAACCAACGGCAACCGAATTGCTCAGTGGCCATTTGGCCGCGTTCAGGATCTGGATCAGCTACGCCGATGAGATCAGCGTCGCGAAGAAGGCTGAGTACCCTCGCGTGATGCCAGCCCATGTTGCCGATGCCGATCACCCCGACCTTTACCGGAACGATGGGGTCGGCAGACATCGGCTAGCCACAAAAGATGTGGGAAGACTATCGGCCTTCAGTCAGAAACCTCGTCCAAGTTCGGCAGAATCAATCGAACACGATCAATCCGTGGTCCTGCCATCACGGTGATCTCAAACTGCAGGCCCTGGAAACTCAAGGCTTCTCCGGGTGCTGGAATGTGCTGAAGCCGTTCCAACAGAAAGCCTGCCAAGGTGTGATGGTCATCAGCTTCTGGCAGGTCTAAGTCGAGCTGACGGTTCAACTCAAAGATCTCAAGTTCTCCGGCCACCAACCAGGAACCAGGTCGCCCCTCTTCGGCCTGCAATTCGGGTTCGTTGGTTTCGTCTTGCACGTCGTCACCAACAATTTCCCCCGTGAGATCAGCGGCGGTTACAAGTCCTTCGGTGCCGCCATGCTCATCTACCACCAAAAGCAGGGGCTGACCGCTGCGAATCATGGGAAGCAACTCGGCCAGGGTTGAGGTTTCCAAAACCCGGACAGCGGGTTGGAGATAAGGCTCCAAGGGCGAATTGGAGTCGAGCTGTCCCCGCGCAATCGGTTCAGCCATCTGCCGCAGGTCCAGCACCCCACGCACATCGTCGAGGGATTCACCGATCACAGGGAATCGAGCGTGCTGAGTGTGGTGCACCGCCTCCATCAGCTCAGCAAAGCAAACGCTGGCGGGCAGCGTCACCATGCCGGAACGCGGCACCATCACTTCTCGCACCTGAGTATCCCGAAGCGCAAAAACCCCTTCAAGAATGTTGCGCTCATCAGGAAACAATCCCGTTACCCGGCCGGACTCCACCAAGGTTTCGAGCTCACCTGCGGATAGGGCTGGCACCAAAACATCCCACTGGGGCGCAAGCCCTAAAAGCCGCATCAGCAAACCAGCAAACGCCTCCAACAGATTGAGCAACGGCGCAAGACAGCGCATCACCACCTCGAGCAATGGCGCCAGACGCAAAGCCGCTTGTTCCGGACGATTCAGCACCCATGCCTTGGGCAAAAGCCCCCCCAGGAATGTGGCCAGCACCACAATCACCACAAACAACGAGGCGTCCCGCCAAGCCACACCAAGCGATCCATCGGACCAAAGACGCCCACCTAAACCTCGACCGGCCCAACCGAGAGAGACCAAAGCCAAGGTGGCACCAAGCTGAGACACCATGAGTGCCCGCCGCAGCCGTCTCTGCAATCGCTGGATCGCCTGAGCTCCAGCATGGCCTTCTTCAACCAGCAACTCGACCCGACTCGGTCGTAAGCGCAGTAACGACACCTCGGCCGCCGCGAAGAATGCCGGCAAAACCAACAAAACAGCTAGTAAGAAAAGCCGCATTAATTGACGAAAATGGGGGTCGCGGGGATCGAACCCGCCTTAGGCGAATTATGAGTTCGCTGCATTCACCAGATTGCTAGACCCCCCTCCCAGGAGTGTTACCACAAGGGTGTCACCGATGGAATCTCCGCTTGTGCCGGAGGTTGACCCTGCTCCATCGAAAGACTGGAGCCAAAGCCATTGAAAACGTCTTGGGTTCGCCAGGCGCTGGAGGGGCTCTGCTCTTCGATCAACGCCTCAACGGTGTTCTCAATCGCGGAAGCGTCCCAAACAATCGTTTGATCAGGAAAACCAAAACCCATCAACTGGTTACCACGCGTGCCAGCCACCGCAATTCCCAACAGATCGGTGATTTGGTGGGTCAGATCAATCCCCTTGGCAAAGGGAGCTGACCAGGTGAACATCCGCCGGTTGAGCAATGCAGATGTGGTTTCGGTGGTGCCACAGATTGTGACTTCTACAGGCACCAAGCCAGAACCGGCAGAACGATCCGGCGCTTCAAGGGTGGACGTGCACACCACCGGAGCAGCCGAAGCAGGGGAAGCCATCTGCACAAGCGCCACCTCCGAAACCGCCGTGGCTATGAAGGCCGTCAACAACCCTGACCACTTCTTCATAGCCAACGCCACAAACGTCTGACCCTTCTCAGCGCAAACTAAGGACATCTGTGACCACTGGCCAGTCCCATGCCCACCTCGCCCGGACTCACCGAGGAGCAGCGCAGCGACTTGATGCGGCGCTTGGCCACATCGGCTTATAAACGTGGCAATTTCACCCTTGCCTCTGGACGCCAGAGCGAGCACTACGTGAATTGCAAGCCGGTCAGCCTCAGTGGGACAGGGCTACGCCTGATCAGCACGGCAATGCTCAGTCACGTGGAAGACCAGTCTGTTGCCGTGGCAGGTCTCACCCTTGGGGCGGACCCTCTGGTAAGCGGGGTGGCCATGGCAGCCTCCTTGGCCCACAACGATCTAGATGCATTGATCGTGCGGAAAGCCGCGAAAGGGCATGGAACAGGAGCGTGGCTTGAGGGGCCCCTACCGCAGTCCGGTGCTCTGATCACGGTGCTGGAAGACGTTGTGACGACGGGGGGATCATCCCTCAAAGCCGTGAACCAACTGCGCGAGGCTGGTTACGTCGTGAACCGTGTGATCACGATCGTGGATCGCGAAGAAGGAGGAGCAGCAGCCATGGACGCCGCGGAACTCGAGCTCATCAGCCTGTTTCGCTTATCCGAAATCTCAGCCTTTGCAGCCAAACGCAAGCCATGACTGAGGCTCTTCACTGGGATGCAGCGTTCCCATTGCTAACGCTCGAGGGGGCAGGGACCCGCAACTTTCTTCAAGGCCAAACCAGCGCAGATGTGACCGATACCCCTGAGGGGGCATTGGTTCAAACCTGTTGGCTTACCGCGACTGGTCGATTACGAGCCCTACTGGAACTTCGCCTCCGAGCCAACGGTGCGGATGTTCTTGTTCTTGCTGGCGACGCGACAGCCGTAGCGAAGGGATTCGACCAAGTGATTTTTCCTGCCGATCGTGTGCGCGTGCAACCCATCACGGACCAACGCCGCGTTCAACCTCTGAGCAGTAACAGCATCGCGTTGTGGCTCGACCACCACTCCCCGTTACCACCAAATTGGACAAGCGATCCTGCTGATCCAGAACAATTGGAGCGCTGGCGCATCGAACAAGGACTAGCGATCGGCCCTGGGGAGTTAAGTGCCAATGCCAATCCCCTAGAGCTGGGATTGGCCGACCACGTAAGCCTGAGCAAAGGGTGTTATCTCGGCCAGGAAACCGTGGCCAAACTGGCCAATCTTGGCGGAGCCAAACAGGAACTCAGGGGATGGATCTGCAACCAAGTGCCTTCTGTCGGGGACACCCTGCGCTGCAATGGTGAACGGGCGGGAACAATCACCAGCGTCCTCGGAACTCCGAAGGGTTCTATCGGCCTTGCTTTGGTGCGCCGGCAGCATCTCGCGGCAGAAACACTGGATGGTGCAGACACTGTCTCTTATACACATCTCCGAGCCCACGAGACTAAGGCGAATCTCGTATGCCGTCTTCTGCTTGAA
>CAXDNN010000095.1:0-7631 GCA_963990675.1 uncultured Synechococcus sp.
GGGCGGCTTGCTCTCCATAGGTCCCTGTCGGGCCGAGGTAAGCGAGACGTGTTGGCATGAAAAGCCTGGCCGCATGGACTCGATAGGATCATGCCGCGTCAAGTGATGCGCATGTCCCTGGCCTTCGAAGCCAGCCAGAAGTTGGACCTCCCAGTCCAATGCCACGCAGAACGGTTGCCCGACTATCTGCAGCAAGAGGAACGGGTTCTTGGAGCACTCCTGGATTCCCGCCAACTCACCAAGATCAAGCCCGGGCGATACCGCTATCTCGTCACCAGCTTGCAGGTGTTTCAACTGCAGGTGAAACCGGTCGTATCACTTCAAATTGAAACCGAATCCGACACGCTGGTGATGAAAGCGGTCGATTGCGAATTGGAGGGTCTCGGTGTCGTTGACGACTTCCAATTGTCACTGGAATCAAGACTCATCAGCGATGCTCACGGATTGAGTGGCCATGCGCACTTGTCCGTTGAAGTCAGCCAACCACCGCTGCTCCGCTTGATTCCACGTCGTGTTTTGGAATCCACCGGTGAGTCGATCCTGAACGGGATTTTGATTGGGATCAAAGCGCGCGTTGGCAAGCAACTGATCAGCGACTTTCAGGACTGGTGCCAACCTGCCCCATCAGAAGTACTACCCCAGTAACCGTCGAAGAAAGCTTCTGCGATGCAGGGACGTAGGCCCCAACGCCAGCAAAGCTTCCCGATGCAGAGCCGTTCCATAACCCGCGTGGCGTTCAAGGCCATAGCCCGGAAACCGATTCGACAAACGTCGGATCAATGCATCACGAGCTTCCTTCGCCAAAACGCTGGCCGCAGCGATCGCGGCCGAGCGCGAGTCACCTCCCACCAGAGTTAATTGAGGCCCACTCCAAAGTCGAAGGGGAAGATTTCCATCAACAAGGACAACATTTGGGAAATAGTCCAAGGTCTGAAGAGCGCGAAGCATCGCCCGTTCTGTCGCCCCTCGAATCCCCACAGCATCGATTTCTCGAGCCGATGCTTGCCCCAGCCCCCTGGTTAAACAATGTTGTTCAATCAACGGCACCAATCCTGCGCGCCGCTTTGCCGTCAATTTTTTGCTATCCGTCAGACCCGCCTGCCATAAAAATTTCTCAGCAGCTTCATCCAAAACCACAGCAGCAGCAAACACCGGACCGAACAAACAACCTCGGCCGACTTCGTCGACACCCGCAACCTGAGAACCGCTGGGGATTCCCTTCAGCTGCGTCATGATTCAGCTGGACGATGGGGCCGAAGAACGCCGACGACGGCGACGGGGCTCCTCAACATCCTCAGGCGGTTGCGTGGACTCGACCACCTCACGAACGGGCTCTTGATCCAGAAGGACGGTGACCGGAGAGACACTTTCCAAGGGCGTGATCTCCACCATGAGGGGTTGAGCGTTCTCCTCCTGCTGCTGAGAACGATCGACATCACGCTTTAACGGAACAGGCAGCGGCTCGGGTTGCGTTGCATCAGCACGGACCACACTTCTCCCTCCCGCACCACGACTACCGCGACGGCGACGGCGTCCAGCGCTGGCTGCCAATTGCTGGCGTGCTTCCTCAAGGACCTCCGCCTCGTCCTCACCAGGACGGACAACGCGAACCACGACATTGTCTGATTCGGGCGGTTCGTCTAACAGCAGTGCAGGATTTAACCCAAGCCAGCTATAGACCTCCTGCTGTTCATCCGTCATCGGTACAGCAACAAGCTCTGGATCTTGGCGACGGGCAATCGCCGGCTCGTGCGCCTCCTCCGTGGAACCCTGCGGAGCTTCGCCTTCGGCCGTGAGTTCAACAAAGGACGATCCTCCTTCTGCGCCAATCCGACTGCGACCACCCCGACGACGTCGATTGTTGTTGGCAGCGGTATCACCAGGCGCAACAACTTCAGAACGTGCTGAAGCAACCGAACGAACCAATCCTGTTTCGGCGGCCAACGGTTGTGAAAGATCCTTGCCAGGCAGAACGGCCACAAGCCCCAGGCCACCACAACTGGGGCAGGCACGACCGAACAATTCGTAGATATTTTGCCCCTGGCGCTTCCGCGTTAGTTCCACAAGACCCAGCTCGGTGAGTTGGGCAATTTGTGGACGAGCAGAGTCATCCCGCGTCGCCGTTGTGAAGTGCTCCAACAATTGGAGCTGATCACGGCGGGAGTCCATATCGATGAAATCGATGATGATGACGCCGCCGATATTGCGCAGTTTCAACTGCCTTGCAATTTCGATCGCTGCCTCGACGTTGGTCCAAAGCACCGTCTCCCGGGCATTGGCAGATCGCGTAAACGAGCCCGAGTTCACATCAATCACGGTGAGCGCTTCCGTGGGCTCGATGATCACGTACCCACCCGAGGGCAAATCCACCCTGGGTTTCAGTGCATCGCGAATCGCTGCATTGATCTTGTAGTGCTCGAGCAGTTCAGTGGACTCTTCATGGGACTCCACCACCACGTTTCCGAGCTCGGAGCCGAGGAAACTTCCAACCCTTGAAACCGCTGCAGGGTCGTCAACGACAACGCGCGCCAGGTCTGGACCCATGTGATCGCGAAGAATGCGATGAATGAAGTCCTCATCGCGATTCAGCAGCACAGGCGGGACGGCGGTCTCTGCCGCCTGTTGAATCGCTTCCCATTGACGCAATAAAGCCTCTAAGTCATCGATCAGAAGCTCTTCACTAATGCCCTCCGCTTCCGTTCGAATCAATAAACCAGCGCCCGGGGGCTTTATCAGAACTCCCAAGGCTCTGAGCCTGTTGCGTTCCGCTTCGGCACTAATCCGGCGGGAGATATTGACCCCCAAACCGTGGGGTTGGAGAACCAAGTAACGGCCTGGGAGCGCGAGATTTCCTGTGAGGCGTGGGCCCTTGGTACCCGTTGGTTCCTTCATCACCTGCACCAGAACTTTCTGGCGAGGTTCAAGTAATTCGGTAATTCCTGCGGATCCTTTTTTTAGACGTAAAGGGCCAAGATCTGTGACATGAATAAACCCATTTTTTTCACTTTCGCCAATATTGACAAACGCCGCATCAATACCCGGAAGAACATTTTCAACCGTACCTAAATAAACATCGCCAATCTGATAACGACCTTGCGCGACGATGAGCTCATCGACTCGCTCATCGGAGAGCACAGCAGCGATGCGCAGCTGCTCCGCGATGACAATTTGTTGGGACATAAAAGAACAGGCATGAGCCCACTCGAGGCTCTGATCCGATCAGACGCCAGCCGGCAACCTGCATCGGGTTATTGGGTGAATTGGAGCGTCCTTGAAGGACTGAAATGATGCGGAGTCGGAACTCCTCTGAAAACGGGCTCGGGGTTCGAGTGGAACCGGCTCGCGAGCCATGGACCTCGATATCCGATAAAGGATCAGCAAGACCAGGATCAACCAATGCAGTAATCGCATTAGCTGCCTGAATTCAATTTAACACTGAGCAAGCTCCAACCGATCCCTTTTTAAAGACTGCAAAGCAATGGGCTCAGACACTTGCTCTTCCAACCAATGCTGAATCTGAGATGGGCGCAAACTTCGTCCCATGGAGTCCACATCCGCCTCTAAACGCAACCGCAACCGAGAATCCTCTGAATCAGACACCACATCGAGGCGGCGCAACACCGATCGACAATCACGGGAGCGAGGACGTCCTTTTTTATCGGTGTCATGCCACATCAACTGATCCGCGGCCAAAAGAGCGGCAATGGCAGAGGACCAATCCGTCGTCATGCCACTTTTGAGTTCCACATCGAAGCTCCACACAGCGGCACGAATCTCCTGGGACAAGCTGGGGCCAGCCACAGGCACCTCAGCTACTGAGAGCAAAGTGATCCCTGGAGGTAGAAGTGGCTGTAATCCCTGCTGCAGTTGACGTGGATCCAGAGCTTCGGTGAATTCCATGTCCATCCATTCACTATCCGCTTCCGCGCCTAAGGGCAACGCCAAAGCGATTTGCACTCTGGGCAAGGGATGAAATCCACCGGTGAAACTGATGGGAAGACCACTTCGGCGTAGAGCTCGCTCCAACATCCGCATGAGGTCGAGGTGGCTGAGCAACGCCATCGACCCCGTTTTGGAAAACTGAATGCGCAATCGGCAAACCCGTTCACTGGGCGGTGCTTGCGTCGGTAACTGCGGAGGCACCACAGGTGCTTGCACCACCACGTTGTGCCCGAGCTCAGGTCCACACACTCCGCAACTGCTGCAGCCATGGAAGGAACAATCGGGAACAACGGAGGCAGCCAAAGCCTGTTGCAGGTCCTCCATCAGCCATGTCTTGTCGATCCCGGTATCGATGTGATCCCAAGGCAAAGGCTGGCGACAAAACACCTCCAGATCCTTTCGATCTAAAGCATTCACGGCACTCCAACTGCCAACTTCCATCTCCCGATATCTCCCCTCAAGACCGGCTTCTGAAATCGCACCCGTCCAAGCCGCGTAGGTGCGATCGAGCGATTCGAACCATGCATCCATACCGGCCCCAGCTCTCCAGGCAGCCTCAATCACGGGAGCGAGACGACGGTCGCCCCGACCCACAAAATCCTCCATTGCGGAAAGACGCACATCCGTGAAGTTCACCTTGAAGCCCCGCAGACGCTTGAACGCTCCACGTAAAAGCTCTTGACGGCGCTGAAACTCCACCGTCGAGACGCTGTGCCACTGGAACGGTGTATGCGGTTTCGGGGTGAAATTGCTGATGGTGATATTCAGATTGAGCCGTCCCAAATCACGACAGCTCTGCTGCAACATCGTGCAAGTTTCAACAATTCCAAGAACATCGGCGTCCGTCTCCCCGGGCAATCCGATCATGAAATAGAGCTTCACTTTGCGGTAACCGTTTTGCATCGCAACACGGATGCCTTTCAAAAGGTCGTCGTCGGTTAATCCCTTATTCACAATGTCGCGCAAGCGCTGCGTTCCAGCTTCTGGGGCAAAGGTGAGACCCGATTGACGCGTCCCGCCGAGAATATGGGCAATGTCGTCATCAAAACGATCCACCCGTTGGCTAGGCAGCTGCAAGGTGACGTTCTGATCAGCCAATCGATTCCGCAGCTCAACGCCGACGGCGGGCAGGGCCAGATAGTCGCTGCAGCTCAGGGAAAGCAGTGAAAAATCGCTGTAGCCCGTCTGCTTCATCCCCGTCTCCACAGCCTCGATGACGGCTTCAGGCTCCACATCCCTGGCGGGACGAGTGAGCATTCCGGGCTGACAAAAACGACAGCCACGGGTGCAGCCGCGTCGAATTTCCACCGTGAGTCGGTCATGCACTGTTTCCACGTGGGGAACAAGGCCCATGGCGTAATGGGGCATTGGTGTCGCGACGCGACGAATCACCCGTGGTGGCAGCTCCGGATATAAGGGCTTCAGAGACACCCCATCAGCGGCCAAGCCATAAAGCGATGGCACATAAACCCCTGGGACCTGGGCCAAGTCCCTTAACAGTTGAGAGCGGAACCATCCATTGGATTTTGCCTCTGCCACCACCAAACCAATCTCTGGAAGGAGCTCCTCTCCATCCCCCAAAGCAATGAAGTCGAAAAAAGGCGAATAGGGCTCTGGATTACTGGTTGCGGTTGGACCGCCCGCAAAAATCAACGGAACTGAAGCGGGATCATTGAGTGGCAAATCGGCACGATCAGCCGCTCGGATCGGAACCTGGCACAGGTCCAACATTTCAAGAATATTGGTCGCCCCTAGCTCGTAGCTCAGGCTGAAACCAAGAACATCAAATGCCAATAAGGGACGACGGCTTTCAACGGCAAACAACGGCTGCTCGCGCTCCCTTAGGCGCTCTGCCAAATCTGGAGCGGGTAAATAAGCGCGATCACACAACTGACCAGGAACGGCATTGAGGATCGAATACAAAATGATGTGCCCCAGATTGCTGGAACCAACCTCATAAATTTCTGGATAGGTCAAAGCCCAGCGCACGCAAGCCTGATCCCAGTCCCGAGGAACCACTCCCAACTCATGCCCCATATAACGGGCAGGCTTGTTGATGCCTTGATCAACCAGAGCGTGAAAATCAACTGGGTGGTCCACAGCAGATACGACCACAGACGATGACCTCGCTCCTCCCTTCATCGTATTGAGCTGTCGACACGGCAAAATGCACCGACAGAAACCCCCTCCGTTCCGTGGTGAAGGTCAATGGCAATTACCTCAAGCTCAAGGCGGGCTATCTCTTCCCAGAGATCGGACGACGGGTCAAAGCATTCAGCGCAGCCAATCCTGACGCCGCTTTAATTCGTCTCGGGATTGGCGATGTCACAGAGCCGCTCCCTCTGGCCTGTCGCGAAGCGATGAAAACGGCCATCGATGCGATGGGCACAGCAGACGGATTCCATGGTTATGGACCAGAACAGGGTTACGCCTGGCTCAGGGAAGCAATCGCGAAGCAAGATTTCCAATCCCGTGGGTGCGATATCAATGCCGACGAAATTTTTGTTTCCGATGGCTCGAAATGCGATAGCAGCAACATCCTCGACATCCTTGGTGAGGGCAACAGAGTTGCGGTGACAGACCCGGTTTATCCCGTGTATGTCGATAGCAATGTGATGGCTGGCCGCACCGGTGATGCTGGTGACGAGGGGCGCTACGCCGGTCTCACCTACCTACCCATCAGCGCAGACAACGACTTCGCAGCAGAAATCCCAAGCGAACCGGTGGATTTGATCTACCTCTGCTTCCCCAACAACCCCACCGGAGCCGTCGCCACAAGGGCCCAACTAAAAGCATGGGTGGATTACGCCCGCAGCCATAACGCACTGATTTTGTTTGATGCGGCTTACGAGGCCTTTATTCAAGATCCAGAGTTGCCGCATTCAATTTTTGAAATTGAAGGGGCACGGGAGTGTGCAATCGAATTCCGTTCGTTCTCGAAAAATGCAGGCTTCACAGGAACTCGCTGTGCTTTCACCGTTGTGCCCAAAGGCTTAAAAGGAACGGCAGCGAATGGAGAACTGGTGGAACTTTGGGGGTTGTGGAACCGACGTCAGAGCACCAAGTTCAACGGCGTTAGCTACATCATTCAACGCGGTGCCGAAGCGGTTTACTCCGCAGCAGGTCAAGCCGAAGTGAAGGCTCTGGTGAGCTTCTATATGGAGAACGCATCCATTATTCGCCACGAGCTCACTGCTTTAGGTCTCCAGATTTACGGCGGCGAACACGCCCCCTACGTTTGGATCAAAACCCCAAATGGCATGGATTCCTGGGGATTCTTCGATCACCTTCTCAACAAGGCGAATGTGGTGGGAACACCAGGGAGCGGTTTTGGTGCTGCCGGCGAAGGCTATTTCCGTCTTTCCGCCTTCAACAGCAGAGCGAACGTCAATGAAGCCATGGCAAGAATCAAATCCCTTTGAATCAGCAGTGATCCAATTTCCCTTACATTTCGTTCAGTGAATGGCCTAGTGATGGCAGAGGAGACACCCAACCGCAGTCCAGGCGGGGCTGCGGTTCTCGACAAAGCGCCTGAGCGTGTCCGGAAACGTTCACCCCGATACAAAGTGTTGCTTCACAACGACCCTGTGAACAGCATGGAATACGTCATCACGACATTGCGCCAAGTGGTTCCTCAGCTGAGTGAACAAGATGCGATGGCCGTCATGTTGGAAGCCCACAACACTGGC
>CAXDNN010000096.1:0-7522 GCA_963990675.1 uncultured Synechococcus sp.
GCAGAAGACGGCATACGAGATTCGCCTTAGTCTCGTGGGCTCGGAGATGTGTATAAGAGACAGAGACGCAACGGAGTTCTATGAAGACAAGGTGGGTACGGGCCATCTGCTTGAACTGGCCGCCTGGCACCTCTCCAGTGCCGACTACATCGCTGACACCTTGAGACTGCAAGGGATGGCGGCTCGGGGCCAGGTGCTCGACTTTGGTGGTGGTATCGGAACCCATGCCCTCTCTGCTGCCGCGTTGCCAGCGGTAGATCACGTGTGGTTTGTGGATCTAAATCCCCACAATCAGGCCTTTGTTCAACAGCGCGCCGAGGCGCTAGGGCTAAGCCAAAAGCTCTCCGTGCATCGGGATCTTGGCAGTACAGGTGATGTGTGTTTTGACGCTGTGGTTTGTCTGGATGTTCTGGAGCATTTGCCGGATCCATCGGCGCAATTGCGTGAGTTCCATGGACGGATGGCCCCGAATGCAATTGCGCTCCTGAATTGGTATTTCTTCAAAGGTCATAACGGTGAATATCCCTTTCACTTCGATGAGCCAGCGCTGGTCGATTGTTTCTTTCGCACCCTTCAAGGTCAGTTTCTCGAGGTGTTTCACCCCTTATTAATCACCGCCAGGTTGTACGAAAAAATTTAAATCGCTGGAAGGGACGAACATCAAAAAAGCCCCATTTGAATGGGGCTTTTGATGTTTTAGATGTCAATAGCTGAAGAGCTGTGATTACACAGCAGCGGTGATGTTGATGCGTTTACGGTTGCGAAGACCCCGCTTGATGCTTTCGAATTTCACGAAACCGTCGGTGAGGGCAAACAAGGTGTCGTCTTTTCCTTTGCCAACGTTGACGCCGGGAAGAACGGATGTGCCGCGTTGGCGAATCAGGATGGATCCTGCGGTGACGGACTCACCGCCGTAGGCCTTGACGCCAAGGCGTTTGGAATTGGAATCGCGACCGTTTCTTGTGGAGCCTGTGCCTTTCTTATGAGCCATGGGAAAAAAATGGAAGACGGAAATTAAAGGTTCGAAGCGTTTAGCCGATGGCTTTGCCGCCTACGGAGATGGATTGAACCATCACCCGGGTGAGTTCCTGACGATGACCATTCTTGCGCCGTGTTTTCTTTTTCGGGCGCATTTTGTAAACGATCACTTTGGGGCCACGGCGATGGGCCATCACCTTCAGCTCAACACTGGCGTCTTTCACGTAGGGCTGTCCGAGCGTGGTGCCCTTGGAATCCTTTACCAGCAGGACGTTGTCCAACTTCAGGGTTTCATCCACGTCGGCTTGGAGCCGATCCAGGTCGTAATACCGGTTTGTTTGAAGCCAAATCTGTGTTCCGGAAGCCTCAACGATGGCGTATGCATCACTGGTTTCCGGGGCGGCCTTTGCTGCAGGTTTCGAGTCAGCCATTGGTTTATAGACGCGGTCAGGCTCGGCAAAAACCGATTAGGCCTGGGACGCAATCGAAAGACAAACAAAGATCTTCAGCCCTAGCCCCTCCCCTCGTCAAGATTTAGGCACTAATGCTCCACTCCGTCGGATGGCCCGGCCGGCCCTCACTGTTGCTCTTTTGCTGAGTTCCTCCGCTCTGGTGGATCTTTGTCGTCAATGGTTGCCAGCCAATCGTTATGAGTCGGTGGTGTTGTCCGTTGGGGACAACGAAGGTCTTGCGACCACGTTGGCCCCGCGGCACAACGACTTTGATGCGGTTGTCGTCGAGCAGAATTTGCTGGATGGCGACACGCGGGAGGACCTGTTGAAAGCTGGGCTCCTGTTTCCTGCCGTGATCGTGGGCGAGGTGAAAGGCCATGTGGACTATCACCAGGAGGAATTGCACCTCCCGGAGGATCAACTCGCACAGCTGGGATACAACGTCGATGCGGCGATCTCACGATTTTTGCGTCAGGGCCGCGCGGATGGCCGGCAGGAAGATACGGCCACCAAAGCCGTGGGCATCTTGTCCCGCCGCTTGCAGGAACGGCTCGGCTATCTGGGCGTGTTCTACAAACGGGATCCATCCCGTTTCCTCGGCAGCCTGGCTCCCGATGAGCGCCGGGAATTACTTCAATCCCTGCATCGCACCTACAGGGATTTATTGCTGAGCTACTTCAGTGATCCAGCCGCCGCGAATCAGGCTCTCGAAAGTTTCGTGAATACGGCGTTCTTCAGCGATCTGCCGATTACGCGCACGGTGGAAATCCACGTCACCTTGATCGATGAGTTTTGGAAGCAGTTGCGGTTAGAGGGGCATAAAAACGACTTTCTTCAGGATTACCGCCTTGCACTTCTTGATGTCATGGCGCATCTGTGTGAGATGTACAGACGTTCGATCCCGCCTGATATTCCCTTGTCTGGTATGGCGTCAAACCGCCCCTCTGTCGAAGTCGATCAGTTCACTGCCTCTGAGGAGTTGTTATGAGTCCACGCAAGACATACATCCTGAAGTTGTACGTCGCAGGGAACACTCCCAATTCCATGCGAGCACTCAAAACCCTTCGCAACATTCTCGAAACTGAATTTCGGGGTGTCTATGCACTCAAGGTGATTGATGTGCTGAAGAACCCACAATTGGCGGAAGAGGACAAAATCCTGGCAACTCCAACGTTGGCCAAGATTTTGCCGCCGCCAGTGCGCCGAATTATTGGCGACTTGTCTGATCGTGAAAGGGTTTTGATTGGGTTGGATCTGTTGTACGACGAGCTCTCGGACAACATGCTGACCTCGAGCTTTCTCGATGACTCGGATGAGGAGAGCGCTCCATCCACGTCGGATTCTTAAGCGACATGGTGTGCCTCACGCTCGACAAGTGGCTTCTCACTACGGTTTGTTCATAGGTCTTCGTCATGCAATTTCCTCCCGCTAGCGGTCATTCACAGATGCAGGTGCAGAAGCTCCCGACTGGGATCGAGGGCTTCGATGATGTTTGTCAAGGTGGGTTGCCAATCGGGCGCAGCACCCTGATCAGTGGGACGTCCGGCACGGGTAAAACCGTGTTTTCGCTGCATTTCCTCCACAACGGCATCAAGCACTTCGATGAACCGGGGATCTTCGTCACCTTTGAAGAATCACCGCTCGACATCCTTCGGAATGCGGCCAGCTTCGGCTGGAATCTCCAAGAGATGGTGGAACAGGACAAGCTGTTCATCTTGGATGCCTCACCGGATCCGGATGGTCAGGATGTGGCTGGCAGTTTTGATCTTTCGGGTCTCATTGAGCGGATCAACTATGCGATTCGCAAATACAAAGCGAAGCGCGTTGCGATCGACTCAATTACTGCGGTGTTCCAGCAGTACGACGCCGTTTTTGTGGTGCGTCGTGAAATCTTCCGTCTGATTGCACGACTCAAGGAAATCGGTGTCACCACGGTGATGACCACCGAACGTATTGATGAGTACGGACCCATCGCTCGTTATGGCGTGGAAGAGTTCGTTTCCGACAATGTGGTGATTCTCCGCAACGTGCTGGAGGGGGAACGCCGTCGACGCACGGTGGAGATCCTCAAATTGCGTGGCACGACGCACATGAAAGGGGAGTTCCCGTTCACGATGGGTGCGCACGGCATCAGCATTTTCCCCCTGGGAGCGATGCGACTGACCCAACGCTCATCCAACGTTCGGGTGAGCTCCGGAGTGCCCCGTTTGGATGAGATGTGCGGTGGTGGGTTTTTCAAGGACTCGATCATCTTGGCCACCGGCGCGACGGGCACTGGCAAGACGATGTTGGTGTCGAAGTTTATTGAGGATGCTTGCCGCAATAAAGAACGCGCCATTCTTTTTGCTTATGAGGAATCCCGTGCACAGTTGATGCGTAATGGCACCAGCTGGGGGATTGATTTCGAACAAATGGAGCAGGACGGCCTGCTCAAAATCATTTGTGCTTACCCCGAATCGACAGGGTTGGAAGATCATCTTCAGATCATCAAGACTGAAATCAGTGAGTTCAAGCCATCGCGAATGGCCATTGATTCCTTATCTGCTTTGGCCCGTGGTGTGAGCCATAACGCGTTTCGTCAATTTGTGATTGGCGTGACTGGCTATGCAAAACAGGAAGAAATTGCTGGTTTCTTCACCAATACATCTGAGGAATTCATGGGGAGTCACTCGATCACTGATTCCCACATCTCCACGATTACTGACACCATTCTGTTGCTTCAATACGTGGAAATTCGCGGTGAAATGGCCCGCGCTCTCAATGTGTTCAAAATGCGCGGCTCTTGGCATGACAAGGGCATTCGCGAATTTGTGATCACTGGAAATGGTCCGCAGATCAAGGATTCGTTCTCCAACTTTGAACGGATCATTTCGGGTGTGCCCCATCGCGTCTCCACCGATGAGCGCAGCGAGCTATCGCGGATTGCGAAGAGTGTCTCTTCGGACGACTGACGCGTTGATATGGTCGCTTCCCGTGGGGAAGAGATCGCTAAGCGCTACTAACGGCTTCCGATTCGCTACTGCCTTGATCACTGGCATCGCTGATTGATCGGCGCTCAGCTTGGAGCGCAAGTTCATCACGATCAGCCTGCTCGAGGGGGAGCTCAAACCAGAATGTTGTGCCCACATCCAGTTCACTCACCATGGACACTTTGGCTCCGTGTTTATCGAGAATTCCACGAACAATGGAAAGCCCGAGCCCCGTGCCAACTTCGGTGTGAACAGCATTTTCCACGCGATAGAAGCGGTCGAAGATGCGTTGTTGATCTTGGGGACTGATTCCATAGCCAGTGTCGGCGATTTCAACGCGCAGCTTTGGTAATGGGGAGGTGAGGGTGCAGGTGGGGCCATCCCTCAGGGCGCTGATTGGGGCCTCGACCCGGCAGGTATCCGGCCAGACGTAAGCACGCATGCTGAGGACGCCGCCAGGGCGACTGAATTTGAGTGCATTGCCCACCAGATTGTCGAACACCTGGAGAAGAAGATCCCAGTTGCCGAGGACGTCGGGAAGGTCTGGAGCCACGTCTAATTCGAGTTCAACAGTTTTGTCTTCGGCATTCAGTCGGTAGGTCCGCAGGGTTTGCTCCATGGCGGGCCGCAAGTTCATTGTTTCGAACTGAACGGTTCGGCCTGATTCGAGTCGGGATAAGTCGAGAACGTCGTTCACCAAGCGGGTTAGTCGATCCGTTTCGTCGTTGGCGACGCCAAGAAATTCTTTTTTTTCGTCTTCGGTGAGTTGGTCCCCCAGGTCGTGCAGGGTTTCGACGTAGCTCTTGATATTGAATAGCGGTGTCCGCAACTCGTGCGAGACGTTGCTGATGAAACGGCTTTGTGCCGCATTGAGTTCCACTTCACGGGTGAGGTCTTGAATGGTCACGGCGATGCCCTTCAGGCTTTCTCCACTGGCATCGCGAACGGCTTGCATCACGATGCGCAGGGTCCGGGCTGGTTCGCCCACACTGCAACGCAGGTCTTCACTGTCCGAGCTGCTGAACAGGAGGGCATCCAAAGCGCTGTGGACTTCGATGGAGAGCAATTCCGGTAGCTCTTCGACCAATTCTTGCCCTTCAAGACTTCGACCTTCCCAGCGAAATAGTCGTCGTGAGGTGGGATTCGCCAGAACGATGCGTCCCGTGGAATCGAGCAGGATGGCGCCATCCGCCATGGTCGCGATCAGCGACTGTTGCTTCACCTGGGCAGCCGTGAGTTCCTCGATGTTGGCTTCGTCGTAGGCCTCAAGCTGGGAGGCCATGGCGTTGAATCCGGTGAGCAATTCACCCAGTTCCCCACCCATTGGAAGGTCCACGCGGGCTTGGAAATCACCGGAGGCCACGGAGCGCACCCCGCGGAGCAGCTCTTTCACCGGACGGGTAATCGTGAGGGCATTGAACACGGCGCCAAGAATCACCAGTACCCAAATGGAAATGAACACCGCCACGGTGACTTCGCGCGTCAAGGCGGCACTGGCCAGTGCTGTTTCGTTGGGGTTCACACCCAGTCCAAGGACCCCGTAATAGGTTCCGCTGCGAATTAACGGAACGAAGACATCGGTCACAGTCCCTTGCGGGGTGAGGTGCTGACGGACGAGAGGATTTTGGGGGCGCCGTCTTAGCTCATCGGGAAGTTCCAGCCGTCGGTTGAGTCGGAGCTCACCCTCTTCTCCGTTCGGCGTGGCGCTGATCGGGATTCCTAAATAAATAATGCCGTCTGGGTCGGCAAAAAAGATGTAGCGAACGCTTCGGCTGGAGCGCCAAAATTTTTCAGCAACGTTGGCAAGTTCACGGTCTTGGCCATCCGCCACGAGCTCCGTGACATTGCCGGCAAGGAGCAAGCCCAAATCCCGTGCATAGCGGGTGTCGTTCATGGCGGCATCCCGCTGGATGCCGGCTAGAGCAACAAAGGTGATGCCTGTCATCATCAGGCTCACCACGAGGGTGGCCACCGCCAGCAGTTTGGTTTGGAGCGTGAATTCAGCCCACCAAGCTGCAATGCGTTTCCACAGCGTGTTGTCGTCGGTGGGGGGGCCGCCGTTTGGAGGTAAAGCCCAGTCGGCGATGACTGCTCCGCTCTCGCTGCTCATTGGTTTGAGCGCACCTGATGCCCAATATCGCGACGGTAAGTGATTCCAGGGAAGTTGATGGCTGCCATGTCGGAATACGCCGCAGCGAAGGCGGCATCAAAATCGTCCCCCTGGGCGACGACAGCCAGCACTCGGCCGCCGGATGTGGTGAGGCGCCCGTCAGGCTGGCGATGGGTGCCCGCGTGGAAAAGTTGATGGGTGTCGTCGGTTTGATGGTTGGAATGGATGGCATCACCCTTGCGCGGTGCGTTGGGATAGCCCTCTGCTGCAGCGACGACACAGGCGCTGCAACGCGTTGAGATGGTCAGTGTTGGGGCGAGATCCAGGCGGCCAAGTGCACAGGCCTGCAGCACAGCACCCAATTCATCACCCAGTAAGGGCATCAAGGTTTGGCATTCGGGGTCGCCGAAGCGGCAGTTGAATTCGATCACTTGCGGCCCGGTTGCCGTGAGCATCAAACCGGCATAGATCACCCCGCGGTAGTCGATTCCGCGGTCTTTCAAAGCTTTCAGAGTGGGTTGAAGCACCAATGCTTCAACTTCCAGAAGTGCGTCTTGATCAAGGAGTGGTGCTGGGGCGTAGGCGCCCATCCCTCCTGTGTTGGGTCCCTGATCGCCGTCTTGAAGCCGTTTGTGATCTTGGGCTGGGGGAAGGAGAACCATGCGTTCGCCATCACAGAGGGCAAACACTGAAACCTCAGGGCCTTCGAGTCGTTCCTCCAGCACAAGATGGGATCCAGCGTCACCAAAACGCCCATGGAAGGCCTCTCGAATGGCGGCTTCTGCTTCGGCCACTGTTTCGGCCACTGTGACCCCTTTGCCCGCTGCTAACCCATCGGCTTTCACCACCAAAGGACGTTCGACCTTGTGTAAAACGGCCAAGGCTTCTTCTTCGCTGTGGACTGACCAGTGCCCAGCAGTGGGAACAGCGGCGTCTTGCATTAACTGTTTGGCCCAAGCCTTACTGCTGTCTCTTATACACATCTCCGAGCCCACGAGACTAAGGCGAATCTC
>CAXDNN010000097.1:0-7518 GCA_963990675.1 uncultured Synechococcus sp.
GCCGGCGTAGTAGTTGATATCGCTTTGCTTGATCTTGCTGGCGTTACCGGCAGCCCAGAACTGCTGATAGCGATCCAAGCAAACCTGCTTCATGTACTTACGAGCCGGCTTGTTGAAGTGGCGGGGGTCGAAGTTGGCAGGATCAGCCATCGCTGCTTCACGGACAGCCGCAGTGAAGGCGAGGCGGTTGTCGGTGTCGATGTTCACCTTGCGCACACCATTACGGATGCCTTCCTGAATCTCTTCGACGGGAACGCCGTAGGTCTCGGGGATGGCACCGCCGTACTTGTTGATCATCTCCAGCCATTCCTGAGGAACAGAAGAGGAACCATGCATCACCAGGTGGGTGTTGGGGATGGCTTTGTGGATTTCAGCGATACGGCTGATGGCCAGCACTTCACCGGTTGGTTTGCGGGTGAATTTGTAAGCACCGTGGCTGGTACCGATAGCGATCGCCAGGGCATCCACCTTTGTTTTGGCCACAAAGTCGGCAGCCTCAGCTGGATCGGTGAGGAGCTGGTCTTTCGAGAGTTCACCCTCAAAGCCATGGCCATCTTCGGCTTCACCTTTGCCGGTTTCGAGGGAGCCGAGGCAACCCAGTTCACCCTCAACACTCACGCCGATGGCATGGGCAACATCCACCACGTCTTTGGTGACGTTGACGTTGTAGTCGTAGCTGGCAGGGGTCTTGGCGTCGGCCTCAAGTGAGCCGTCCATCATCACGGATGTGAACCCGTTTGCAGCAGCACCGAAGCAAGTGGCGGGGCTGTTGCCGTGATCCTGGTGCATCACCACCGGGATGTCGGGATAGGTCTCAACAGCAGCCAGGATCAGGTGGCGAAGGAAGTTTTCGCCTGCATAGGTCCGCGCACCGCGGGAAGCCTGCAGGATCACTGGGGAATCGGTCTCATGAGCCGCTTCCATGATCGACTGCACCTGCTCAAGGTTGTTCACGTTGAACGCAGGAATGCCGTAGCCGTTTTCGGCGGCGTGGTCTAGCAGTAGACGGAGCGGAACGAGCGCCATAGTGAAATCTCAGTGAAGGCCGATCAACGGACAAAGGTCCGTAGCCGCGAGACTTTACCTTTGAGTCGTGTGAAATGTCACGACACTCAGTTGCCTAAACGACGCGTGAGTGTCATACGCGCTCGTTCAGTAGGTGTAGCCAGCCACAAATAACTGTTCATCGGACGACGGCTGCGACCCTGCGACATAACAACCTTGAGACGCCTCTGAATTTGCTCGTGCCCGGGCGAGGAGCGCAGCCTGACCGCTTTCCGTCTCCGATCCTTTCCAAGCCTTCAGGCATGAATGTTGGAGTGCACGTCCATAGGAAAAGCCAAGATTCCAACTTGCTTTTTTAGGGATACTATTCATCGTATTGAGATAAATAGACGCGGCTTCTTCACTCAAACCACCCGAGAGAAAAACAATTCCAGGAACGCTCGCAGGCACACTTCTTTCCAAGGTTCGGACCGTCATTTCAGCAACAGTCTTTGGATCAGCCTTCTGGGAACACTCGGCTCCCTGCACTGTCATCGATGGCTTAAGCAATGTGCCTTCTAAGAGAACACCGTTGGCATGGCAAGCCTGGTAAACCTCTTGGATGACTCGCTCTTGAACAGCTGCCGTTACCTCAATTGTATGGTCGCCATCCATCAAAATTTCAGGCTCAATAATTGGGACTAAACCCGACTCCTGAACACTTCTGGCGTAACGGGCCAGACCCCATGCATTTTCACGAACGGAGAGATCAGAAGGACAGCCATCAGCTGTGATCTGGAGAACAGCTCGCCACTTGGCAAAGCGAGCACCTTGGGCGTAATAGTCGGCAGCACGCTCCACCAAGCCATCGAGGCCAGTGCAAAGGGTCTCCACAGATCCGGCTCCAGGAAGAGGGCGCAAACCCTGATCAACTTTGATGCCTGGGATCACACCCAGCTTTTGCAACTTTTGAACCATCGACTCACCATCGGCATGGCTTTGGAACAACGTCTCTTCATAGAGAATTGCACCACTGATGTACTCTCCCAGACCTGCTGTTGTGAACAGCATGCCACGATAAGCCTGGCGATTCGCCTCTGTATTTTCAACATTTATTGAGCCCAATCTCTTGCCAACTGTCTTGGTGGATTCATCCACAGCAAGAATCCCTTTCCCAGACTCTGCGAGAGCACGTGCTGTTGCAATGAGCTCTTGAGAAAAGTCAGACAGCGACATCTTCAACTAAAACGGAGATAGTTTTTTAGTCGATAAATTTCCACGACTTGTCATTCGCTAACAAGCCATCGTGTCAATTGCGACAAATGATTGATTCATCGCGTCTAAAAGTAAGAAATTCGACCTAATTCGATGCCGCCGCATCACAGGCAAGCCGGCTTGCCACGCCTTCCATTAATCCCGGAATCATCGGCTGGCCGCTTCGGATACTCTCCGCCCACCAGCCCTGAATTCTCGCCACGGGAGCCACACGCCCATCACTCCAGGTGGTGGGGAAGGCCAAATCCTCATCCGCCTGAATCGATCGCAGCGGTTCTCCAGAGGATGCCAACCAAAGGGAAAAACCATGGACATAGTCCTTTTGATTCTCGCTGCCGAGAATCAAGGTTCCCTTGGATCCATACACCTCCAGCCAGCAGCCACGGCCATTACGAGCCACCGATGCAAGGTTCACCTGCGCTGGCACAGAACAATCGGAACGCCCCTGCCATTGCAGGGTGGTCTGGATCAAGGAGACGTCTTCCGCATCAACGGCTCTCATCTCACCATCAGCACCAGGGCGCTCTGGAATTGAAACGCTGTTGAGCGCTTGAACAGACCCCACCGGGCCAATCAACCAGGCCAAGGTATCGAAGGCATGGGTTCCCAATGCCCCGATCACACCGCCGCCTGCCTTGCGATCGGAATACCAGCTCCAGCCTCGGCTGGCATCGGCCCGGCTACTCATCAACCAATCCAACTTCACCAACCAGGGGGTCCCCACCGCACCGGAGCGCAACAGGCGCTCGGCCTGCATAAACAAAGGCACCGCGCGGTACTCGTAATCCACCGCGACGCTGCACTGGTGTCGCAGTGCTAGCCGCTGCAGCTCCATCGCCTGATCGGCATGAAGCGCGATCGGTTTTTCGAGCAACACATGTTTGCCCGCCTGAAGCGCTGCATGGGCCAAATCGAAACGGGGCGCTGGGGGCGTCGCCACAATCACTGCATCCACAGCGGGATCGGCCAGCAACGCATCCCAGTTGTCGTAGCCCTGAAGCCCCGACTCCGCACAGGCCACATCGAGCCGCTCACGGCGGGGATGCCAAAGGGCCACCGCCTTTAAATCCTGATTGGCCTCTAAGGCCGGCAGATGCACTTTTTCGCCGAAACCAAGTCCGGCGACGGCAACGCCAAGGGGTTGGGTGGACATCTCAGCTGGAGAGAGGTTCGTTGCAGACAGCGTCGATCACCGAAACGATCAAACCATCGTTGTCTGCAGCCTGCCAGGTGGAACGAAACCGGGGGATTCCGTTGACTTGTTTGTCGCGATACAGCGATTGCCCACAATCCAGCTCCATCACGTAGAGCTCCCCCGGTCGCTGTTCCCCATCTTCTGAGGGGGCTGGGGTGAACCGACTGAGAACAGTCCGCAGGCCTTTTTTAGTGTCTCGAATACTTCCACGGTCCCACCACTGCTGCCCAGCATCGGTCGCGGGCACTTCGATCCATTCCACGGGGCCAGCCCAGCTGATTCCCGCGAAACAGAACAGGGCAACAAACAGAACGAGAAGACGACGAATCATGCGTTGGTGAGCTCTAACGACTTCGATCCATGCAGGCGGAGGAGAGATGCCAGCGTGCTGCGGAATTGGGTCCGCGGAATGATGGTGTCGACAAAACCATGGTCTTGAAGATATTCAGCTGTTTGGAAGTTATCGGGCAACTTTTCACGCAGCGTTTGTTCGATCACGCGACGGCCGGCAAACCCAATCAAGGCCTTGGGCTCAGCCAAAATCAAGTCCCCCAGCATGGCAAAGCTGGCGGTTACACCACCGGTGGTTGGGTGGGTGAGCAAGGGTAAATACAGAAGCTCAGCCTCCCGATGCCGATCCAGTGCCCCGGATATTTTGGCCATTTGCATCAGGCTCAACATCCCCTCCTGCATGCGTGCGCCGCCTGATGCACACACGATCAACAGGGGAAGCTTGCGCTTGGTGCATTCCTCCACCAAACGGGTGATTTTTTCCCCCACCACCGATCCCATGGAACCGCCCATGAAGCGAAAATCCATCACTGCCAAACCCATGCCAATCCCATCCACACGGCAGAGACCGGTCACTACACCATCGTTTAATCCCGTCGCCGCCTGGCTCTCGCGCAGACGGTCTGCGTAGGCACGACGGTCTTTAAATCCCAGCGGGTCGATGGGAGCCAGATGATCATTTAGCGGCTGGAAGCTCTCGGCATCAGCGATCAAAGCAATCCGTTCGGAGCTGTCGATGCGGTGGTGGTACCCACAACCGGCACAGACACTGGCATTCAGGCGTAGATCCTTGAGATAAACAACAAGTCCGCACTCCGGACACTTGCTCCAAAGGCCATCGCCCTCTTCGGGTTCCTGTTTGACATTGCCGACGTACTGACCTTTACGGCGGTCAGCAAACCAGTCAAATAGGGACACACGAACCGGTCGGTTCATTCCATTAAAGACCCAGCCATGGCGTAAGAGCCGCCTGCCATTGCTCCCACCACCAAAAAGGGCCCATTAACCACACCAGCCAAATGCCCAGGGCAATGAATGGGCCGAAGGGAAAAGGCTGCTTCGGAGCCAAGCGTCCGGTGATCCGAGCCACGCCACCAACGACGGCACCAGCCAACACCGCCAGTCCCATCGCGATGGCAATCCCCCAGAGGCCGAGCCAAGCCCCACCCATGGCAGCGAGTTTGGCGTCGCCCAGCCCAAGCGCCGGCTTCCCCACCAACCGCTCAGCCAGAGCACTCAGCGACTCCAAGGCCAAAAGGGCTAGCACTGTGGCGATGAGATGGTCGACGAACACCGGGAGTCCAGCGGTGGCACTGATCGCCATGCCCACCAACACACCCCAGCGACAGAGAGGCTCGGGCAGCCACATGTGATCGAAATCGATCAACACAAGGGGAAGCAGCAGGGCAATCAATGGCAGCCCTGCCCAAGGCAGGACCGCAGTGGGCAGGGCACCCCCACCACTGGGCTGCACATAGGCCGCACTGAGCCACAATCCAGCACTAAGGGCCTCAACAACCGGGTAGCGGACACTGATGGGGGAGCGACAATCGCGACAACGCCCGAGCAGCAACAACCATCCGAACACCGGCAGATTGTCGTGCCAACGCACGGCGTGGCCACAACGGGGGCAATGGCTGCCTGGAACAACAACCGACTCTTGCCGGGGCAGACGCCACGCCACAACATTGGTGAAACTGCCCACACACGCCCCAAACAGGGCAAGGACTAGCCCTTGCATCGGTTTCGCCCACGGGTGCTGCGACCGCGGATGAGCTCGATCCCAACAAACTCCTCGTCGGGCAAGAGCACCGGCACTTCAAACGCCACGCGCCCCTCTCCATGCTCCAGATGGACCACCGCACCGACGGGTTCCAACCCGGATGGCGTATCGGCGAGATAGTTGAAATAGGTGGTTCGTGCCAAAGCAATCAAGGCTCGGCTATCAACACGATCCCAGCGCGGGGAGGTTGGTGATCCAACAGCGCCGCGAATTTCAAAGGAGGGCGATGACAAAGAAAAGGCCCACCTGATCAATCAGATGGGCCCATTGTAGAGATAAAAGTTCAATCCAATCTTGATTGGATTGTCCTGTTCAGCTGAGGTTCTTTTTCTCTTCGATCATGCGATGAATGATCGGAGTCAGGATGAGTTCCATGGCGAAGCCCATTTTGCCACCGTTTACGACGATGCTGGTGGGGCTGGACATGAATGAATCGTGGATCATGCTCAGCAAGTAGCCGAAATCGATCCCCCACTTCTCACGCGCTCCCTTACGGAAGTGAATGATCACAAAGCTCTCATCGGGAGTAGGGATATTCCGGCAGATGAATGGGTTCGATGTATCAATCGTGGGAACCCGCTGGAAGTTGATATCGGTTTGACTGAACTGCGGGCAGATGTGATTGATGTAATCGGGCATCCGACGCAGAATCGTATCCACAATCGCTTCAGCGGAATAACCACGCTCAGCATTGTCGCGGTGAATTTTTTGAATCCACTCAAGGTTGGTGATCGGCACCACGCCGACCAGCAGATCAGCAAGTCCGGCAACGTCGTAACCCTCACCCTGAACACCGCCGTGCAGGCCTTCATAGAAGAGCACGTCGGTACCTGAAGGGATGTCTTCCCAAGGCGTGAACTGACCTGGGTCGAGGTTGACACCCAAGCGAGCGTTGTGTTCAGCCGCTTCTTCTGGGCTGTGCAGGTAGTAGCGCTTCTGACCAGCACCCGTTTCGCCATAGGTGCGGAACAGTTCCGCAAGCTTGTCGAACAGGTTGGCTTCCGGACCGAAGTGGGAGAAGTTCTGCCCTGCCGCAAGCGCATCAGCCATCGCCTGTTTCATCGGCATGCGCTCATAGCGGTGGTAGCTATCGCCTTCCACTACTGCAGGAGTGATGCCTTCACGCGCGAAGATGTGCTCGAAGGCGCGCTTGACCGTGCTGGTTCCAGCTCCAGAGGAACCGGTGACAGCAACTACCGGATGACGCTTCGACATCGACGCATGGGTTAAAGGTCCGGCGATCTTGCCAGATCAAAGCCCAAATTCACCACTCCTCGTTTCAAAGAGCTTTGAGCAATTGCTCGCCCATGGCCTGACATCCCAGAGGAGTACAGCCTTCCGACATCAAATCGCCGGTTCGAAATCCGGAGGCGAGAACGGCATCAACGGCCCGTTCGAGGTCGTCCGCGGCAGAACTCTGCTTCAAACCAATGCGCAGCATCATCGCGGCGGAGAGCACCATGGCCATGGGATTGGCTTTGTCTTGACCGGCGATGTCTGGAGCAGAACCATGCACGGGTTCGAACAAGCCAGGGCCATCGCTACCGAGGGACGCCGAGGGAAGCATTCCAATCGACCCCGTGAGCATCGCTGCCTCATCGCTCAGGATGTCGCCAAACAAGTTGCCCGTCAGCAGCACATCAAACTGGCGCGGGTCACGCACCAGCTGCATCGCCGCATTGTCCACATACATGTGGCTCACATCCACATCGCCGTAACTGGGCGCCATCGCATCAACGCGGTCGCGCCAAAGCTGGCTCACATCCAAAACATTGGCTTTATCCACAGAGCAAAGGCGATTGTTTCTTTCCCTCGCGATCTCAAAGGCCACCTTGGCAATGCGATCAACCTCTGAAGCGGCGTAGGTCATGGTGTTGAACCCGCGTTCATCCCCATCGGCTTCAATCCGCCCCTTCGGTTGACCGAAATAAATGCCACCGGTGAGCTCGCGAACCACCATCAGGTCGACCCCTTCAATCACCTCCTGCTT
>CAXDNN010000098.1:0-7380 GCA_963990675.1 uncultured Synechococcus sp.
GGTGACTTGGTCGGCAGAAGCCGCGTAGTCAGAAACGCCGTTGATGTTGAGCTCGGCGGCATTGGCGCCGGAGGCCAAAAGGCCCAGGGCGGCAGGAGCCACCAGCAATTGCTTGAAAAATTTCATTAGTTCCTCACACAGGAAGTGGGTTTTTATCCCAAACGTCTTGTAATCCTTTTCTTAATCAACCTTCAGCGATGAATGTGACACAAGGGCTTATGTCTGGTATCAGAAACAACAAAAAGAGGGCTAAAATGTTCGAATTAATACTAATTACCAGTGGATTCGAAAAGCTCCTGAAGCCCCTTCAGGGGGGCTATCCGTCTTGATAGCACAATGAAAATTGGTAGCCGGTGGAACATAAATCACGATAAATGTTGTGTTTAATACATATATAAGGAAGCATTCGGCTTCCGCGAGGCGCTTTAAAAAACCGAAACCAATATGACCATCAAAAAGACAGACAGCTTTAGTGCCAGAAGTAACAATATTTGGGTTAGTACGCACGCTGATTTCTGTGCCTCAACGGCCGTTCATATCTCGTCGGATCCTCCTTGTGGCAGCGGGGTTTTCATTGGCGCTACTTGCCCTTCAGAGCTGGCGTTCATGGGTCTTACTCGCGAGCTACGACCAGGGAATTTTTCAACAAGTGCTTTGGAACAGCCTTCATGGGCACTGGTTTGAAAGCACGCTGTCCTCTCAGCTCTCCACCAACGTGATCCATGCCGGGGGCCTGCCGTCCATCGGCTACGCACGCCTTGGCCAACATTTCACACCAACCTTGCTGATTTGGGCCCCCTTAGTCGGGCTCCTCGGCGGGGCCGCCCTTCCCCTCCTGCAAGTGGGCCTGATCACGGCAGCGGGGCTTGTACTTCACCGGCTGGCCCATCAGCTCGTGCCTGAACGCACAGCGCATTGGATCACCTATGGCTATTTCGCCGGCAATGCCTTGATCGGCCCCACACTCGGAAATTTCACCGATCTCTGCCAATTGCCTTTGGCCGTGTTTTCACTCCTGCTGGGTTTGCAGGAAAAGCGGCGGTGGTTGGTTGTGCTTTCAGCCTTGTTGATGCCTCTGATCCGTGAAGACACAGGGGTTCTTCTGGTGGGCGTTGGTGCCTGGCTCATGGTTCGCGAGCGACAACGCTGGCTCCTTGCGTTGGCGTTTATTGGCTGGGGTGGGGGTTGGGTGATGGTGTGCACCAACGTGCTGATGCCGATGTTCTCTGACGACAACGCCAAGCGTTTCATGGTGGAGAACTTTGGCCAGTTCCTCAGCGAGGACAACACAACCGGAAACAGCAGCCTCGAAACATTGCAACGGGTTCTAAGCCAGCCCACCCTTCTGCTTCAACAGTTAGTGGATCCCCCAGGACAAACACTGCTTTATCTCCTCGGGCAAGGATTGCCATTTCTGTTCGTACCTTTAATCAGCCTGGATACGGCACTGTTGGCGGGGCCAAGCCTGCTTGGCCTCTTTCTGGCCCAAGGGGCCAACGATCCTTTATCGATCACGATCCGATACACCCTGCTTGTGGTGCCAGGCTTTGCCCTGGGGGCTCTTTTTTGGTGGGCACGTCGGCCGAATCCAGACCTTGGGTCCAAGGTTCGTCTGGCCTGGGGTTGTGCGTTAACGCTCTCGCTTGTGCTGACGATCAGCAGTAATCCCCACAGAAGCCTGTCCGCCCTCATCCCCGACAGCATTGATCCATGGGTTCACAGTGGTTGGGCCGACCAGTGGGACCACGGGAAGGCCGCCCGACAAGCCCTCCAGGTCATTCCGGCCGAGGCCTCGGTGGCGGCCAACACACCACTGATTCCCCTGCTCGCTCGGCGGTCGGTTGTGGTGCGCTTTCCCTTCAGCACGAACTATCAAGACAGGGCAGGCTCCATCAAAGCCGTGGATTGGATCGCTGTTGACCTTGATTTTTTAAACCGCTATGGCGTCGCTTTCCAGGGGGATTGGAAGCAACTTCGCAACAGCAAGCGCTGGCTCGAAAACAACCGAGACGACTACAAGGTTCGAGCCTTGAACGATGGCGTCGTTGTGATGGAACGGAACAGCAACCGTGAAGCAGGCCTCAACCTGACGCTTGAAAACGGTCTAAACCAACTTCTGGCATCACCACTTCCCGAGTCCCCCAAACGACGTTCAAAACCATGAAAGGCAACCAAAACGATGCCCCCGACCAGAACATTGGCCGGGGGCTCTCGCCGGGTCCACTTTTGTCGCGGAACCGGATGATCAATCAGAAAGCGCCGTTCAGCCGGCGTTCTCCGCGATCAGCAGACCCTGAATCAAAGAACTGGAAATCATGGACACCTCCTCCTAAGTGGATTGTTGAGCGCCGGCGATGCATTCGGTGGTGTCCAGAACCCGAAGGTCCGAAGATGCCACCACATCACTGCGATCAGGACTCTTGAACACTAACGGAAGTGTCCAGGAGATGAAACGTCTGCGGCCAAGCCGTCGCTGGTTGACACCACTTCTTCTGTGGATCCTCACCCTCTGCCTTTGGCTGCCGGGCCTTGGCAACTTGCCACTCCGGGATTGGGATGAAGGACGTGTCGCCACGGTGGCGCGTTCCACCACCGGATTGCTTCCGATGAAATGGGAGCGGTCGTATCTCAATAAGCCCCCAGGTCTGCATTGGCCGATGGGCCAACTCATTCGAACCAAGGGAGAGCAGGAGAGCGTTGTGAGGCTCTTACCAGCCCTCTTCTCCAGCCTGGCGATCCCCTTAATCGTGTTGCTTCGACGGAGCCTGGGAGGACAGGGGCGTGATCAATCGGCCCTATTGGCGGGAGTGGTCCTGATGACGCTGTTACCAATGGCTCGCCATGGGAGACTCGCCATGCTTGATGGCACGTTGGTCAGCTGCAGTCTTTTGCTCTGGTGGGGCTGGCTTGGCTGCAAACAGTCTTCCGGTCGAGCCATAGCAGCTGGGTTGGCATGTAGCGGCGTCCTTCTGCTGAAGCCCCCTGCAATCTTGGGATTCGCTGTGGTCGCTCTGTTGGCTGGAGGTCGCCGCTCCCTCCCCACAGGACTCCGATGCTGGGCATTCATCTTCGGACTGTTACCCGGCGCGGGCTGGCACCTTTGGCATTGGTTCGTTCGCGGTGACGACGCTTTTTTGATGTGGGGAGGACAGGGTTTGGCCCGACTCACCACAACAGTGGGAGATGGCTTCGGTTGGTGGACGCCCTGGGCCGAACTCCTGGAAGGTGGATGGCCCTGGCTCCTGCTTTTACCGGCTGGGATCGGTTGGGCTTGGGCCCATCGCCGAGAGAAAGCAGGCCACTGGCAATTGGTCCTACTGCTCGGTAGCGCATTGATGGTGTTGCCTCTCCGCACCCAACTCCCCTGGTACAGCCATCTGTTATGGCCACCGATTGCCTTGATGTGTGCCGAAGGGTTACACAAGCTGCTGGAACAAGGGCGACCGCAGTGGGTCTCTCAAACGTGGCCCGTGATGGGAAGCGTTCTCACCGTCTTTGGCTGCGTTGCGATCATCAAGCAAAACAACACAGTCCCAGGACTCAGCCTTGTGCTTGCCGGGCTCGGGATCGCTGTCGGCGGATGGTCGTTGCAAGCCAAAGAAAAACAGCGTCGCCTGGAAGGACTAGGGATTCTTGTGATCGGCTGGGGGTTAGCACTGTTGGCACTGTGGGGCAGCCAACTTTGGTTGTGGGAACTCAATGAAAGCTGGGATCCCAGGCCTGTGGCAGCAGCAATCAAAACCTTGCCCTCAGAGGCTGAGGTGTTCTTAAAGGGGCCAACCCGTCCCTCGCTGGGCTGGTATGCCAACAAAAAGCTCAGCCGGTTTCGCCAAAACGAACGTCCAGATGGCAAGCATTGGGTGGTGAGCAACCGTCCGATACCAAGGTGTGAACGGCATGATCAAACCGTCGATGGGGGATGGCAGCTTTGGCAGTGCGATTAACACCCCATCACAACCCCCCAGCAGCACTTTGGTGGTGTTCCGCAGTCCTGGGATTCTTGGGTTGGGGTTCTTCTGCACTACGCCATCACCTGCTGCAGAGCAATGCCTATGACCTTGGCCTTTTTGATCAATGGGCCTGGCTGATCGGGCGTGGACTCGAGCCTGTCTCATCGATGGAACACGTGCATGTGTTGGCGGACCATGGCGCTTGGCTGCTCTATGCAGCTGGAGCGGCCTATGGCCTTCTGCCTGGCGTGCATTGGCTCTTCGCCTCACAAGCCATCGGCCTGAGCTTCACCGCAATTCCAATCTGGTGGCTTGGCCAGCAAGCAGGACTGACCCCAAGACTCTGTTGGCTCGCCTGTGCACTTTGGTGGTTGCAACCAGTTGTGTTCAACACAACCTTGTTTGATTTCCACCCTGAAACATGGGTCATGCCCGCGTTTGCCTTCGCACTTTGGGCTGAACGCGCTGAACGACCTCGGCTCTGGCTGGCCCTGCTTTTACTCATGCTGGGAGCCCGCGACGGGCTCCTCTTGGTGATTGCCGGGATGGCGATTGACCTGGGATGGCGCCAACGGTGGCGCTGGTGCGCAACGGCAGGGGGGCTCTCCATCGGATGGCTTCTGATCCTCAGCCAAGGGCTCTATCCCTGGCTCAGAGGTGGAAGCGGCCCGAAGGCGGCCGAACGCATGTTCGGACATCTTGGCGATGGATTATTCAGCATCCTCAACAGCCTCGACTGGGGAGGCATTGCGTTCTATCTGCTGATTCTCAGCCTTCCGTTGGGCTGCTTATGGCGCCGGTCTTCTCTTTCAACTTTGCTGATCGGAAGCCCACTTCTACTGGTGAATCTGCTCTCAGCATCTCCCAGTTATCGCACCTTGGTGCACCACTACAGCTTGCCATTGGCGCTGATTGCTGTTGTCGCAGCCATCCGGGGGCAGCTCCAATCACCCTCTCGTCGCGCTACAGCAACTTGGAGTTTGGTTTGGGCCACAGCCTGTTGGCTCGCCTTAGCCAAACCATGGTTTTTCACCGGTCCATATCTTGAGCGCCAATCCGATCTTGGAGACGTCAAAAACGCCATCTCCCTGATCCAAGCAAACGATTCCGTTCTCACCACGAGTTATTTGGTTCCCCAAATCAGCCATCGCTCGACAATCGCATTTCCAAAACGATCGATGTCACTCCCCCTAACAGACACCCACTGGTCGGTTCTGCTGTTGAATCCAAAGGACCCTGGCTGGGGATCATCGGAACAGGTCCAACGATCACTCCTCAACCAAGCCCAAGCCAATGGCTGGAGCTGCCAGACCTGGCCCTCAAACCTCAGCCTTTGCCAAAGAGATCAGGCGCAGCAAAGCATCGTCGCTAAGCCGTAAGAGCTGATATCAAGAACTGGCTTATGCCAAGGCAACTAAACAGGCTGATGCTGATGGTTATCCCCCGACGAGACAGGATCAACACGGGAACTTTCAAGCTGGCTTAAATATAAATAAACGACATGAATAAAAACACCAACAGCAAATAGAAACTCAGCTATTTCCTGCTCTCGCGTGTGCAAATACATGAGGTCTACCCCACTTTTCTCAGCGACCACGCCCCAATACATCAAAGCAGCAATTCCGAAATAACTAGCCGTACAACCAAGGGGCAAAACCACATCCATCCAAGATCCCAATCGAATCGAGCCCGAACGTCGAACTAAAAATCCACCGACGGAAAGAAGAAACAAAATGGTGAACACACAGGCTGCCACAGTCCATGTATGGGAGTGCCAAAAGGAAAGGTTATGGATATTTGTTTCATGCTGAACATTGTGCTCATTCAAAGTTGCTGGAGTACCCCAATTGAAAATCATTTGCCCCCAGCTCATCTCCTCCATCGACAATACAAATAGACCTACACTTCCAGATCGTATAAACAGCTTTAATCCAGTACTGGAGGCCTGCACAGCAGCCTTCCACAACAAACAAGCAGCCGCAAGCAGAAGCAAGAAGCCCAACCATTCCACCAAACTTCCTTCCGATACTCTACGCAAATAGCTCTTGAGATCAGAGATCTGCACCCGATAAAGCAAGAAGAAGGGCCAAACCACTAGGGGAATTAAAAATATATTGAATCGCTTTGCAGAATCATTTGCCAAAGCCAGCACAGCACGCGCAACATCCCCACGAATCACGAGTGCAACAAACAGCGCCCCAAGGCACCCCTGAAGAATTTGCGCCCACGAAACGTTTTGCACACCAGAAGTGCCGTTTCCCAGCACATTTCCCACGAGGACGCCAAGCATTGCAAGGCCCAACAATGCAATAAATACGCCAAATGCTCGAGCCAAAAAATGCTTTCGCTCTTCCACCAAAGCTGATCGACTCATTGCCGCATTTGGCGACTGGAGCGCATGAGCCTCACCGACATCACCCATGGATCCAGCCAGCGCCAAGCTTTAACTTGGATTTAAACACGGGCCTTTCGCGCCGATCGTCCTCGGGCCATGACGACACGCAAACTCAGAGCGATCCTGCTGTACATCAGTGGAACGCTCTTTGCCGCACACCTGGTAGGCGAAATTGGCATCTACGCCTTTGACGCCGACAAAAATTGGCTGCTTCCATTCAATATGGACCGCGAGTTCAACATACCGACTTTATTTTCCAGCACGATCATGCTGGCCTGCGCTTACACACTGAACGAAATCAAAAAAGTCTCAGAAAAACAATCGCCCAAAGACTGGGGACTCCTCAGCAAGATCTTTATCTTTCTTGCAATTGATGAATTTTTTCAAATCCACGAAATCTTTATCATCCCAGACCTAAGACCCTATCTATCGCCAGCGCTGGGCTCAACCTGGGTGATGCCTTACACAGCGCTTGTGATCTACCTTGGCTGGAGGTTTAGCAAGTTTTTACGCTCTCTCAACAAACACACCCGTCAAAAGTTCCTTCAATCAGCTGCCATCTTTTTAAGTGGTGCCATTGGGATGGAAATAGTAGGAAGTTATTTAGTTCGCAGTGGAATCATTCGGCTGCATAGCATCTGGTATGGGTCAATTACAGGCCTAGAAGAAATACTTGAGCTTTTGGGACTTATCATGTTTTTAATTGCTCTCACAAATTACCTAATCAGAAGAAATGGAGCCATTTATTTAAACGCAATAATTACTGAATGAAGAGCTTATAATGGATCTATTAAAAATATCAACAAAAAAGCCTCCCCGCAGGGAGGCTTTATAGAGATGTATGTCTTCTGAATAAATTTAGAGAGCGTTGCCGCGTGGCAGAACCTCTTCAGGGAAGACGAAGTTTTCGTGCGGCTGGTCAGCCGGTGCCATCCAGGCACGCAGACCTTCATTCAACAGAATGTTCTTGGTGTAGAAGGTCTCAAATTCGGGGTCCTCAGCAGCGCGGATTTCCTGTGACACGAAGTCATAGGC
>CAXDNN010000099.1:0-7343 GCA_963990675.1 uncultured Synechococcus sp.
ACAATGGACTCAATCAACTCCTGCCAATAGCCGCGGCCACTGAACAGGAACATCAGGCTGAACGCCCAGATGAAGTGAGCACCTAGGAACATGATTCCGTAGGCACTGGTGGAGGATCCATAGCTGTTGATCACCTGTACGGCCTGAGCCCACAGGAAATCACGCAACCAACCATTAATGGTGATGGCGCTCTGCGCAAAGTTTCCGTTGGTGATGTGCGCAACAGAACCATCCGCATTCACCGTCCCCCAGATATCGCTTTGCATCTTCCAAGAGAAGTGGAAAATGACAACCGACAGGGAGTTGTACATCCAGAACAGGCCAAGGAACACGTGGTCCCAAGCTGAAACTTGGCAAGTACCGCCACGGCCAGGGCCGTCGCAGGAGAAGCGGAAGCCGAGGTTCGCCTTGTCTGGAATCAGACGGGAACTACGGGCATACAGAACACCCTTCAGCAGGATCAACACCGTCACGTGAATCGTGAAGGCATGGATGTGGTGCACCATGAAGTCAGCGGTGCCCAAGGGCATTGGAGCCGCTGCGACTTTTCCGCCGACAGCAACCACAGAACCGTTAAACACTTCACTCACGCCAGCAAGAGCGTTGGGCACAGTGCTACCCGCTGCCGCCGCATGGGCGTTTTGAATCCACTGAGCAAAAATCGGCTGAATTGAAATCGCCTGATCGCTGAACATGTCCTGGGGACGTCCCAGGGCACGCATGGTGTCGTTGTGGATATAGAGGCCGAAGCTATGGGCTCCGAGCCAGATGCACACCCAATTCAGGTGGCTGATGATCGCATCGCGCGCCTTGAGCACACGATCGAGCACGTTGTCGATGTGTTTTGCAGGGTCGTAATCACGAACCATGGCAATCGCGGCGTGGGCCGCGCCACCAACAATCAAGAAGCCACCAATCCACATGTGATGGGTGAACAAACCGATTTGGGTGGGGTAATCGATAGCGATGTATGGATACGGAGGCATCGCATACATGTGCTGAGCAACGATGATGCTCACTGATCCACCAATTGCCAGGTTCACGGCCAGCTGGGCGTGCCAGGAAGTGGTCATGAACTCGTAGAGCCCATCGTGACCATTCGGTGCGGGAAACAGGAGGGGATCGCCCTTCTGATTCTCCTGAATTTCCTTAATGGAATGACCAATGCCCCAGTTGGTCCGGTACATGTGACCGGCAACGATGAACATCACTGCGATCGCCACATGGTGGTGGGCGATATCGGTCATCCAGAGGCTTCCAGTCACTGGATTCAGCCCACCCTTGAACGTAAGGAAGTCGCCATAGGCGGCCCAATTACCAGAGAAGAAGGCTGAAATCCCAGAACCAATGCCTGGATACAGCTGCGCCAACAAGTCCTGATTAAAGAACTCATGGGGCAAGGGGATGTCAGCCACCGAGGCGATGGTGTTGCCGTTTAACACCAGCGGTTCGCCGGCATCAATGGCATCCATCAACTTGGTGACGGGGAGGGACACATGGATCAAGTGCCCAGCCCATGACAGAGAGCCAAGACCCAGCAGACCTGCCAGGTGGTGGTTCAGCATGGACTCAACGTTTTGGAACCACTCCAGCTTTGGTGCTGCTTTGTGGTAGTGGAAAACACCGGCGTTGAGCATGAGGCCGGCCATCACCAACGCACCGATGGCCAAAGCCATGAGCTGGGTTTCGCTGGTGATGCCCCAGGCCCTCCACATGTGGAAGAGGCCTGAAGTGATTTGGATGCCGTTAAATCCGGCACCCATATCACCGTTCAGGATTTCCTGGCCAAAGATCGGCCACACCACCTGAGCACTGGGCTTCACGAGGGTGGGATCTGCAAGCCAACCGGAATAGTTGGAGAAGCGTGCGCCGTGGAAGAAAGCGCCGCTCAGCCAGATGAAAATGACGGCCAGATGGCCGAAATGAGCTGAGAAGATTCGCCGAGAGACCTCTTGAAGGTCACTCGTATGAGCGTCGAAATCGTGAGCGTTGGCGTGAAGGTTCCAAACCCAGGTTGTGGTTTTGGGACCCTTCGCGAGGGCTCGGTCGAAATGTCCGGGCTTACCGAACAATTCAAAGGTTGCAGGATTGTCAACCTTTTCGACCTGGCTCTTCGCGTCACTCCCACGCTCTGGTGGGCTGATGGTCATCGAGTCGTTCCTCGAGGGACGGGATCGAGGTGGTGGGCCACCCCTCCGACGAACCGAAGCTCGTCGGGGCCCCGAACACAGCTCCGCAGGGGATCCATGCTCGGGCGTCAATGCTTTAAAGGAAGCCGAAACCCCTTTGGTGCACTGAAGCAGAGGCCCCAAAGAGGGGACCGCTAAAAAAAGCATAGGGGCAGACGACGACCATTCCGCCACCTGAGTTACAAAGGTTCAATCCTGCCGTTCACCAGTCAGTGACAGGGCTCTGCAGAACCCCAACAAGCAAGCAAAATCGAGAAAAGACGAACTTGTTTCACACAATTCGGGCTAATTAATCGGCTTGTTTAATAACAACTCTTTTCAATGGCGTCCTGCCCGTCAAAATGAACTGATTGCACTGACACGCCATGTCACGCCCGGGCCTGATGCCATTCATGGGGTTGCTGATGGCGATGCTGCTCATCACAGGGATGCCAGTGGAAGGTTGGGCACTCCCCAGCTGGATGCAGCGAGGCGGCAGTGATCAGTTAACGCCCCTACCAAGCCAGGCACCATCAGGGCGATTGCAGGAAGTTGCTCCCCCTGGCGCTGTGCAACAACTTCGGGAAAACCTGCAGCGTTATCAACCGAATCTGCGACTCATCACCCCCACGAACGACAGCTTGATCGACGCCGACAGCGTCAATCTCGTCCTGGAGGTGATCGACTGGCCCGTGAGCCGAGATCTAGAGCTTGGTCTTGGGCCCCATGTGGTGGTTCAAATTGATAATCAACCACCACATCAATTAGACGAACTCGATGGCAGTCGGGTGAGTCTGCGACTGGACGATCTCAGTCCAGGAAGCCATCGGTTCAGCGCTTGGACGGCATATCCCTGGGGCGAAGCCGTAAAAACGCCCGGCGCCAACCTTCAAGGACGATTCCACCTATGGCAACGTATGGAAGGGACGCAGCCGCAAAACGACGCGCCATGGCTTGTTCCCGTGACGACTTCGGCCAATCCAGCCCTACAACCGTTGCTCTTGGACTGGATCATTTGGAATGCTCCCCTCCAAAACCTGCGTGATGGGGACGGTCGTTGGCGGTTACGACTCAGCGTGGATGGGGACAGTTTTTTAGTGGATCACCAAGAAGCACTTTGGCTGAAGGGGAGCTCTTCCAGCCGTGGGAATTTGGTGCAAATGGAGCTCCTAAACGGAGTTGGAGAGCCGATCACGCCTGAATTCAACAACCAGCTGATCCATCAATCAGGCCGAAACACGACACCCCCGCTTTGGCTGAAAGCTCAACTCACGCAAGAGGAACTCACACGGCTCAGCGGAGCACCTCGCATCCCCTCCGCAAACTTGCTGCCAGAGGCAAAGGCCCAACCAGAACCCATCGAGGGGAGAGAAACACCACCAGAAGCCCAGCCAGCTTTCACGGCAAAGAGCCTGACTGATTCACGCAATGAAGATGAGGCCACAGCTTCGCCCAAGCCCGAGGCGCCTCCGGAAGCCGAAAAAGTGGAAGAGGCGAAAAATGAGGTGAGGGATCTCATGGAATCAGAGCCCAAACAGAGGCTGAATGCTGATGCGTTGATCGATGAACAGAACAGCACAGACGACTCGGACGACTCCACCTTCGAAGAAGCAGATCACGATGTCAGCGAGGACAACAGTGACGACCTCACATCCCCAGCCGAACCAATCGGCTTGGACGAGCAAGGTCCACTCCGGAACAGTGAAAAGCCATCCATGCCGATTCCTTCCGCATCAGAAGAACGCCTCATTCCGACCAGTCGCCTGGGAGGATCAGCACGAGAGTTGCTGAATGACGATGGCAGCTTGCGCAAGCCCTGAACAAGTTCTGAAGCCCTGACTACTTCTTCTGATATCAATTTTGCGGGCTTTGGCCTGTCCTCCAGCAGCGATGCCCTCTTACAACAACTTGCTGATCAAGGCCACATCCAACGCGTCATTCCGCATGATGCCGATCTGAAGTCTGAACTTGCCCATCAATGGTTAGCGGGCCAAGGAGTGCTTGTGGTGGGGGCGATCGGAGCCGTAACGCGGTTAATTGCCCCCCTGATTCAAGGGAAGAGCTTCGACCCTGCGGTGTTGGTCCTTGATCCCAAAGGGGATTTCGTGATCCCACTGCTTGGTGGCCATAGCAGTGGGGCCGATCAACGCGCACTGGAATTAGCAGCAAAAATTGGAGGCACGGCCGTCATCACAGGCGCTTGCTCCCACGAGCAACGCATCCCAATCGACTGTTTTGGAGAAGGCTGGGGTTGGCGCCGCAGCGGAACCGTGGAGGCATGGCGCCAACTGATGAAAGATCAAGCCAACAAGAAGGCCTTACAGATCAGACAAACCAGCGGCCAACAACATTGGCTACGAACCTCTGTTCAACCAAGGCTCGATCTCGTTGAAACAGACAATTGCGACCTTTCCATTGGCCCCCAACAACACAGCGGTTGCTCATGGCATCCACCGACGCTTTGGATCGGCGTGGGCTGCGAACGCAACACAAGCAAAAGCCTCATCCATCGAGCGATCAGCCAAACCGTCAAGGACGCGGGATTCGCCATCGAAGCCATTGCCGGATTGGCAACGGCGGATCGCAAAGCCGATGAGCCGGCACTACTCGCTCTTTGCCACGACTACGACTGGCCATTGCACACCTACAAGGCGGAGCAACTAACCGTCATTCCTGTGCCGACTCCATCTCAAGCGGTGTACGAAGAGATGGGCACAGCATCCGTCGCCGAAGCTGCTGCTCTTCTCACAGCTGGGGACAGCGGAACCCTCCGTCAAACCAAACGCATTCACCGAGCGAATGAATCTGAACAGGGAGCCGTCACGATCGCCATTGCGGAGAGTGCGGTTCCAATGGCGCCTCATCGCGGAGAGCTTCATCTGATTGGGAGCGGTCCTGGAGATCCGGCTCTGATCAGTGGGGATGCCAACAGCGCCTTGAGACGCTGCACGGCCTGGGTGGGATACGAGCTGTATCTCGATTTATTGGAACCCTTGCGACGGCCGAATCAAATTCGATTCGATGGACAACTCACCAAGGAGTGGGATCGATGTTCGCTAGCACTCGAACTCGCAAGCCAAGGAGCAAAAGTTGCTCTGATCTCCTCAGGAGACAGTGGGATTTATGGCATGGCAGGTCTCGCCCTCGAACTCTGGCTTCAAAAAGCAGAGACCACGCGGCCTCATTTTCAAGTGCATCCAGGCATTTCAGCACTCCAACTCGCGGCGGCCAGGATCGGCGCACCGTTGATGCACGACTTCTGCACGATCAGCCTCAGCGATCGACTCACACCATGGGACGTGATTGAACGACGGATCCAAGGCGCAGGGCTCGGAGATTTCGTGATTGCTCTCTACAACCCGCGGTCGAAAGGACGGAATTGGCAGCTAGCCAAGACGACAGAGATCTTGCTTGAACATCGAGAACGTTCAACCCCTGTGGCGATCGCACGGCAGCTTGGCCGTGACAACGAAGAGATTCGACTTACCACTCTTGGCGAGCTCAACCCAGAGCAGATCGACATGCTCACAGTTTTATTGATCGGGAACAGCAGCAGTTACGGCAAGGATGGACGCATGGTGACTCCCCGAGGATATCCAGGTGCCGAACTCACCTAACCGATAAAAAAACAATTGCGGCGAAGAAGAAGCAACAAATATCACGAGCATCTGCAAGATTTAAAAGAATAGGAAACACAGCAAACGCAATGATTGGAATCAAGCATGAACAAAAAATGTACATCTCAGAACATGAACGTTCTCTTGAAAGAACTCACCACTTAACAGGCATTAGAGACTGGTGCCTAAGCAAAATATCGATGCATTCCCTGGCCGGAGATCACGAGACCGCACAGGCGCTAACAAATGAGCATATGGAGCTCCTTAAACAAGTCGATTCATCACAGGTGTTATGGATAGGCGGCAAGAAGATTGATCACTAGTGCTTGTGGTAAAGCGAAACGCATCATATCTAACCCAACAGAACGCCGACACAACAATCGCAAAAAGCAAAGGAAAAGCAAGTCGTGATATAACCATCCAAGACGACATCAATTAGCACAGAGTTTATGGCACAAAAACGAGCAAGCTCACGCACTTATAGGACTTTACGACGTATCAATTGCAACACATATGAATGACAATAAGCACAAGCAAGGCTGGGCGAAAAGTCAAGCTCAAGCCATGCTCACTTCAAGCGGGACAGAGACTCATTCTGACCAAGCCAAATCACAATTGGCCAACAACAATCATTGCAGAGCATGGGATAATCCGTTTATCGACAGTCGAAAATGAAAGCAATCCGGAAATTACGGTAGCGCTTATGTCGTCATTAGACGACTGCAAGTTCTGCCATCCCGGCTCAGAACATATACAAATCGAAGCCATAACAGACTGTTTCATCAAGATCAACAATGGACACAAAGACCTTGCAGCCAATGATGACTTTCTACAGGAGTGGATTTTTCAGCTGTATAAAGTAAGGCATCCGATCAAATCAGAAGATCGGCTCAAGTCTTTACTCAGACTTTTAATTATCAGACTTGGAAAACGAACTCCAGAGGGATACAAGCTTCAATTTTTACTATCTCATTCTCGACTCGCGGAGATGATTGGTACAACAAGATCAACAGTGAGCCGATCACTCGGAGCACTTAGAAGCAAGGGTATTATTTCGATCGATGAAATGAAAGAAGAACTCATCACGAATGATTCAGAACTAATCGCGACCACAGCGACAAGAACTACCTTTCCACTTTGAACATTTTGACTTCTTGCAGCCCTTTTTTTTGCTAACTTTTTTTAAATTATTTTTTGGATTTGTAGAGGCGTTCATTCAGCCAATAGCTCCTGCTGCTGTTCTCAATACCTAAGCTACAAGACCCTGGCTTTCGCATAAGAATTGGCCGCAGACGAATGATACAAAAGCACTTCAGGATGCATCAATCGGCACATCCACCACGGCGCCCCCTGAAATACCGAGCCCTAGAAGTGCCAAAAAGAACCTGTGCGGCGATCAAATGACACACCAGATTATGGGGTTTTGTTACGGCGAATACCTTCTGAACAAAACAAAATGTGTATGCCCATTCATTTGGGCAATTCCTGTGTGAGGAACCATTCAATGAAGCTTTTCCCTGTCTCTTATACACATCTCCGAGCCCACGAGACTAAGGCG
>CAXDNN010000100.1:0-7316 GCA_963990675.1 uncultured Synechococcus sp.
GCTGATCAGCATCGATTTCGAGGGTCAAGAAGGCTGGATTGCCGGACAACCAGGCCTGCTGATGCACAGCACCGACGGGGGCCAAAATTGGACCCGTCTTTTTCTTGATACGAAGCTCCCTGGCGAGCCCTATCTGATCACCGCCCTAGGAAAAAGCTCTGCCGAGCTCGCAACAAATGTTGGGGCTGTCTACAAAACCAACGATGGGGGAGAGAGTTGGGAGGCCAGCGTGACCGACGCAGCTGGTGCGGTGCGTGATCTACGCCGAAGCAGCGATGGCAGCTATGTGAGTGTGAGTGGTCTTGGGAATTTCTATGCCACCTGGGAACCAGGAGAGACGGTTTGGAAAGTTCATCAGCGGGTGAGCAGCCAACGTCTGCAAAGCATTGGCTATCAACCCGATGGCAATTTATGGATGGTGGCCCGCGGTGCTCAGATTCGCCTCAATGCCGGTGACGGCAACGTCGAAGATTGGAGCAAGGCAATTATTCCGATCACCAACGGCTACGGCTACATGGATATGGCTTGGGATGAAGACGGCGGCATTTGGGCCGGCGGTGGCAACGGCACACTTCTAGTGAGCCATGACGGCGGCGATAGCTGGGAGACGGATCCCGTTGGCGACCTGCAACCCAGCAACTTCACCCGCTTCGTCTTTGACGACGACCATGCCTTCGTTTTGGGCGAGCGCGGCAATCTGCTGCGCTGGGTCGGCAACGCTGTGTAACCGAGATGAATAGACGGGCTCAACAACCCATCTTCACCTCTTAAGATCACTTATCTGAAACGCCGAAGCCATGGCCGCAGGCTCTACCGGAGAACGCCCGTTCTTCGAAATCATCACCAGCATCCGCTACTGGGTGATTCACGCAGTGACGCTGCCGTCGATCTTCCTTGCCGGTTTCCTTTTCGTCAACACAGGCCTCGCCTATGACGCATTTGGAACTCCTCGTCCTGATGCTTACTTCCAAGCCACAGACACCAAAGCTCCCGTCGTCAGCCAGCGCTACGAAGGAAAATCCCAACTCGACGTTCGCCTGAAATAACCCATGTCACAAACTCCTATGGCTACGACGCCGCGTAATTACCCGATCTTCACGGTGCGCTGGCTTGCATTACATACACTTGGCATTCCCACTGTGTTTTTCCTCGGGGCTCTTGCCGCGATGCAGTTCATCCGCCGCTGATCCCGAATCATGGAACGCAACCCCAACCCGAACAATCTCCCGGTCGAACTCAACCGCACCAGCTTGTACCTGGGATTGCTGTTTGTTTTCGTCACCGGAGTGCTGATGTCCAGTTACTTCTTCAACTAAGCGCCTGAATCATGAGCAGTAAGAAATCTCTCTATCCAGACGGTCGAATTCCAGATCGTTTACCCGACGGCCGTCCTGCTGTGGCTTGGCGCTCCCGCTGGACTGAAGGCGTTTTACCGCTTTGGCTTGTTGCCACAGCAGGTGGAATGGCTGTTTTTTTCGTGGTGGGTCTGTTTTTCTTCGGGGCCTACACCGGAGTCGGTTCCGCCTGAACCGCTCGCTCCAATCTTTTAAAAAAGCTGGCTGTAAGGCCGGCTTTTTTTTGGACTGCATAACGATCAAACGCCATAAAACGATCGATACCACTGAGCAAAACGGTCGACTCCCACTTCAATCGGCGTCGAAGGACGAAATCCGACCCATTCTTCAAGGGCGGTTGTATTGGCTGCAGTAGCCACCACATCACCCGGCTGCATAGGCTGAAAATTCTTGATGGCTTCACACCCCAGTGCTTGCTCCATCACCTCGATAAAACGCAGCAACTCAGTGGGTTGACTGTTGCCAATGTTGAACACCCGATGCGGTGCTGCTGCCGTTGCCGGATCAGGTTGCAAAGGATCGAAATCAGGATTGATCGTCGCGGGCTTATCGCAACAACGAAGCACGCCCTCAACAATGTCGTCGATGTAGGTGAAATCGCGCTGCATTTTGCCGTGGTTGAACACCTTGATCGGTTCACCCGCCAAAATCGCCCGCGCAAACAGCATCGGCGCCATATCTGGGCGTCCCCAAGGCCCATACACCGTGAAAAAGCGCAAGCCCGTTGCAGGAAGACCATAAAGATGGCTGTAGGTGTGTGCCATCAATTCGTTGGCCTTCTTACTGGCGGCATAAAGACTCACCGGATGGTTCACCGGCTGTCGTTCGTCAAAAGGCAAGTTGCGGTTACCGCCATACACCGAACTACTGGAGGCATACACCAAGTTGCCCACTCCGTGATGACGACATCCCTCAAGGATGTGGCCAAACCCCACAAGATTGCTCTGGATATAAGCAGCAGGATTCTCAAGCGAATAGCGAACCCCTGCTTGGGCTGCCAAATTCACCACCACTTGGGGCTGTTCAGCCGAGAACAGCTTCATCAGCGCCTCACCCTCCTCAAGCGCAACGGACTCAAAACGCCAGCTGCCCTCTGATGCAACCACCTCGATCTGGCGCAGGCGCGCCTGCTTCAAAGCTGGGTCGTAATAGGCATTGAGATTGTCGACACCCACCACACGGTCGCCCCGTTGAAGAAGGCGCTGGGACAAAGCGGCACCAATAAATCCCGCAGCACCGGTTACCAGAACAGTGCGTGTCATCAACCCTCGCCGTCACCAATACGCCACAACCTCAGTCCGGCCGCTTTCACTGCCACTGGGTCGACAACAGCACGCGCATCAAAAACCCAAGCCGGCCGTCGCATCAAAGCCGCAAGATCAGACCAGATCAGATGGCGATAGTCCTGCCATTCGGTGAGGACCAAAACGGCATCAGCACCCCGAACCGCCGCTTCGATCGAGGTGGCCTGACTCCAAGTGCCAACTCCACTAAAAGCATCTGCTTCCAAAGCTGGTTCCAATTGCAAATCACGGCTGATCTGCACCTCCGCCACCTTGGGGTCATGGATGGACAGCTGAGCCCCTTCCTCGAGCAGGTCGCGGGCGATACGGATCGCAGGGGCTTCACGGGTGTCGTTGGTGTCTGCCTTGAAGGCAAACCCCAAAATCGCTAACCGTTTGCCCGTCACAGTGCCAAACAGCTGTTCCACCACAAGACGCGCAATGCGGTGTTGTTGCCACGTGTTCAACGTCACCACAGTTTCCCAATAGTCGGCGACTTCTGGAAGTCCGAAATGACGACAGAGATACACCAGGTTGAGGATGTCTTTTTGAAAGCAACTCCCACCAAAACCTGGGCCAGCATTCAAAAACTTTGAACCAATCCGACTATCAGTACCGATCGCCCGAGCCACTTCTCGTACATCCGCACCGCTGGCCTCGCAAAACGCTGCAATCGAATTAATGGAGCTGATGCGCTGCGCCAAAAAAGCATTGGCCGTGAGCTTGGAGAGTTCACTACTCCAAAGGTTGGTTCGCAGGATTTTTTCCAGGTCAACCCAATGGCCATAGATCTCAGCCAACGCATCAATCGACGACGAGTCGTCTCCACCAATCAGCACACGATCCGGGGCCTCCAAATCACCAATTGCAGTCCCTTCCGCCAAAAACTCAGGGTTTGAAAGCACCGAAAAGCTGCGAGACGACCCCTCCTCCTGGGCTGCCTCCAAGATCGTTTTAATCGCAGCCGCCGTGCGCACCGGCAGGGTGCTTTTTTCTACAACAATCGTGTGGCCTGTCGCCGCCGTTGCCACCTGACGGGCACAGGCTTCCACCCAGCGCAAGTCGCTGGCTTGACCAGCGCCAAGCCCTTTGGTCTTAGTCGGGGTGTTAACGGAAATGAACACCATGTCTGCTGAGGCAATCGACTCCTCCACAGCAGTCGAGAAATGCAAGTTTCGACCGCGCGCTCTCGCCACCACAGCATCGAGCCCAGGTTCATACACCGGCAGTTGGGTGAGATCGGAATCATTCCAAGCATCAATACGAGCCTGGTTGAGATCAACCACCGTCACTTGAATGGCCGGGCAACGGTCAGCAATGACCGCCATGGTGGGCCCACCGACATAGCCAGCACCGATACAGCAGATGCGTTGAACCTTCACGCTGCTGCGTCCCCTTGAAGTGAAAGGAGATTACGGAAGGAGTCGATGGTGGGGCCAAGGCCTTGCTCCAGTGACACAGTCGGCTCCCAGCCCAGAGCGCTCTTGGCAAAACCAATATCGGGCTGGCGCTGACGGGGATCGTCTGAGGGCAAGGGCTTTTCGATCAACGGCAGAGCAGGGTTGATGCGTTGCCTCACCTGATCAGCCAACTCCCGAATCGTGAATTCATCGGGATTGCCCAGATTCATCGGGCCGGTGTGCTCTCCGCCCATTAACCGCATCAAGCCATCCACCAAATCACTCACATAACAGAACGAGCGACTCTGGGACCCATCGCCATAAATGGTGAGGGGCTCACCGCGGAGGGCCTGAACAATGAAATTGCTCACAACCCTGCCGTCATCAATCAACATCCGAGGTCCGTAGGTATTGAAAATGCGTGCCACACGCACTTCAACAGCATTCATCCGCTGGTAATCGAAGCAAAGGGTTTCAGCAATCCGCTTCCCCTCGTCGTAGCAACTGCGAATCCCAATCGGATTCACCGAGCCGCGATAGCTCTCCGGCTGAGGGTGAATCTCTGGATCGCCATACACCTCACTGGTGCTCGCCAGCAGCAAACGCGCTCCAACCCGCCTCGCTAAACCGAGCATGTTGTAAGTGCCAATAAAGCTGGTTTTCGCAGTTTTGACAGGATTGAACTGATAGTGAATCGGGGACGCAGGGCAAGCCAAATGCCAGATGCGATCCACCTCAAGCTTGATCGGCTCGGTGACGTCGTGGCGAATCAACTCAAAGCGAGGGTGCCCGATCCAGCGATCGATATTGCACTTGCGGCCGGTGAAATAATTGTCGAGGCAAATCACTTCCTCACCGGCATCCATCAACCGATCAATCAGGTGAGAGCCAAGGAAGCCAGCTCCTCCGGTCACTAAATGAATCCGCATTAGCGGCTCTGCAAGACATCCACCATCGCGGAAATGGCATCGATTGCCCAGGTGGACTCGTCTCCTTTCTTCAAAAGAGGCTTGATCAACACCTCATTGCGACCCGCCTCCTCATCTCCCAGTACCAGGGCAAAACGCGCGCCACAACGATCCGCCCGCTTGAACTGTTTGCCAAATGCAGCCCCACTGCTGTCGAGCTCCACGGTCAAACCATGGGATCGCAACGCACGCGCCAAAGCAAGCGCCGCTTGCTCAGCCTGCAGACCCCGATTCACCAGATAGGCATCCGGCTTTGGTGCAGTGACGACCTGGGCAGCCCGACCAACGGGATCGGCTTTTGCAGCTGCATCCAGCACCAATAACAGGCGTTCTAAGCCGAGAGCCCATCCCACAGCAGGGGTGTCCGCACCGCCCAATTGACCGACCAAACCGTCATAACGGCCTCCACCACACACCGTGGCCTGAGCACCGAGCTGATCACTTGTGATCTCAAAAGCGGTGTGGCAGTAGTAATCCAAACCACGGACCAAGCGAGGGTTAAGGCGAAAGGGGATCCCAAGGGTGGTCAGCCCCTGCTGCACCAGATCAAATCGGGTGCGACTTTCAGGGCTCAAGGAGTCCGTCAACGTCGGAGCCAATTCCAACAACGCTTGAGTCGTCTTGTTTTTGGAATCCAAGATGCGTAATGGATTCGTGGACAAACGGGCGCGGGAATCCTCATCCAACTGATCCGCTCTTTGCTCGAGCCAGGCGACAAGAGCCCTGCGATAGGCCTTGCGATCCTCAGCGGAACCGAGGCTATTCAGTTCCAATTCCAAACCACCCACACCCAACGACGCCAGCAGATCCCAAGCGAGGGCAATCACCTCTACATCCGACCGAGCGCTAAGTGCCCCAAGCCACTCCACACCGATTTGATGAAATTGTCGCTGGCGCCCGGCCTGCGGACGTTCGTAGCGAAACATCGGCCCGGCATACCAAAGTTTCTGAGGGCCCTGAGTGAGCAAGCCATGCTGCAGGGCAGCGCGCACCACCGACGCCGTCCCTTCCGGACGCAATGTGCATGAACGCTCACCACGGTCATTGAAGGTGTACATCTCCTTGCCCACAACATCGGTTGCTTCACCGATGCCACGGCAAAACAGATCAGTGGGTTCCATCAAAGGCGTGCGGATCTCTCCAAAGCCAGAGCGTTGAAAGTGTGAGCGGGCCTCGGCTTCCACCGCCTGCCAGCGTTGCAACACCTGCGGCAGCAAATCAACCATCCCCCTCAGGCTCTGCAGCTGCGTCACGGTGCTGGGTTCTGCATCAATGGATCAGTCTGCCGGGTGAATGCAGTGTTCATCACATGTTCAGGCTGCCACTCGCCACAAGATCCATCAACGCCACCTGGCGGTCGACACAAACATCGAGGTCGTAGGTGGTCTCCACCGTGCGACGCGCCTCAACGCCGAAGGCTTGGGCTCGGTGGCGATCCCGAAGCAGTTCGTCCACAGCAGTGGCAAGGTCTGCGGGAGAGAAAAAATCGACCAACAAACCGTTGTGTCCATGGCGAATCACTTCGCGCACTGGAGCCGTATCGGAACCCACAACGGCACAGCCGCAGGCCATCGCCTCCAACAAACTCCAGCTCATCACAAAGGGATAAGTGAGATACACATGGCAGGCACTGAGCTGGAGCAGCGGAATGAATTGTCCATAGGGCAACTGACCCGTGAAATGGACACGCGAAGGGTCGTATTGCCCCTCAATCTCCGCCAGAAAACGGTCTTTCCATTCCCCCTCGGGGCAGACAGCGCCATAGCTGACGCCAGTGGTGCCACCAACAATTACGATCCGCGCGTCTGGACAACGCCTTTGCAGCTCAGGGATAGAGCGCAAAAAAGTATGGCAGCCGCGATAGGGCTCTAATTTGCGATTGACGAAGGTGACAATCGATTCACCAGATTCGAGCACCGTGCCATCCGGCAGTTGAAGCGGAGTAGGTGACGGATTGGGAACAGCACGGCGTAAATCCACACCGTCATGAATCACGCTGAAGCGACGCCGGTAATCATCTGGGAAGCTGCTGGCCTGAAAATGGGTGGGCGACACATTCCAAGTCGCCTGGTCGAGCGTGAGATGTAAATAAGCATTTTTCATCTGTGTTTTTGCCTGAGACCGCCAACCACGGGTTTCCGGAAACTCAGGGTCAAAATTGGAATCAAAGCCGTGTTCTTGATAAAAAAATTCTTGATAACAAAGCAGCGGAACATCCGGCCAAATCGCTTTGATAAAAAGCTGTCTCTTATACACATCTCCGAGCCCACGAGACTAAGGCGAATCTCGTATGCCGTCTTCTGCTTGAAA
>CAXDNN010000101.1:0-7302 GCA_963990675.1 uncultured Synechococcus sp.
AATGATACGGCGACCACCGAGATCTACACCTAAGCCTTCGTCGGCAGCGTCAGATGTGTATAAGAGACAGGGCCAGATCAGCAAACCAACTCTGGTAAATCTTCGCGGGGAACGTTGCACCAGCTCCGTTCAGGGGTTTTGCGGCTTGGTTTCCACTGCATGCGGCAAGACCCACGCAACACGCGGCCAGCGAAACGCGAACCAGAACCCGATGCGAAGCAGTCATGAATGACGTCCAAGGCTTTGAACATACCCAGCGTAATTAATGCAGTCGCATGCTCCGTTATGGCTTGATTAAGGCGTCGTCATTGTTGGTAGAGATCAGGTGTGGCCTCTGTCAACACGGGTGTGAACCGCGTTGAGGTGGAATAACAGTGCAGCCAACGGTTCACCCGTTGACGATGCATCGGTGGCACTTCTTCCAACAGCTGGGACAACTCGAGGGCCCCAATCCGGCGCAGGGCACGGACGTCGACATGCCAAAGCGCCTCTGCCTCACGAATCAGGCGAGCCCACGTCCGCACCTGCTGCCAGTGACGCAGCCTTGAACGGAGCGGCCATTGCTTGTGGTGCCGGAAGCAGGTCATGCATTCAGATTGCTTGAGCTCGATTCAGTCGGCGCAAAACAACCCAGTCGCTTCGGAGTGATGAAGCAAATACGGAGGAGATGAGACAGAGGAGATGAGACAGAGGGGATGGGACGGAGGAGATGGGACAGAGGAGATCGGTTGGAGGATCAGGTTTGGCTGTCTCCGGCCTCCAGATCCACAGGAACCACCGGAAACGACAGCCCTTGAATCTCCCGCTCACTCAAGCGTCGAGCCCAAGCCCCTTTGATGGGGTCATTCCAGCGGAATCCCGCATCACGGGCGAGCTGGCGGTCGTCGTACGACACCTTGGCGCGCACCAATTGCCGTGGCTCTAGGCCTTGCAGCAATAGCTCTTCCAGGTCGTCACAACGGGCAAACACTTCAGCCAGGTAAATGCAATCGGTGAGAGCCCGATGAGCCGCCCAAACGGGCACCCCATAGGCCAGCGCGAGATCGCGCACCGAAGGGCGCGAACGCAATTGCCGATCAGCCGGCCAGCGCATGTCCTCCATGGAACACAACCAGGGCTGCGCCACCGCTGGCAACTCGCCTCGCCCAAACCATTGGCGGTCGAACGCAGCATTGTGCGCCACTAAAACGTCGGCGGTATCCAAAAGATTCTGAAACCAGCGCAGCGCTTCTTTCCACGGCTGCGGAAGTCGAGTTACCGCTGCTGGAATCCGATTAATTGGCTCTGCAGCGTTGCTCTCAGCCGGCAACAAAAATGACTGCTGCGCCAGAACAGCTCTTGATGGCACATCAAACAAAATGGCGCCCACCTCAATGCAATGGTGAGTTTCGGGCTCCAAGCCGGTGGTTTCCGTATCGAGGATTAACAGCGTTTTTGGAACAACGCACGGTGACGAGGACCCTCGGGGTTGGCTCTCCTCAGCACGGGGAATCGGTGCGGTTGCATGCGGGTTCGATTGGGGCACACTTGCGCGCACCGTGGGTTGCAATTCACCCAGCAGATCCAGTTGATCAGCCATCCCCTAGAAGTCCAGTCCCGACGATGATTCTCGCGCCCGGTGGACAACAAAAGCTGCCTAAGGTCTTGCACAGTGCATAAGTAACCATGGCCCTCGGCATCGGTGATCGCTTACCCGACTTCAGTGTTGAGGATCAAAACGGGGACCAACGCTCCAGCGCATCCGTGCAAGGCCGCTGGCTCGTGCTCTTTTTCTATCCCAAGGACGACACGCCAGGTTGTACAGCTGAAGCCTGTAGTTTCCGGGACAACACCAACAGTTTTTCAGCGCTGAACGCCGAAATTTGGGGCGTTAGTGGAGATGATGCCGTGAGTCATCGTCGTTTTGCCGAACGTCACAGCCTGTCGTTCCCACTGCTTTGCGACCGGAACAATGCTCTGCGTCGTCAGATGGGTGTTCCCAAGGCCTTAGGAATGCTGCCCGGACGCGTGACCTATGTGGTGGATCCAACGGGGGTGATCCGACACATGTTCAGCAACCTGCTGGATGGCCCTGCCCACGTCCGTGAAGCCGAACGCGTGCTCAAGGAATTGCAGTCCTAAATGATGCAGAGTTGGCGACAACAAGGAAGTATTTGGCAACTCCGCCCCAGTCGTCCCAAGGGTCTGGTGGAGTTCATTGGTGGCAGTTACCTTGCTGCAACTCCACAGGTGAGCTATCGACGCTTGCTTGAGGATTTATGCAGCGCTGATTTGGCTATTCACGCATGGGCCTACGTGCCTGGTTTTGATCATCAAAGCCAAGCCAAGGATGCCTGGATGGCGTTTCGTCAGTCGCGGCGTCAATTAGAGGATCGCTGTGGAGTACTCCACGCTCCTCTGCGTTTGGGACACAGTCTTGGATGCAAGCTGCATCTCCTCGCCCCCGATGGAGGCCGTGGCAGCCATGGTCTGGTGGCCTTGAGCTTCAACAATTTCCAGGCAGATCGTTCGATTCCCCTTCTTGGCGAACTTGCACCAAGGCTTGGGGTCGAGACAGAGTTCAGTCCGAGCCCGCGGGAGACCCTCCGGCTGATCACCCGCCATTACATCCAAGAGCAAAATCTCGTGGTGCGTTTCGGTCGCGATGAGCTCGACCAAAGCGATGACCTCCTTGAAGCTCTGAAACAGCGCACGGCTGACAACACCGAAGCCTTGCAGTTGCCCGGCGATCACCTCACGCCGGCCAGTGCCGGATTACGCCGGAGTCTGCTTGGCGCATGGGCGGATGACCCGAAGCGAGTCGAGGTGATCCGCCGCTTAACGCAAACCATTGGCCAGTGGGCTACTTAAAGCAGCCCATTGACGGTCAGCCCACGGGCCAAGCCTCAAGCCCTTAAACGATCGAGCACGGAGCGATCTTCGAGGGTGCTGGTATCTCCAGTGACCTCCTCGCCGGCGGCGAGGGCACGCAAAATCCGCCGCATGATTTTTCCGCTCCGGGTTTTGGGTAACGCGTCACTGCAGCGGATTTCATCGGGACGGGCAATCGGACCGATTTCTTTGCCGACATGCTTTCGCAATTCAGCCTGGAGTTCATCGGTGGCATCCCGGCCCGTCTCCAAGGTGACGAAAGCGACGATTCCTTCCCCCTTGAGATCATCCGGTCGTCCGACCACCGCCGCTTCTGCCACGGCGGGATGGCTCACAAGAGCTGATTCGATTTCCATCGTGCCCAAGCGATGTCCGGACACATTGATGACGTCATCAACGCGACCCATCACCCAGAAATAGCCGTCCGCATCGCGGCGAGCGCCATCACCAGCGAAATAAAGATAGGAGCCGTCCGCCGGACGAATGTGCTCCCAATAACTCTCACGAAAACGCTGGGGATTGCCGTGCACCGTGCGCATCATTCCCGGCCAAGGCGCCCGCACCGCGAGATAGCCCCCTTCGTCATCGCCACAACTGTTGCCCTCAGCATCAATGATGTCGGCCTGAATCCCAGGCAAGGGCAAGGTCGCTGAACCCGGTTTAGTTGGGGTGGCCCCAGGCAAGGGGCTGATCATCACTCCACCGGTTTCGGTTTGCCACCAGGTATCAACGATCGGACAACGGTTTCCACCAATCACGTCGCGATACCACATCCAAGCTTCTGGATTGATCGGCTCACCGACGGTGCCCAGCAGACGGAGACTGGACATATCGAACTGATCGGGCACCGAACGACCGCCCTTCATAAAGGCCCGAATGGCCGTTGGTGCGGTGTAAAAGATCGTGATGCCGTGCTTCTGAATCAGCTCCCAGAACGCCCCGGGCTTCGAGGGACGGGGGGCGCCCTCGTACATCACCGTTGTGGCGCCATTGGAAAGGGGGCCATAAACGATGTAGCTGTGCCCCGTAATCCAGCCCACATCGGCTGTGCACCAGAACACGTCGTTATCGCGAATATCAAAGATCCATTGAAAGGTGAGATGGGCCCAGAGGTTGTAACCAGCCGTGGTGTGAACCACGCCCTTGGGTTTGCCCGTGGAACCAGAGGTGTAGAGCACAAACAGACGGTCTTCACTCGCCATCGGCTCGGCCGCACAGGCATCGCTTTGGCCCGACACCAACTCATGCCACCACTGGTCGCGACCCTCCACCATCGTCACGTCCTGCTTGGTGCGCTGAACCACCAACACGGAGTGCACAGTTGGGCAAGCCCCATCGGCCAAGGCTGCATCGACCGCGGGCTTCAATGAAACAGGCTTGTCTTTACGGAAGCCCCCATCGGCGGTGATCACCGCCTTCACGTCGCCATCAATCAAACGATCCCGCAACGCTTCGGCCGAGAAGCCCCCAAACACCACCGAATGGGGCGCCCCAATTCGGGCACAAGCAAGCATCGCGATCGCCGCTTCCGGGACCATCGGCATATAAAGCGCCACCAAGTCGCCTTTCCCCAAGCCCATGGCCTTCAAGGCATTGGCGGCCTTACAAACCTCTGCATGCAGTTCTCGATAGGTGAACCGACGCACATCACCGGGCTCTCCCTCCCAGATCAGGGCTGTCTTGTCGGCTGTTGGCCCCTCAAGATGCCGATCGAGGCAGTTGAAGGACAAGTTGGTCGTGCCCCCTTCAAACCAACGGGCGAATGGTGGATCGCTCCAATCCAGCACGGTATGGAACGGCTCAAACCAATGCAATTCGCGACGGGCGGCATCTCCCCAAAAGCTGTCTGGATCAGCCTTCGCTGCATCGGCCATGGCCCTATACGCATCCAGGCTGCTAATCCCCGCCTTTGCTGAAAAGCTCGCGGGAGGTTCGAACACACGCTGCTCCTGCAGCACGCTTTCGATCGATGTGTTGGTGTTCGTCAAGGAAGGCTGAACGAGGCGCTTATCGCTCAGGGTAAGGAGCAGATCCATGGTTCTTGCAGACACTTATTAATCCGTCGAATGCCGTTGAACCGCTTGACTGGGGAAACTGAACCCTCCCTCCAGGGATGACGCATCCACCGGTGGCCTGCTTGTTTGATTTGGATGGGCTCCTCCTCGACACGGAGCCGTTCCATGGGATGGGCTGGCGCCAGGCCGCGGCCCAGTTCGGCGGCGAACTGAGCGATGAGCAATTGCTTCAACTCAAAGGGCGTCGTCGCAGTGACTGCGCTCGGCAAGTAAATGCTTGGCTTCCCACTCCCATTGGGATTAACGCTCTCCTGGCGGTTCAGCAACCGATTGTTCGAGCGTTGCTCCCGCAGGCTCCCGCGATGCCAGGGGCGGAACGATTGGTGCAGCATTGCGGCGATCACGGCATTAAAACGGCCCTCGTCACCAGCAGCAGTCGTGAAGCGGTGGCTTTTAAAACCAGCCACCACCCCTGGGTTGGATCGATCAAAGAGCGCATTTATGGCGATGATCCACTGTTAGAAGCAGGAAAACCGGATCCATCGCCGTATTTGCTTGCGGCCAAACGCCTCAACGTGGCACCAAGCGATTGTTGGGCCTTTGAAGATTCAAACGCGGGAATGCAGTCGGCTGTAGCCGCAGGATGCCGCGTATGGGTTTTATCACCCGAACAGAAAAGCGAACCACTCACTCAAAATCCCTGCCGAATTCAAAGACTTGAAATTGTCTTGAATCAGCTCGTCAATACAAACGACTAAGCACAAAGTCTGGCAACTCGAGTAAGGCCCGTTTGGAGGGGGAATCTGCCATCCATGCAATGGATTCACGGGATTCACGAGCAAATTTTTCAGCTAATTCACGGGTCCGTGGAATGGCTTGAGACGAACGCACAATTTCAAGAGCACGGTCAAGATCACCGGCTTCGCTGAATTCTCGATCGATTAACGAACCAAGATCGGGATTTTCTTCCAGGGCATAAAAGGTGGGTGCGGTTAAGTAGCCAGTCGCCAAATCACTGGCAGCAGGCTTACCCAGCTGCTGGTCACTACCTGTGAAATCAAGAATATCGTCGACAACTTGAAAAGCCAAACCCAATTGGCGGCCGAATTGGTAAAGAGAATCCAGCTGTAGTGGATTGCACTGACTCAATACACCAGCAGCCCTTGAACTATTCGCAATTAAGGACGCCGTTTTGCAATAGCTTTTTTCAAAATACGTCTCAAAGCTCTGGGACGTGTCGAATCGATAGAGCCCTTGTTTGACCTCGCCATCAGCAAGATCCATGATCACTCGACTCAATAATTTGACGACATCGAGATCATCAAGATTGGCAAGATGCCAACTCGCTTGTGCGAACAGGAAATCTCCCGCAAGAACAGCAACGCGGGCATCGAAGCGGCTGTGAACAGTGTCAACACCCCGACGGGTCGATGCTTCATCCACCACATCGTCGTGAACCAACGATGCTGTATGAATCATCTCAGTGATTTCTGCCAGACGGCGATGGCGAGGCGTGAGCTCACCATCGGCAGCGAGGGCTCTGGAAATCAACAAAACGATGCCGGGGCGAATCCGCTTACCTCCAGCACTGAACAAATGTTCTGCTGCAGCCTGAAGGATGGGATGCCCCGCGCCAATCAAATTGCGTAAATCGCCGAGCAAAGTCTCGAGATCGGTTTCAACCGGTTGAAGCAGCTCGGTGACGGTGATCATGAAACCCCTCGGCGCCGCGATCCTAGTGGCCACAGCTTCAGGATTGCAGCACTTCCAGCTGGACGCGTGGACGTTCTCCAAGCCAGGGGGTAGCCCGGGTGGCGAACCCATGCGGATCAGCCGTGACACAGAACCGGCACTCATCAAGATGAAGTCCCTCGCCAATGGACGGTTTCGGCGCTCCAAGAACCGCGTCCAGCTGACGCGCCACACCCACAGCGGGATCAATCAACTGGACGGAATCCGGTAACAACTGCCGCAGCAATGGCTCCAATAACGGGTAGTGGGTGCAGCCGAGCACGATCGACTCCACAGAGGCCGTCAGCATGGGCTTCAAGTACTCCTTGGCAGTGCGGCGAAGCTCATCGCTGCTCAAGTCACCGGACTCGATCAAGGGAACGAAGGCTGGACAAGCCTGTTCAACCACCAGGGTGCCGGGATGAAGCGCTTCGATGCTGGAGCGATAGGCCTGGGATGCAACCGTCGCAGGCGTTGCCATGACGCCAACCCGAGCGGTTTGAACCATGGCCGCGGCTGCTCCGATCAAGCCAATCACCGGCCCCCCTGCCTGCCCCTCGGCCACATCACGGGCTAAGGCATTGGTGGTGTTGCAGGCCATCACCACGGTGGAAACCTTTTGATCGCGCAACCAGGCCACCACCTCCGCCGCGATCAAGCGAATTTCAGGGGCAGAACGACTGCC
>CAXDNN010000102.1:0-7018 GCA_963990675.1 uncultured Synechococcus sp.
GTCGGCAGCGTCAGATGTGTATAAGAGACAGGGCACTAGCTGATGACCAAGGTGTTCGGCCATCTTGCGGCCGCTGGGATGGCCGCCAGTGGCCAACATCACCTTGTGAGCCAACAAGGGCTGATCCAAGCCGCGGCCATCCACTAAAAAACCGCCCTCTAACTGCGCTGATAAACGCTGCACCATCACCCGCGTTTGCACCTGCACACCCGCCGTCTGAGCGGCCTGCTTCAGGCACTGAATCACCGCTTCCGAACGGTTCTGCTCCGGAAACATCCGACCATCAGCCTCCTCAATGAGGACTAAGCCTCGATCCGCAAACCAAGCGATGGAATCTCCGGCGGCAAACCGACTGAACATGCCTTTCAACGCCCTCTGGCCGCGGGGGTAATGACCGACAAGTTCCGCTGGATCCCAGCAGGCGTGGGTGACGTTGCAACGACCACCCCCACTGATTCGAACTTTGTTGAGAAGCTCAGGGGTGCCCTCCAGAACGAGCACGCGCTGGACTCCCTGCTCAGCAGCGGTGATGGCGGCCATAAATCCAGCCGCACCACCACCAATCACCACAAGGTTCCAACGATCCGCTGATTCAGGTTGCGGGGCGGAAGACGAGGGCGACTCCGTTGTTGCAGTAACGCTTTCCAGTTGGTCGGGGTCCGTCATTAAACACATGGCCCTGATGGCCACCGCAGCGCGAACAGTGATATTCCGTGCGCGGGACGATCAATTTGAAATCTACTTTCGTCTCAATCGCTTGGCTGAGCGGTTGCCAAAAACTGGGCCAACCCGTTCCGCTGTCGAACTTTGCCTCGGATGAAAACAACGCCAAATCGCATCCAGCGCAGTGGTAGTTACCGCTGCGTTTTTCATCATTCAACGAACTGGTAAACGGACGCTCAGTGCCCTCGTTACGGAGGACGTCAAAGGCTTGGGGGGATAGGCGCTCTCGCCAAACCGCAGGACTGAGATCCCAATGAGGATCATTGGCCTTGGAGGCCGCTAGAACCATTTTCGGCCGCCAAAAACTGCCAAAAACACCGGTTAGTGCAGCAAACATCAATGAACGGCGGGACAGAACAGCCGAACTATTGGTCATCAGTCCTGAACCAGGGAACTCGAGCGGTTCTAATGGATCCATGACCGAGGTTGGAAGCCCAACAACCGTGGCTGCCCACCGCTTCAGCGTGGCGCCAATGCTCGATTGCACGGATCGGCACTTTCGGGTGCTGATGCGACAGATCAGCCGTCGAGCCCTTCTCTATACGGAGATGGTGGTGGCTCAAGCCCTGCATTACACCAACCGACGCGACCGGCTTCTCGATTTCGATCCCATCGAACACCCCATTGCGCTGCAGGTGGGTGGCGATGACCCCAAGCTTCTTGCCGATGCTGCCCGCCTCGCTTTGGACTGGGGCTACGACGAAATCAATCTGAATGTGGGGTGCCCCAGCCAAAGGGTGCAAGCCGGTAACTTCGGGGCTTGCTTAATGGCCGATCCCGATCTCGTAGCCCGCTGTATTGAAGCAATGGGTCAAGCCACTGCACTACCCGTGACCGTAAAACACAGGATTGGCATTGACGATCTCGATAACGACGAGTTGCTCACAGCATTTGTTGATCGGGTGGCTGCGGCCGGAGCTCAACGATTTTCTGTTCATGCGCGCAAAGCATGGTTGGAGGGTTTAGATCCCAAACAAAATCGAACCATCCCACCCCTGCAGCACGAGCGCGTTGTCGCACTCAAACAACGTCGCCCAGATTTATTGATCGAACTCAATGGTGGTCTCGAAACACCCGAGGATTGTTTGGTGGCCCTGGATGAATGCGATGGAGCGATGGTTGGCCGAGCCGCCTACGCCCATCCTTTGCGATGGGCAGATATCGACTATTTGATCTACGGGGAAGCGCCACGACAACTGTTGGCATCGGATGTGGTTGAAGGCTTGATTCCCCATGCCGCGCTGCATTTGCACCGAGGAGGTCGGCTTTGGGATCTATGCCGACATCTGGTTCAACTCGTTGAAGGTGTCCCCGGTGCACGCCAATGGCGACGCGAGCTGGGGGAACGATCCCAACACAAAGGCGCCGATCTCAACATCTTGATAGAGGCCGGACGTCAACTGAAGGACGCGGGCCTCTAAAGAAAAGAGCTTGAAGGGCGACTAGCCCTCGGCTCCGCCATAACCAGAAAAGTCATCGCCACCGGTACCGCCGCCACCAGAGGAGCGACGACGACGAATACGGCCTTCGTCATAGGCATTCCCGCCTTGGGGAGCAGCACTGTCGCGGGCGCCATAGCTGCGATCTTCCCAACCACGGGCACCGGAGGGGCGATCACCACCGCCGCCGTAGCCGCCACCGCCGTAGCCGCCACCACCACCGCCGTAGCCGCCACCACCACCGCCGCCGTAGCCGCCGCCACGACGTGGGGCGCTACCGCGAGGCTCTGCTTTGTTGATACGAAGCGGGCGGCCCATGAGCTCAGCACCCTGTAGGCCTTCGATCGCAGCTTCTTCAGCTGCATCGTCGGACATTTCGACAAAAGCAAATCCGCGTTTTCGGCCTGTATCCCGCTCGAGGGGAAGGGCACAATTCACGACTTCACCGAACTGGGCAAACAGCTCAGTCACGTCCTCCTGCTCAGCGCGGAAGGGAAGGTTGCCAACAAAAATGCTCACGTTCTGCGTGGACCGGGTACGAAAAAATGGACCAAAGGGGCCTGGAACATTGCCATCGGGCCATGACTCCGGAACGAAGTGACGTACCACTGGCGTCTTCAGCGTAGACCCGGCAGCGCAAGAGAGTCATCCCACAGGTTGCGTTCCGTTCAAATGCTGCAGCCAGCGGCCTAATTGTTCATCCACGCGGTCAAATCCTGTTCCACCTTCACTACGGCGAGCGGCCACAACCGCCTGCGGGGCAAGCGCATCGTGCAAGTCAGCCTCAAACGCTGGATGCAACTCCTGCCATGCCGAAAGGCTCAAATCTCTTAGCAAACAACCTTCATCAAGGCATCGGCGAACAACAGCACCAACAAGTTGATAGGCCTCACGGAAGGGAACTCCCTTCGCGACGAGGTAATCAGCCACATCGGTGGCATTTGAGAAATCTTGTTCCACGGCCGCGTTCAAACGTTCCATACGGAACTCAAGACCTTCTTCAAACAGAATCGCCATGGCCTCAATGCAATCGCGGGTGGTCCGAAATGCATCGAAAAGAGCTTCTTTATCTTCTTGGAAATCTTTGTTGTAAGCCAACGGAAGGCCCTTGATCATGGTGAGAAGGCCTTGCAGATGGCCAAACACCCGTCCGCATTTGCCACGCACCAATTCGGGCACATCAGGATTTTTTTTCTGCGGCATCAAACTGCTGCCGGTTGCACAGCGATCACTGAGGCGAACGAACCTGAACTCCTCTGATGCCCAAGCAATCACCTCCTCAGCCAAACGGCTGAGATGGGCCATCACTAATGAAGCCGCCGCCGAAAACTCCACACAAAAATCACGATCACTCACCGCATCAAGGCTGTTGGCATAGATCGCATCAAATCCCAAAGCCTTAGCCGTCTGCTGACGATCAATGGGTACCGGGGTTCCAGCCAACGCGGCCGCGCCAAGGGGGCAAATGTTCACCCGACTGCGCACATCGTGAAGCCGCAACCGATCCCGCTCCAACATCTCGACGTAAGCCAGAAGGTGATGCGCCAAACAAAGCGGCTGAGCCCGTTGGAGGTGGGTGTAACCAGGAATCATCGTGCGGCGATGCAAATCCGCCTGCGCCACAAGAGCCCGCTGCAAGCGTTGAAGATCGCCCTCTAATTCGTCCAAGCGGCGCCGCAACCACAACCGCAAATCCGTTCCCACTTGATCATTGCGACTCCGGCCGGTGTGCAATTTTTTGCCAACCGGCCCCAACAGCGCAATCAATCGACGCTCAACGGCGAAATGAACGTCTTCATCGGCAAGGCCAGGCTGAAACGTTCCCGCATGGGCCTCGCTCCGAATCATTTCCAAACCCTGCACCAACTGCTCTGCCTCCTCAACACTGATCACCCCGCAGGAACCCAGCATCCGTGCATGGGCAATCGACCCATCCAAATCCTCCTGAAGCAAGGTGAGATCAAACCCAATCGAAGCGTTGAACACTTCAATAAAGGGATGCAAGCCTTGCTCGAAGCGATCACTCCAGGTGCCGTCGGCGCCGCCTGTCACCCCACCAGCCATCGATTTCTTCATCAATACCCACAGCTTGTCAGGCGGAAGGATGCTCGCCCAAAGGCTGTTAAACAACCATGTTCGGCAGTGTGACCGCCTCGGGCACTTTCAACACCACCATGGAGGCGTCATCTTCCAGCTGTCGATTCGCCCCCACAAATCGATCGAGACGCTCAAACAAGGTGTCAAGAATTCCCTGGGACCCTTGTCCACTGCGGCAGGCACTCTCCAAAGCACGAATCAACCGAGCTTCATCAAAGCGGTCTCCCGTTAATCCAGGCGCTTCAGTAACGCCATCGGTGTAATACAGGAGAACATCACCCGGATCCAGCCGCACTTCACCAAGCCCGTAGTCAGCCTCCGGCTGTAATCCAATCAGCAAACCTGCAGCATCCAACCTGCTGACACTTCTTTGCTCTGAGCGCCAAAGCAAAGGGGGGTTATGGGCTGCATTGGCATATCGCAAACGACGGGTTCGCGGATCGAAATCCGAATAAAACAACGTCACGAATCGGTGGGATTGCGCGAGGTCCTCTTGAGCCAGTTGGTTGAGGTCATGAAGGATGCGATCGGGTGGCAATCCACTGAGAACTTCTGCGCGGAGCATCCCCCGCAACATGGTCATCAGCAGACCAGCGGGAACACCCTTTCCCATCACATCGCCCATAACCAGAGCCCAGCGTCCACGTTCCCGTCGACGACCAATGAGTTCAGGACGCGTGGGAATGAAGTCGTAGTAATCACCACCCACTTGAAACGCTGGACGGCATCGAGCGGCAAGCTCCACACCCTCAATCACCGGACAATGATCGGGCAGCAATTGAGCCTGAATTTCCGCCCCAATGCTCAGCTGACGATCAACCCGTTCATGGCGACGGGCATCCTGCAACATCAAATCATTCTCGATCGCCACACCCGCCAAATCGGCCACCAATTGGGCATGACGGCGATGCACCTCTGTCCAAACCAATTCCGACGTGGGATCAAACACGTACAACCGACCACGACATCGCCCGCGAACCACCACGGATGTGGCAAATAAGCCCGCCTTCGGCAGACAGCGTTGGACCAATCGATCCAAGGCCAACACCTGGGCCTCATCGGTGCCAAAACCAGCCGATTCCCCAGGCTGGAAGCCCGCTAAGCGGCGAAAAAGATCCTGGGACTGCTCAACAGGGACAGCCTGAAGTTGATCGCGCCACAAACGACCATCAGATTGAAACGGCACGATGAGAGCACCATCGACTCCCACAAGTCGAGACACCACAACCGGCACCAGCTCTAAAAAGCGATGCAGGTTGGTAAAACTGCGAAGGGCAAAAGCCAGCGACACCAGAAGATCCTGGTTGCGTCTCTGTTCGCTGCTCAAACTGTCGAACAGTTGACGCAACGACGCCATCGCCTGCGGCGAAGGAGCCACAGCCCGCTGGGCTGGGCTGGGATGACGACGGGGTGGCTTGCTGCTCAACGCTGCGACCCCTTAAGACGCGCAACGTAGCAACAGTTCATCGTCCAGCCAGTAGAGCCTCAACGAATTCAAAACTGTTGAACGGCCGGAGATCACGGATTCCCTCTCCAGCGCCAATGAAACGGATGGGTAAACCCGCTTCCGACGACACCGCTAAAGCGACACCACCTCGGGCCGTGCCATCGAGTTTGGTCACAACAACTCCGGTTAAACCAGCTGCTTTCGCAAAAGCCATCGCTTGGCGCAAACCGTTCTGACCTTGGCTGGCATCTAGCACCAACAACGACTCAACATTCGCCTCTGGGGCGAGACGATCAATGATTTTCCGAACCTTCTGCAGTTCTTCCATCAAGTTGTGCTTGGTCTGCAATCGCCCTGCCGTATCCACCAACAGCAGATCGGTTTCACGGGACCGAGCAGCGCCGATGGCATCGAACACCACCGCAGCTGGATCAGCATTGCTACTGGGATTTGAAACCACCGGAACATCGCTGCGTTCACCCCAAACCTCGACCTGTTGAACGGCTGCTGCGCGAAAGGTATCTGCGGCTGCGATGAGGGCTGAATACCCACTCCGTACAGCAAGATTTGCCAATTTCCCGAGCGTTGTGGTTTTGCCGACGCCGTTCACTCCGACCATCAACCAGATGTTGAGACGACCCCGCTCGGGCGCAAGCAGTGGAACGCCGCTGGTCTTAATCGGAGCATCCAGCAAACCGCGCAGTTGATCCTTAAGGAAACGAATTCCCTCAACGGGATCCACAACCTCTTCATTCATTCGCTGTCGCAACGCTTCAAGCACCTGATCGGTGGCCTGAACTCCAGCATCGGCACGCAGCAGAAGGGTCTCGAGTTCGTCTAACACCTCTGGCGTGAGGGGATCGTCGCCAAGGTTTTCCAACAGGCCAGTGACAAAGCCTTGCCGTGTCTTCTCCAGACCGCGACGGAGCCGTCCAAGCCAATCAATTTCCTCAAGCGAAATCTGATCAGCGCGTCGGCCCTGCGCTGCCAAAACCTCTGCAGACCAGGTGAAGTCTTCATCGAATTCACCCAGGGTCGGCTCCACAGCGTCTGCGGCTGGAACCGGAGCTGTGATGGTGGTCGGTTCAGGCGTCGATACCGGGGCCACCTCAAGCGCACGAATCTCCTGCTCTTCTTGCCGCTGCTGACGTTGCGCCGCGGCCTGTTCAAGCAAGGACACACCAGCCATTGGCGCTGGCGTGGGCTCAGGCGTAGGGGCTGGGGTGGGTTCTGGTTCGGAGCCTGTCTCTTATACACATCTGACGCTGCCGACGAAGGCTTAGGTGTAGATCTCGGTGGTCGCCGTATCATT
>CAXDNN010000103.1:0-7002 GCA_963990675.1 uncultured Synechococcus sp.
CGAGATTCGCCTTAGTCTCGTGGGCTCGGAGATGTGTATAAGAGACAGAGGCGAGACATAGCCCCCATCCGATGACTGCCGAAACAAAGAATCTGCAGGCTAGGCGCTCTTAGAGCTGCCATCCATACAGATCAAAAAAGATTGATCTAAGAGTGATCTGGTATCGATTGCTGCCTTAGAGAATTGATGGATCAGTGACAGAGCCGACCATCGATGTGTAGAAAACTTTTGGAAGAGCCAGAATAAACTGGCATGAAAAAAATTTTCTGATGTTATTGCTGGCCCAACTGGTTGCTCCTCCCATCCAGCCAGGACCAGTCCGCCTGCCAGCAACAACAGCGCCACAGGAACGACTAACGCAACCCGCTGATCAACCGATCCTCGATCCAGGGCTTACGCCCAATCAGGAGGAGGCAGAGCCGCCAACGGCAGAAGGACGTCCCGCGTTGATCCCAAGCTGGCGACCAACGGTCATCGGCGATACGCCCTACTCCAAGGAGGACATCGACAACGCCCTGAAGAACTGCGGTAAAGCAACCCCAGCAGAAACCCTGAATGCCTGCGCCGCAGCACTCACGGCACGCTTTATCAAAGACGGTTACGTCAACACGCGGGTTTACACCCTTCCGGACCCTGTTCCCGGCGCCCTAGAAATTGTCATGGGTGTGATCGCTGAGTTGCAGATCGAAAGCAGCAACGCAGAACTCAAGACCAAAGTCGAAGCTCAGCTCGAACCTTTACTGGGTGGCGTGCTGCATATCCCAACGCTCGAAAAGGCACTGGTAAAAGTGCGACGCGGCGGCGTTGGAGAAATCAGCGGCAACATGGGTCGTCTCGGCAGTGACCCCACCAAAGCCGTGGTCACCCTGGGTGTTGAAGCCGCACCACCCACACCTCTGCGCGGAGACTTCAGCATTAGCAATAACGGTTCCCCGGGCAATGGTGAATGGCGATCCAACGCCGTTTTACTTCAGCAGGATTTGTTCAAACGGGCTGACACCGCCCTGCTGTTTTTTGAACTCAAAAACGACGGACAGCTGGAGCTCGGATCAACGCTTCTGTCAGCCACATACACCTACCCACTGTCAGACAAATGGAACCTCACAGGTTCAGTGGGCTACAGCCACGGCAATTTCGTTGAGTTCAAAGGAGACTTACACAAACTCAATTTCCGGACGTTTCAAGGGCTGATCCAGGTCGACACCGTGTTCCACCAAGGCGCAGGCCTCTCTTGGACGGGCGCTGCTGGAATCAGTGCGAGCCGCACAGCCAGCTTCGAAGGCAACTCCAGCGCACCGTTCTTAGTGGTGGGTGGGGGAAAAGACGGCTATGTGAAAAGCGGCAATGTGAAGCTCAGCACCACGGTGAGTGGCATCACTGGCCCCGCCGCATGGAATGCCAATGGCTACTTCCTCCAAGGCTTTCCTGGCATCACCAGTGACAAGCACCTTCATAACTTCGATCGCCTGGGCATTGATGTAGGGGAAGCGCGAGCCCTTGGTGGGCTCGCCAATCTCACGTTGCTGGCCGCCCCAAATGTCTCGGTGAACCTGCGTGGAGCCGGTCAGGTGGCCTTGAGTTCATTGCCCTCAAGCATGGGATTCAGCCTCGGCAGCGATGTTGGGCTGATCGGCTTGCCGGGCAGCATCGCCAGTGGCGACAGTGGCTGGCTCACCGTTGGTGAACTGATTTGGACTGTCTGGAAGGACGACCAGCAACAACTGCAACTCATCCCTTATATCGGCAAAGGAGGGATCCACACCGAACTCGCTGGCGTGACCTTCGAAGATCAGGTGGGATCAGGCGGATTAATCGCGCGCTACACCAAAGATCGATGGCAAGTGGAGCTTGGCTGGGTGAACACCTTCGAAACAGACGACAACCCAGGCCTCTGGAACGACTGGTGGCTGGGCCATGGAGTCCACACCAAGCTCCGCTATGCCTTTTGATCAGCTTTCGACGCGCCAGGTCTGATCAGAAGGGGTCCAATCGCTCAGCTCCTCAGGAGTGAACCACAAACCGATTTCAAACGCTGCGGTTTCTGGAGCGTCAGAACCGTGAATGACATTGCGGCCAATATTCACAGCCAGATCACCACGGATGGTTCCGGGCTCGGCTTCGAGGGGTTTGGTGGCGCCAATCAATTTGCGGGCACTGGCAATCACACCGTCGCCTTCCCAAACCATCGCCACCACAGGGCCCGAGGTAATGAAATTCACGAGGCCTGAGAAGAAGGGACGCTCCTTGTGAACCCCGTAGTGCTGCTCAGCAAGGGCACGGCTTGGCGTGATTTGCTTAAGGCCAACCAATTTGAAGCCCTTGCGCTCGAAACGGCCAAGGATCTCGCCGACGAGTCCCCGCTGGACACCATCGGGCTTGATCGCAACGAAAGAGCGTTCGGCCATGAAAAAAGCTTGAGAGTCAAGCCATCGTCTGCGGACAACCCTCCGCTTGGCAAGCATCAAACTGAGGGCGGCCTTTATGTTTCTCCTAGTCAGCAGGCAAAGCCATGGTGCAGACCGGAGCAGAACGGTCCTGGTCTGTGGCCAGCAGCGCGGATCTATATGGGTTGAATCGTTGGGGAGATCCTTATTTTTCGATTAACGCCAAAGGTCATATCGTTGTTCAACCACGGGGTGACCGCAGCGGTTCCCTGGATTTAGTAGAGCTCTTAGAGGGTCTAGAGGCCCGAGATCTGCACCCTCCATTGCTGATCCGTTTCGACGACATCCTCGAGGATCGTCTAGAGCGACTCCACGCAGCCTTTGAACGGGCGATCAACCATTACGCCTATGAAGGGAACTATCAAGGTGTCTTCCCGATCAAGTGCAATCAGCAACGCCACGTTGTTGAGCACCTCGTTGATTGTGGCAACCGCTGGAATTTCGGACTGGAAGCTGGCAGCAAAGCAGAGCTCCTCATCGCACTCTCGCTGACCAGCAACCCAGAAGCTCTCCTGATCTGCAACGGCTACAAGGATCGTCGTTACATCGAAACAGCCATCTTGGCTAGGAGACTTGGCCATCAAGCCGTGGTGGTGATCGAACAAGCCGATGAAGTGGAGCGAATTATCCAGGCCAGCCAGTCCCTCGGGGCATCACCTTTCATTGGAATCCGGGCCAAGCTCTCGAGCCGGAGTACCGGCCGCTGGGGAAGTTCAGTGGGGGAGAGGGCAAAATTCGGCCTCGATCTCACGGAAATGTTGCAGACAGTTCGCGCCCTCGAGGCGGCGGGACTTCTTCAAGACTTACGGCTGCTTCACTTTCATATCGGAAGCCAGATCAACGACATCGCCGTGCTCAAGGATGCCCTTCAAGAGGCCGGGCAGATCTACGTCGAACTGACGCGCCTCGGGGCTCCCATGGGTTTTCTCGATGTAGGCGGTGGTCTCGGCGTCGACTACGACGGGAGCCATACGGCCTCCGCAGCGTCGACGAATTACTCCTTGCAGAACTACGCCAACGACGTCGTCGCCACAGTTCAGGAATGTTGTGAGCCCCACCAGGTTCCTGTCCCAACACTTGTTAGTGAAAGTGGCCGGGCGATTTCAAGCCACTTCTCAGTGCTGTTGTTCAACGTGCTGGGCTGCGGTCGTACTCCCGAGGAGGAGCCGCCCCAACAACAAGACGAACCACTACCGGTTCGAAATCTTCGGGACACGCTGAGCCACATCCGCAACATCGATGCGGACTCAAAGGCCGACATGCGGCTGCTTCAAGAGGCTTGGAATGATGCCGTGAAATTTCGCGAGGATGCCCTTGCCGCTTTTCGTTTGGGCTATATCCGGCTTGAACAGCGAGCCATGGCTGAGCAACTCACATGGACTTGCGCAAGAGCCATCCATGGGCTGCTTCCAAGCAACACACCCATTCATGAAGACCTGCGCGGCCTGCAGCAGGCCATGGCGTGCACCTACTACGCCAACTTGTCAGTGTTCCGGTCCGCACCCGACACCTGGGCCATCGATCAGCTCTTTCCATTAATGCCAATCCACCGGCTCGATGAACAACCAACGGAACTCGGTCATTTCGCCGACCTGACCTGCGACTCAGACGGCAAAATGGCCCGGTTCATCGATGTCGGTCAACCGAAACATCTCCTTGAACTTCATCCCTTGAAAGACGAAGAGTCCTATGTGATTGGCATGTTTTTAGGAGGTGCCTATCAGGAAGTGATGGGCAATCTGCACAACCTATTTGGCAGCACAAATGCAGTCCACGTGCGGATGAACCAACGCGGGAATGGCTATCTCCTCGATCATGTTCTGAAAGGAAACACCAACGCAGATGTACTGGAAGTTATGCAACACGATCCAGCTTTAATGGTGGAACGGCTGCGACAGTCATCAGAAGCAGCCATTCAACGTGGAGTTTTACGAATTGAAGATGCCCGGCGTCTCATGGATCATTTGATGACAAGCCTCGACCAGACCACTTACCTACAGGGATGAAAAAAGCCAATCAGTTGATACAACGTGTCGGCCCATTTCTTGGAGCCCTAGTTGTTTTAATTTTGCTTCGCAGCACTGGTGTTGCTCAAACGATCGATCTATTGATCTACGACTTAGTCACTAATGAGCGCAAAGCACCCTCTGGTAAAGACACAAAAATCACACTGATAGGAATCGAAGAAAGCGATATTCAACGCTTTGGCTGGCCGATTGATGACGGTCTGTTCTGCCAAGCCTTTGACAAGCTCAACAACAATGGGGTCGTTGCGATCGGCTTCGATATTTATCGCGATAAAGGGGTTGGCCCACAACAACAATGCCTTCGTGATCGGTTCCGAGACGAACCGACCTTGGTCTCCATTTTCAATGTGGCGTCTGGCATCGGCCCAGTTCCGGGGACCCCTACCGAACGTCAGTCGTACAACGACCTGAGCCTCGACGCCGACGGCGTCCTGCGCCGCGACCTCGTGCACGTGACCGGCCAAGACGAAGCGACAGTGTCGTTCGCCATGCGCGTAATGGAGGTGGCCACCGGTGATCGCCGTCTGCGGGAGGCGATGGATGCCGGAAGCCATCAAGATGCCTGGCTCAGCGCGGATGGGGGTGGATACCACAACGAAATCGACGCTGGGCTTGGACTCCAGCGTCTGCTTCGGTTCCGCGAACCGTGGAGCTATAAGTTCTATTCACTGGCCCAGCTGCTGGATGGCGAAGTCCCTGATGAGGCCATTCGCGATCAAATTGTGCTGATCGGGAGTACGGCGCCATCCCTGAGGGATCTCTTCAACGTCCCTCACACCCGTTTCGGTCAATCAGAAGAGGTGTTCCAAATATCTGGGGTGGAAATCCACGCCAACCGTGTGGCCACGCTGCTCGATCACCACAACGGAACCCTGAACACGGGCTGGATCATGCCGGGCTGGGGCAACCTGAGCCTGATCCTTCTCTGCATGGCCAGCGGAACGCTGCTTGGGGAAAAGGTGCCGACCCTGAGGCGCAGCGTACTCGTGGTCGTTGCACTCAGCGCCGGGGTCGCCGGTGGGCTGACTTGGCTGCTCTGGGAGCACATCTGGGTGGGGATCGCCATGCCCACCTTCGGTCTGTTGAGCATGGGCGGGGCCGCTTGGCTACGCCGGGGTGCCATGAGCCAACAGCATTCACAACAGATCAAACAACTGCTGGGGCAAACCACCTCACCAGCCGTGGCTCAACAGCTCTGGGATCAGCGTGATGAACTTCTGAGCGACGGGCGATTCGAGGGTCGCCAACTTCCCGTCACAGTGCTGTTCACCGATACGGTGAACTTCACGAGTGTGTCGGAAGGGATGAGTCCGCGCGCACTGATGGACTGGCTCAACCGCGGCATGGAGGTCTGCGTTCCAGCTGTGACCAAGCGCGGCGGCATGGTGAACAAATTCACCGGCGATGGAATGCTTGCTGTGTTTGGGGTTCCCCTCGAGCAGAACAGCAAGGCAGAAGCGCAGGCCGCGATCGAAGCTGCGATGGAAATCAAAGCTGGACTGGAACAGCTCAACAAGGACCTGCTGCAAGACCAAGAACCAACAATGAGAATCCGCATGGGCATTCATTCAGGCGAAGCCCTGGTGGGGTCCATGGGCAGCGCCGAGCGAATCGAATACGCCGTCATCGGCGACTCCGTCAACTGCGCGTCACGGCTGGAAAGTCTCGACAAACAGCGTCATGAGGGTGTTCTTCGGGTGCTGCTCTCCAGCACCACCCTTGATCTGCTTGATCCAACTTTCAAGAGCCGCCTAGATCTTGAGTATTGGGGGCCTGTGCAGGTAAAGGGGCGCGAAGAACCGCTCGAAGTGAGTGAACTCAAGATGGACAACGCACCGGAAGCTGCTGAGGCCACTCAGCTGTAACCACATCCGCCAAGCCGAACTGAGCCAGGGTTTCCGCTGCGGGCACCGTTCCTCCGCAGCTTTGGCGTAACGCCTGCAAGCTCTTCTGAACTTGCGTGTCGCTGGCTTCAGTAGTGGACAGAAGCAAACTCACCGCCGGCGGAGACGCCGTTTCAATGAAGGACAAGGGATCTGCACTCGCTGCTGCATCGCCAGAGGCGCAATCAAATCCCGATTCCCAGATGGTTGGAGCACTAATGGCGGATCGGCTGACCAAGGTAACTCCCGCAGAAGAAGCGGGCAGCGTCTGGCTGGTGGATGCACCACCCGCTTCGGGTTTGAACGTCATCGTCAAACTGACGGGATTGGCCGTCGGGCCTTGCACCAGTGCCAAATCACCGGAGGCACCAGGCGCAAAGACGCTGCTATCAGGCACAAGATGAACGAGGGTCCGAGCACTGCACTCACCCCGGGTTCCCCCACCAACCCGACGCCCCGGGAAGCTATTGCGAAGGTTGGCCTGAGCAAAAGCAGGAGATGGGATTGATCCCACCGTTAAACCGAAACCAGTCGCTAGGAAAACGGCAGCTTTAACAAGCGTTCCAAACATCTTTAACTGTCTCTTATACACATCTCCGAGCCCACGAGACTAAGGCGAATCTCGTATGCCGTCTTCTGCTTGAAAAA
>CAXDNN010000104.1:0-6927 GCA_963990675.1 uncultured Synechococcus sp.
TGATACGGCGACCACCGAGATCTACACCTAAGCCTTCGTCGGCAGCGTCAGATGTGTATAAGAGACAGTGTCCGGGTGGAACGGCCAGCAATGTTGTGGCATTGATTGGTCGTGCCGATGTGGCCTTGTCCGTGGTGATGACCACGGTGAGCACGCTGGTGGCGGTTGTGCTCACACCCCAACTCACGGCGTTGTTGGCCAGTCAGTACGTGCCCATTGATGGGGGGTTGTTGCTGATCAAAGTTCTGCAAGTGGTGCTGTTCCCTGTGGCATTGGGCGTTCTGCTCAAGCAGGGGCTGCCGCGAATGGCGAGTCGGGTGGAGCCGGTGATGGCTCCATTGGCTGTGCTTGCCATCGTGATGATCGTGGCGAGCATTGTTGGAAGCCAAGCCTCGGTGTTGCAACAGCAGGGGGCAAGGTTGTTTCTGGCCTGTGTCCTCCTGCATGGCGCTGGATTTCTGCTGGGTTGGTTGGTGCCCCGTTTAGTGGATGAAGGGGGCCTTGTTCAACGCACCATCAGCATTGAGGTGGGCATGCAGAATTCGGGCTTAGCAGTGGTATTGGCCCGTAGCGGTGGATTTTCCAGTCCAATCACCGCGCTTCCTGGGGCCATTTCGGCGGTGATTCATTGCCTAATTGGCAGTGCTTTGGCGGCCCTTTGGCGACAGACAAGCCGTCAACCACCCAAGGGCTAAGTGCTCTGTTGGTGTTGAGAATGCAGTTGAGTCAGCAATCGTGCGGCCAGTCCTCGCGAAATACGCCGCGCCACGAGGAGGTCGCAAATCCACTCAAATAAAGGTGGTGCCTCGTGCACTCCCTTGAGCCGTTGCTCGAGGGCTTCCAATTCCTCCGTATGCCGACAACCGCGTAGGGCATCGATCAAGGTGTCCTCGGAAGGAAGAGTCTGTAAAAGCTGGCTGGTAGTCACATCGTTACGCCGGAGTGTCTCAGTCATGGCACCGATGCGGAGCTTCTGTCATCAGCTCCATCACAAAATCAGCTGTTTTCGCCACAAAGCTTGAGGTTGTCTCATCAAGATCAAATTCGTCTCGGCATGGGCCGCTGTCGACTTGATTGGCTCGTCGATTTTGCATGCACTGGCAATTCATCTGTGTCAAAGCTGGGTTTCCAGGCTCGGTGTTTTATGGCACGTTCTCTCAAGGCATGTTCTTTCAAGGTGCGGTGACAACGCTCCCTAAGATTCGTTGATGACTAATGCTCAGCCGGAACCTTCGACTCAGGCGTCCGATGCTGCAGCTTCAGGGTCCGGGCTGGATCCAAGCCAATGCTTCCCATTCCCGCTGGATGACTTTCAGTTAGAAGCCATTGATGCGCTCAACCAAGGGCACTCAGTTGTGGTGAGTGCTCCCACCGGCTCGGGCAAAACCTTGGTAGGGGAATACGCCATATATCGCGCTCTCGCCCATGGTCAGAAAGTTTTTTATACAACTCCCCTAAAAGCACTTTCCAATCAGAAATTGCGTGACTTTCGCGAACAGTTTGGCGATGAAAACGTTGGCTTGTTAACCGGTGATTTGAGTGTGAATCGGGAGGCATCAATCGTGGTGATGACCACGGAAATCTTCCGGAACATGCTCTATGCCGAGGCCGATGAGCATGACGATCCTCTCGCTGATGTGGAAGCCGTGGTGCTGGATGAATGCCACTACATGAATGATTCCCAGCGAGGAACCGTTTGGGAAGAATCGATTATTCATTGCCCGCCTCCCGTTCAACTCGTTGCGTTGTCGGCCACCGTTGCTAACGCGGGCCAACTTACCGATTGGATTGAAAAGGTGCATGGGCCCACAACGCTGATCGTCAGCGACCACCGTCCCGTGCCCTTGCAGTTCAGCTTTTGTAGCGCCAAAGGATTGCATCCTCTGCTGAACGAGGCCGGCACCGGCTTGCACCCCAATTGCAAAGTTTGGCGGGCTCCGAAGGGACAAAAGCGCAAGGGGCGCTCCAACAAGCCACCTCAGCCAGAAGCTCCCCCCATCAGTTTTGTTGTGGCGCAGATGGCGCAACGTGACATGTTGCCGGCGATCTATTTCATCTTTAGCCGCCGAGGTTGCGACAAATCGGTACGGGATTTGGGTGCTCAATGCCTTGTGTCCCAAGACGAACAGGCACGCATTCATGCTCGGCTAGCGGCCTACAGCGCAGCCAACCCAGAGGCGGTGCGGGATGGCATCCATGCTGATGCTCTGATGCGAGGGATTGCGGCACACCATGCGGGGGTATTGCCCGCTTGGAAAGAGCTCATTGAGGAACTGTTTCAGCAGGGGTTGGTGAAGGTGGTGTTCGCCACTGAAACCCTTGCTGCGGGGATCAACATGCCGGCTCGGAGCACTGTGATTGCGTCGTTATCGAAGCGAACCGAGCGGGGTCATCGTCCGTTGATGGGGAGCGAGTTTTTGCAGATGGCTGGTCGCGCCGGTCGACGCGGCTTGGATTCCCAGGGATATGTCGTCACGGTCCAAAGCCGGTTTGAGGGGGTTCGGGAAGCGGGTCAGCTGGCCACAAGTCCGGCTGACCCGTTGGTGAGTCAGTTCACCCCTAGCTATGGAATGGTCCTCAATCTCTTGCAGCGTCACAGCCTCGAGAAGGCCAGGGAATTAGTCCAACGCAGCTTCGGTCGCTATCTCGCAGGTTTAGACCTCGTTGATGACGAAGAGATGCTCTCCCAGTTGCGGCTTCAGCTCAGCCAGCTGGACGGGGTTGCCGGTGATGTTCCTTGGGAAGATTTTGAGGACTATGAAAAAGAGCGTGGACGCCTGCGGGAAGAGCGTCGCTTGCTGAGGATTCTTCAGCAACAGGCTGAGGAAACTCTCGCCAATGAACTCACCCAGGCGCTGCAATTCGCCAGCAACGGAGCCTTGGTGAGTTTGAAGTCACCCCAGCTTCGCGGACGGGTGACTCCAGCCGTGATTGTTGAAAAGGTGAATGGGCCAGGCCAATTCCCCCGATTGCTTTGTCTCACGGACGACAACGTTTGGATTTTGTTGCCCTGTCAGGGCGTTGTCAGTCTTCACGCCGAACTGAGCTGCCTTCAGGTGGATGGGGTGGCTCCTCCGGTGTTGCAGCGGTCGGGTGAGATCCGCCATGGGGATCAAGCCAGTGGACAGCTTGCTTTGGCCGTGGCCCATATGGCCCGCCGCCACGACATGACCACCCCTCAATACGACCTGGCGGGCGAGGTTCTTACCCAAGCCCGTTTGGTGCAGCAGTTGGAGTCGGAACTTGAGCAGCATCCAGCCCACCGTTGGGGTGACCGCAAGCAACTCAAAAAACACCGGCGTCGAATGGAGGAGTTGGAGCACGAAATCGCTGAGCGGCAACGGTTGCTTCATCACCGTTCCAATCGTCACTGGGACATGTTTTTGGCGTTGAAGGACATCCTTCAACAATTTGGCTGTCTGGATGATCTCGATCCCACAGAAGTTGGACGAACTGTGGCGGCTTTGCGTGGGGACAACGAGCTATGGCTTGGCCTTGCTCTGATGAGTGGACATTTGGATGAGCTTGATCCGCCCAACCTGGCTGCCGTGTTCGAGGCGATCAGCACCGAGGTGAATCGACCGGATCTATGGAGTGGCTTCCCTCCATCTGGCCCCGCAGAAGAGGCGTTGCAGGATTTATCCGGCTTGCGGCGGGAGTTGCTCCGTGCGCAAGAGCGGGCCAGTGTTGTGGTGCCGGCCTGGTGGGAGCCCGAGTTGATGGGCCTTGTCGAGGCCTGGGCGAAGGGAACATCCTGGAGCGATTTGATCGCCAACACCTCCTTAGATGAAGGGGATGTGGTGCGCATTATGCGGAGAACGGTCGATCTTCTCGCCCAGGTTCCCTATTGCGAAGCGATTAGTGAGCAGTTACGGAGCCATGCCAAGCAAGCGCTAAAGGCAATCAATCGTTTTCCCGTGGCTGAGCTTGAGGATCCCCGCGCGGGGATGGCTGGAGGACTCAATCCCGCGACCGAGCGTGCCGCCTGACGTTATGGGTGAGGGATTGCCATCTTGATGGGGTCTACCAATTGATCGAAGTCAGAGGCGCTGATGTGCCCCAGCTCAAGGGCTGCTTCTTTCAATGTCAGCCCCCGCTCATGGGCATGTTGTGCGATTGCGCTGGCTTTTTCATACCCGATTCGAGGCGTTAAAGCCGTCACGAGCATCAGCGATCGCTCAACAAACGCTTGGATTTGCTGTTGGTTGGGTTGTAGCCCTTCCACCAAATTTTTGCGAAAGCTATCGATCGCATCGCTGAGCAGGCGAATGGATTGGAGAAGGTTGAATCCAATGAGCGGCTTGAACACATTCATCTGCAGATGCCCCCCAGCGCCAGCGGCAGCCACCGCCGCATCCAGTCCGATGACTTGGGTACACACCATGGCCATGGCCTCGCATTGGGTGGGGTTGATTTTCCCCGGCATGATCGAACTTCCTGGTTCGTTGGCAGGTAGTTGCAATTCCCCAAGTCCTGCCCGCGGACCGCAGCCCAGCAGTCGAATGTCATTGGCGATGCGTAACAGCGCCACCGCCAATCCACGCAGCTGCCCCATGGCATGCACCAGGGCGTCATGTCCTGCCATGACGGCAAACAAATTGTCAGCGGGACGGAACGACAAACCGGCGGCGCGACAAAGCTCCTCCGCCACATCCGTGCTGAAGCCTTGGGGTGTATTCAATCCTGTACCGACTGCTGTTCCCCCTAAAGGCAATGCTGCCAAAGGGGTGAGGCTGTCTTCAATCCACGACCGGCAAAGCTTGAGCTGATCGCGCCATGCCGAAACTTCATCCCCTAGGCGGAGGGGCACCGCATCTTGAAGGTGAGTGCGGCCAATTTTGACGATCGGAAACCATGCCTCGGCCTTGATATCCAAAGCGTCAATCAGAGCTCGAACTGCTGGGAGAAGTGAATGGGTGAGCTGCTGCGTTGCGGCCACGTGGATCGCGGCAGGAAAGACATCGTTCGTTGATTGTGAGCGATTCACATGATCATTCGGATGAACCGGCTGATGGCTACCCAGTGGTGTTCCTTCGCGACGGGAAATCAGGTTGCTGATCACCTCATTCACATTCATGTTCGTTTGGGTGCCACTCCCCGTTTGCCAGACCTTGAGGGGGAATTGATCGTCATGCTGGCCTGTGGCAATGGCCTTGGCAGCGGAGATGATTTTGTCGGCGAGCTCTTGGCTGAGCACGCCATGACGCGCATTCACGGCTGCACAGCTTTGCTTAATCAATGCCAATGCATGGATGAGTTCAACGGGAATGCGCTCATTGCTGATCGCAAAATTGCGAAGGGAGCGTTCCGTCTGAGCACCCCATAGGGCGTCGTCACTGACGTCGACAGGACCAAGACTGTCGTGCTCGGTACGGAACGATCGGGTCATTGGGGCTTCCCGGGCTGTTCATGGAGATCCTGATCATCCATGATGACGTTGAGCCTGAACTTGGTTCTAGGTCGTTTCATCGAGTCCCGTCTGCGCTTGCCTGTTGAAGGTTCACCGCTCTCATCGCCTTGATCTTGAGCTTCCTGGAGGAACGGCGGCCCAACTCGAGGCCTATCTTTCAGACCCAGCTCGACCCCTCAAAGCACTGCTCAACCGCAAGAAAGTTCAACAGTCAGAAGGAGGACGTTTTTATTACGTCTCTAGGCCCTATTCGTTATTAATGTTCAGTATTCAGCCGGAAGTGATATTTCGTGCGCGTTGGATTAATGCCAGTTTGCTGATTGAATTTGAAGATTGCACAATACGGGGGCTTGGAAAGCTTGATTCATTGGTGTTCTTTTGTTGTCGTGCCAAGATTTTTCCTGGGGAACGGAGTCTTGTTGCCGAAGCCGATTTAAGTCTGGAGTTGAAATCAGAATCAGCAACGGTTTGGATACCAAAAAGCGTGCTTCAAACGATGGGAGAAAAAGCGTTGCAATTGATTATTGAACGTCTTGAAAAACGTTGCCGAACTGGCTTACTAAGGGGTGCGAGGGGGTGGATTCTTGAACGTGCTTGAATCCTTTGTATAGTTTTCTTTTTTCTACTCTTCCTGGGCGATGTGATAAGAATCTGGTAAGATGAAAAGCATGTCGAGTTGATTCGTTAGGTGTTGAATTCTTCGAGCTCGGCCAAGCCGATTTTGGCATTCGATGAATTTGTTTTGCGGGCTGATAAGTCTGATTCAAGTGTTCTTATTCCATCTCCTTGGAATTGGTGGCTCAACCCTGGCGATAGGCTTGCCGTGATGACGACAAATTCATTTTTGAGTTATCAACTAATGGCAACTCTTTCAGATTTAGTCAAGCCTGTATCCGGAGAAATTGTGCAGCGAGGAACGGTCAGTTGGCCTCTTGGAGGCGAAGGCGGTTTGGACAGCAAGTTGACCATTGATCAAAGCCTAGACTTTTTGTCTAATATTTACAGTGATTGCTTGGAAAAGTCATTGATAACATTAGAAGATTTTGACGAAGTTCTGAAGGCTCAGTCAATCGAATCTTCTTCAAAACTGAGGGAACTGGAGAAAGAGCAGAAAGATTATTTTTACATGGCGATATCAATTTTGTTCTCATTTGATGTTTACCTTGTGCCAAAATTTAGATATTTAATGTCCAGAAAAGCGATGCCTTTGCGAGCACTCTTCCATCGTCAACTTGAGGGTAATTCTCTGATCTCAACGGGTGGAAATAATCGTTTTCTGCGGGAATTCTGTAACAAGGGTATGGTGCTTAATGGACTTGGCGAGGTGATATTTCAGGGGGATTTAGAGCAGGCTATGGCCTTGGTCAATCAAAATGTTACCGATGCTGCCGAGGTAGACTCTGAAGACGATCAATTTGATTTGGGAGATAGCCTGAAAAATGCTGATCGAGATGATTCAACTGATGTTCTTTAGATTGAACGCTGCAATTTCTGTCTCTTATACACATCTGACGCTG
>CAXDNN010000105.1:0-6627 GCA_963990675.1 uncultured Synechococcus sp.
AGATTCGCCTTAGTCTCGTGGGCTCGGAGATGTGTATAAGAGACAGGCGTTGGGATTATCGATTCTGTTGGGTGTCTACGGGCTGCGTTTAACCCCCAGCTCACCGCCAGTTGGTCGATCAAGTCGATGGTGTCCCCATCGGTGGCACGGCTTTGCCGTACTAGGTGTAGGAGCGCTTGGACCTCCATAACCTTTCCTTCATCACGTTTCAATAACGCCAAGGCCAAGGGCGGACGGATGTCAGAGGGAGATTCATTGGCGAGCTGGCGATACAGAGCCGCAGCTGCTTCGGGCTGCCCCTCTTGGCGTTGAACGTCCGCCAGTAACAAGCCCAGCTCTAAGCGAGTTCCGGCTTGTTGGCCGTTAAAGCGTTGTTTTAGGTCTTCAAGGGCTTGCATTCCATTGCTATTGGTTTGCTCCACCAACAACAGCAACTGCAGCACTTGGGTGTCGAGTGGATGCAAGCGCAGCAGTTGCTTCAGTTCGTTCAGGGCCCCATCCGTATCGCCTGTCAGCCGTTGAAGATCGGCACTCAGTAGGGCGAGATTGAGGGAGCGAGGTTGCTCCGCACGCCAAGGCTGGAGCACCACCAAAGCGTCCTCAAAACGACCTTGGACAAGGAGCCGTTCCAGCAGGGTGCGTCGCGTGCTTGGCGCTAACTCACCCTGCTCGTCCAGGTGTTTGAGGAGCTGCTCTGCCTGGAGATCTTCATCCGTCCGCTTGGCGAGGGCAGAGGTTTGGGTGGTGAGCGATGCGGCAAGACTCCACCCCAAAAACGAAGCACTGACAAGGGACAGGCCCAGCAGCAGCATTCGTTTTGGACCAGGCATGGACCTTGATCGTTCACGCCAGTCTGAGGCGATTGCTGAGAGCTGGCTACAGTCATCACACGGATTTTTGCTCTGCCCGGACCAGCTCAATGCGCGCCCATCCGATTCCCCCGGTCACCGAGCCGTTGCAGTTCCGGGCCATCGGTCTTGTTCGTGGCACTTACACCCCGACAGACCCTGATCAGGTCACGCGTGGCGTGCTGACGGACTCCAATGGCCTTGAACTCGAAACCGTTGTGCTTGGCAGGGTCTTAACCCTGATGCGCCGTCATCTCGCCATGGATCAACCCCATCTGTGGGTGGTGTATCCCCGTTGTCGGGATAGCGAACACCTTCACCTCCAGATCGCTGGTGTTTGGGAGCCGAGCACCCTCTCTCCGGATCAAAACGATGTGGACGACACACTCCCTCAAGGTGATGATTACTTCTCCATTCGTGGAGAGTTGATCTACACCAAGCCGGAAACGGGCGAGATGGTGGTCAAAGTGCGACAACTCCCGCGTCGCGATGGCAAGCGTCCATTGCCCTTCAAGGTGTCGATTAAGGGTGAACTACCTCTCGAGCATCTACGCCATTTCGTCAGTCTCGACCTTCGTCGTCAGGGGCAAGAACTCCACCTGGAGCAGCATGAGGTGATCGCGCCAATGCCGACCCGTGGCGGTAAATCCAAGGGTGGTCGTGGAGCGGCTACCAGCCGCAGCAGTCGTTAATGGCAGAACAGGGTCAGGGTTCCACCAGCACCTTGCGGGCCGGCTTGGTTGTCGCAGGAATAACTGGTCTTGGTGCGTTCGGCCCTGCGATGGGCTTGTCGTCCGCCTGGATTGTTGTGTTCGTTCTTGGCGGCTTGATCGCCTTCAGCGTGGATGCTGCGAGTTGGCAAGGCATGGGAGGACACATCTTGGCGGAAGCCCTGCCCGGCGGGCAGGAGCGTTTGCGCCGAATCGCAGTGCATGAAGCAGGACATCTTTTGATTGCCGAAACCGAGGATTTGCCCGTTCAGCGGGTTTTAGTTGGAACGCTCGCTTGTGTCCAAGCAGGGTTGGCCAGTAACGGTGCCACTGAATTCGTCGTTCCTGAAAGCGTGCGAATGCCCCTCGAGGACTTGCGTCGCTGGAGTCGCGTACTTCAAGCGGGTATTGCCGCGGAAAAGTTGGTGTTCGGTAAGGCACGTGGTGGTGCTGATGATCGGGCTCTCCTTGGTCGTCTCTGGGGAATGTCCGGTCATGACGCCAATACAGCGCAACGGGAGCAACGCCGCGCCCGTCGCGAGATCGAGCAGCAGTTACGTGATCAGCGCGACGAACTGGACCAACAGGCGACAACTCTGTTAGAGGCCGCCCCACGCCTGGCGAGATGACCACGCTTTGGGTAGATGCCCCAACTGGTTTGGCAGGAGACATGCTTTTGGCAGGTCTCCTCGACCTTGGCGTTCCGATCTCGGCGATCGAGGAGCCGCTGAACAGCTTGGGACTGGCCGGTTGTTATCGCATCGACGTTGTAGAAGCCCGCAGTGGTGGTCTGCGCGGACAGCGGGTCAGTGTGACGGGATTGGAAACTCAACCTCCCCATCGTCACTGGGCTGATATTCGACAGCAAATTGTTGAGGCACCTCTCTCAACTGCTTTAAAAGAGCGAGTTTTGGCGGTGTTTACAGCTCTCGCTGAGGCTGAAGCAACCGTGCATGGTTCATCCACGGAGTCTGTGCATTTCCATGAGGTGGGCGCTGTTGATGCCCTTGTGGATGTGGTGGGGGTGTGTGCGGCGCTTCACCAGCTCAATCCTTCACGGATTTGTTGTTCTCCTCTGCCCGCCGGACGAGGCATGGTTCGAACAGCCCATGGCCTTCTCCCTGTGCCGGTGCCAGCTGTGTTGGAGCTTGCCCGCCGCCAGCGTATTCCGCTCATTCAGAGCCCCAATGCTCCTGAGGGCGAGCTAGTGACTCCGACGGGCCTGGCCTTAATGGCCGTTTGGGCTGATGGCTTCGTGCCGCCAGCCCGATTCACGCCAGCGTTGGTGGGTATTGGCTTAGGACACCGTGAGTTGGATCGCCCCAATTTGGTGAGGCTGCTGCTTGACTCCAACCCTGAAGAGCTGGCGGATGTTCCTCGATGGCAGTCGCTTGTGGTTCAGGAGGCATGGCTGGATGACGCCACGCCAGAGGATTTGGCCTTGCTGCTGGAACGTTTGCGGGAAGCAGGGGCCGTTGATGTGGCAGCCCACCCTTTGGTGATGAAAAAAGGACGATCTGGTCATGCTGTGATCGCTCTAGTGGAGCCGGATGTTGCAGAACAGGTGCGGCAGGTGTGGTTCAACGCTGGCACCAGTATTGGTGTGCGCGAACGCCTTCAGGGCCGCTGGTTGCTCCCACGCCGGATTGGATTGCTCGATACTCCTTGGGGCATGCTTCCCGCTAAGCAGGTCAAGCGGCCCGATGGTCGTTGCACGGTGAAACCCGAATCCGACGATTTGGAGTTGATGAGTCGCCGCACCGGGTGCTCTGTGGCGGAGTTGCGGACGGCGGCGGTGGCCGCTCCATTCATCTGCGATGCGGACTGGAGTTGGTGATGGACAAATGGCGGTCGCCAAAGTTGTGGATCACCCTGGCGAGCCTTGCATTCATTGGTATTGCTCTCGTTCAGCAGAGTGCACAATTGCGCCAGCAGAGCTTGGATAGCCAAGGCTGGTGGTGGCTGCTGCTTGGGCTTGGGCTCACCTGGCTGAGCATCTTGATGAATGGCGTGGCCTGGCGTGTGGTGTTGGGGTGGCTGGGTTCTGTGCCTGTCGACCTGGCGGTGGTGCCATTGTTTGTACGCAGCAACCTGCTGAAGTATTTGCCCGGGGGTATCTGGCACCTGGTGGAGCGTGTCCGTTCGCTTCGCCCCTCTATGGGAGGAGGTGCCGCTTTGGCTGGGGTCATCCTTGACCCCCTGCTGATTGTGGCGGCCTCTCTGCTGATGCTGATGGCCGGTGGATGGCAAAACGGTTTGGTTGTGTTGGCTCCCATCCCGGCTTTGCTGCTGTTGCCCCGCTGGCGAGAGCCAATCCTGCAGCGCTTAGAGCGATCGAAAGCAACGCAGCTTCAGATGGCTGGGGATCGCCCATTCGAGGTTGAGGGCAGTGGTCGCACGGGATATCCCTGGTCGCCTTTTGCCGCCGAACTGATTTTTGTGCTGTGTCGCTTTTCTGGTTTCTTTTGTTGTGTTCAGGCCTTTGACTTAGCCCAGCCTGCGCCTTCGCAGTGGCTGGCAGCCTTTGGTTTGGCCTACGCCGTTGGTTTGGTTGTTCCGGGTGCGCCCGGTGGGTTGGGTGTTTTCGAAGCCACTCTGCTGCTGCGACTGGGCGGAGCTGTGGCTGAAGCTCCTCTGTTGGCGGTGGTGCTCAGTTATCGACTGATTTCAACCCTGGCGGATGTCCTAGCGGTTGGATCGTTCCGAGCCGATCGCCAGATCCTTGATTGGTTCGCAAGGCGGGCTTAATCCTGGATCGATCGTTTGTGGGAGCTTTGATCAAGGGTGGGCACCAGGGCCATTGCCGCAATGAGACCCAAGACCAGGATCATCAAGGCTGGGAGCAGGGCTTCTGCCAGTCGTTCGTCGCTCGCATATTGATACACCCGTACAGAAAGGGTGTCGAAGTCAAACGGACGCAACGCGAAGGTAAGCGGGAGCTCTTTGATTGTGTCGACAAAGACCAGGAGCAGTCCAACGGTCATGGGTCCGCGCAAAAGCGGCAAGTGAATGCGGCGGAGAACCTGATGCCAATCGAAGCCCATTCCTGTGGCGGCCTCATCAAGGTTGGGACTGATCCGTTCCAGGGCTGCGTCGAGGCCGCTCTTGGCAACGGCTAAAAAGCGGTCGCTGTAGCCCCACAGCAAGAGGGCGAGTGGTGCGATTTGCCAGGGTGCTCCAGTGAGGAGAAGAGCAAGCGCTAAAACCGTGCCCGGGATGGCATAGCCCATCCCTGCCAGAAACGTCAGGCTGCGCAACCAGGGTGCAGTACTCCAGCGTTTGGCAATGGCCAGCAACACCGCAGCGCCGACGGCAAGAATGGCCGCGGCTAACGCCAGAAGCAGACTGCGCAGGCTGAGCTGGAGTAGGTCGTTGGTGAAGTTGGTTTGGAGTTGATCCAAATTGGTCAGGACCCAAAACAAAGGAGTCCCCAGGCTCAGAAGCGGTGGAATGACCGCGATTAATTGGGCGCTCAGGGCACGCACCCCTTGCAAGGGCCAAGCCGTGGCATCGCCACCGGCTACGCCGTCACTCCAGCGGCGACTTCGGCGGCGCAGTCGCCGCTCGCCCATCACCAGACTCAGCACAATGACCAGGGTGATGAGCGCAAGGCTGATCGCACCCGTGGGATTGCCATCGGCTTGCCAGGCTTCAAGGATTCCCGCAGACAGGCTTGGGATGCCCAGCAGTTGAACAGCACCCAGCTCATTCACAATTTCCATTCCCATCAAGGCCACGCCAGCGCCAATCGCGGGGATGGCGATGGGAAGTGCAACCCTTCGGAAGGCGGCCCAAGGCCCCACCCCCAAACTTCGACAAGCCTCCAGCTGCCGCCGTCCACTCATGGCAAAGCTTTCAGTGCTGAGGAGAAAGACATAGGGATAGGTCGCTAATGCCATGACCAAGACCCCCCAGCCGAGGCCATGGATGCGCCAACCCTGGCGACTTCCGAGGTCGACCAAGGTGGCTGAGAGCAGATATGCCGGAGTCGCCAATGGGATGAGTTGCGCAATGCGCAGCCATCGCCGTCCTGGGAAGCGGCAGTTGATCAGCAACCAGCCGTTCGCTGTTCCAATGATGGTGCCAACGAGGGCGCTTCCGAGGAGTAGGGACAGGGTGCCGCTGATTTGACGACCGCCATCCGGTCCAAGGCTGCCGAACCCGTTCACGAGGCCCCGCAGCCCTTCTGCGATCAGGTTGAACAGTGGCCAAATTGCCAATAGGGCGAGGGTTGCAGCTAATCCGGCCAGGACTTTCCGGCTCATGGCTCTTTGAGGGTTTTGTGGAAAGGGCTGCGACGAAGACGCAATGGCATGGAGCTGAGGTTGTCGTGGTCTCTGGGGGCCACTTCGACCTCGTTGCTCATCTCATCCGGTTTGGCAGACGTTGGGTCAGCACCTAATCAGGCTTTGCGAAGGGTTTGGCTTGACCCGCTGGGATTCGTCGAAATGGATAAAAAAAAGCCCCACCGGAGTGGGGATGATCTGGGTTGCGAGGGATAAGCGGAATCAGTGTTGATTCCGACGGACTGGAATCGGCACCAAGACTGGCTGTCTTAAGCCGCCGCCACTGTTGTCATCGTCTGAGTCGGCCAGAAGCCACAACAGAAAACTGGTGATTAACAGGAGTGAAACAAGGACGAGGGGCTCAGCCATCAAGGTGTCTTGCATGCGCAAACATTAGTCGGCTTTTTTAACTCGTGCCTGTTCAGGAAAAACCCTTTCCAGCATCGTTTGCCACACACGCTTGCAATTGTTGGCGCAACCGAGCGTGGTCGAGGTTTCGGCCGATCAATACGAGTTGGTTTTTGCGATCACCGGTCCATTCGGAGTCGTCAATGGAAAAACGTTTGCCAGCAAGGTGGAAAACGTGGCGCCTCTCGCTTTCGTTGAACCAAAGAATCCCCTTGGCCCGGAACACCTCTTGGGCCAGTTCATTGTCGAGGAAATTCTGAAATTTCCGCAGAGCAAAAGGGCCATCGCTTTTGAACGACAGGGATGTGAATCCCTCGATTTCCAAATGATCGGCATGCTCGTGCCCATGGCTGTGGTCGTGCCCATGGCCTGTCT
>CAXDNN010000106.1:0-6612 GCA_963990675.1 uncultured Synechococcus sp.
ATGATACGGCGACCACCGAGATCTACACCTAAGCCTTCGTCGGCAGCGTCAGATGTGTATAAGAGACAGGAGCTGAGATCGATGCGCGCTAAATGACCTTGTTGACTCACCAACAACACGGTTGGTTCCGTTGGACAGAGGGCACCGATGAGATGTTCTTCAGGAAGCAACCGCATGGTCATTGGCCCTTGGGCAAGTCGTCCCATCAGCGGAAGCACGTCTTCATTGATCGGAAGACGCAACATTCGACCGATGTCGCTCACCAAGATCAGATCGTGGTGCTCACGGCAAATCACAGCGGCTTTGAGTTGAACGCCGTCTTTCAGCTTCACAACGCTGGTGGCGCGTCCAGACAATTCCAAGACTTCTGCAAGTGGAAGTCGTTTGAAGCGTCCATCGCTGCTTAGCAAGCCCAGGCTGAGGTCACTGCTCTCCTGCATTGGTAGGGGTGCGAGCGCCACGATCGGGTCACCTTCCAACCCGCTGGGAAGGAATCGTTCCAAGGCTCCTGGTTGTTGCCCTGCAAACTCCCAACGCACAAGGGCAACACGACCGTTGGCACTGATGGCGAGAAGTCGCGGTGGCGGTTCAATCGGAAGGATTACACGAGCAGGCGAGGGGGCATCACTCACCGGACAGGGATCACCAAAATGAAGACGACCCAGCACCTGCGGGGTCACGATCTTCACTTGTCCGTCCGCTTGGATCAGCAGTCGACCATCACCGGGGAGGGCCGCTAGGGCTTGCTGGCGGAGCAGCTCCGTGTTGGGGCGTTGGCTGGCAGCTCGTTCTGCGATCAAGGCATCCCCGCCTTCCACGAGCCGAGTGCGTCGTGGAGTCGAGAAGCGTTTTTTCAGTGTCTTTAGTTCTCCGACCATGGCATCGAGCAACTGATCCCGATTTTCGAGGAGCAATTTCAATCGTTCTCGCTCGTCTCGGAGGTTGTCGACTTCTTGGCGCAAGCTTTCCTGCTCCAGTCCTGTTAAGCGCCGGAGCGGCATCGCTAATACGGCATCAGCCTGACGCTCGTTGAGGTCCAATCGCACCATCAAGCTGGCGCGAGCGGAGGCGGCATCTTTGGCTTCTTGGATCATGGCGATCACGGCTTGAAGGTTGTTCAGAGCTGTGATCAGGCCCTCCACCACTTCAAGGCGATCTTCTGTTTTGCGGAGGGCGTGGCTTGTTCGCCGAATCAGGGTGAGTTCCCTGTAGTCGAGGAAGGTTTGGAGGAGTTGCCGTAGTGAAAGTTGCTGGGGCTGACCGTTCACAAGGGCGAGCAGGATGGCACCGAAATTGCTCTGTAATGCCGTTCGGCGCTGGAGGTCTTTGAGCACCTTGTCGGGTTCAGCATCGCGGCGAAGTTCCACCACAACCCGCATGCCATCTCGATCACTTTCATCGCGGATGTCAGCGATGCCACCAATTTTTCCGTCGTTCACCGACTCAGCCAGCTTTTCGATCCAGCCCGCTTTGCTGAGTTGATAGGGAAGTTCAGTTACGACAACGGCGTTTCGTTTGTGGCGACCCTTTCCAAGTTGCACCTCTTCTGTGTGCGCTACGCCCCGCATTGGGATACTGCCGCGGCCCTGGAGGTAGGTGTCTTGGAGGCCTGAGCTGAGTAGTACTTCTCCACCGGTTGGAAAATCAGGGCCGGGAATGAGTTCTAAAAGACGTTCGTCGCTGAGGCCTGGTTGTCGAATGAGAGCAATGAGGCCGTCTACAACCTCACCCAAGTTGTGGGGTGGAATGCTCGTGGCCATGCCGACGGCGATGCCAGAACAACCATTGAGGAGAAGGAAGGGGAGTTGTGCGGGGAGAACCGTTGGTTCTTGTTGGGAGCCATCGAAGTTCGATGCAAAGTCGACGGTGTCATCACCGATTTCTTCAAGCAGAGCTTGATGGGCAATGGGAGCTAGACGCGTTTCGGTGTAACGCATCGCGGCTGGCGGATCGTCATCAACCGATCCGAAATTGCCGTGTCCATCCAAAAGAGGATTTCGGCTAGCAAAGGTTTGAACGAGTCGTACGAGCGCGTCGTAGACCGCCTGATCTCCGTGGGGGTGGTATTTCCCGAGAACATCACCAACAACACGGGCGCATTTTCTGTAAGGCCGATCTGGGGTTAACCCCAGTTCTTGCATCGCGTAGAGGATTCGACGCTGCACCGGCTTGAGACCGTCGCGGGCATCGGGCAAGGCCCGACCCACGATCACACTCATCGCGTATTCCAGGTAGGAGCGCTGCATCTCTTGATGCAGGGCGATCGGTTGAACGCGCTCCTCAGCCATCCTGTCCGCGGATATTGGGGCGGAAGTTGCTCAGCCTACAGACGTTCACTGACGTTTTTTCCAGGTGGCATTGGCCTGGGCCCGTTCAACGCTGCTGGCAAGTGCTGCTTCACGCAACAAGTTTGCTGTGGCATGCCTCACATGGGAACCCCAGAGCTGCTCTTTTTGATGCATCGGCAAAACGTAATTGGGATTTTTGGATAGGGCTTCTTTGGCCAGCGATAAAGCTTCGTTCTGGTCGCCCTGTTGGTGTAACGCTGCAGCTAAGGCCAGCATTGGTTCTGCGTTCTGTTCCAGCTTGAGCACCCGTCGCCAACGTCGAATGGCTTCGTCATGTTCCCCCAGTTCGAACAGAACAAGGGCTTGATTGTTGAGGGCTTCCCAAAACTCCGGTTTGATTTCAGTTGCTTTTTCGAAGGATTCAAGAGCCATTGCAAAATTGTTTTGCATGATCCGTGCATTCCCGAGATCGAAGTATGCAGCGGCATTGTTTGCGTCTATTTGCAATCCGCGTTGAATGAGCGGAATTGCTTCTTCCGGTCGTTCAGCCCGCAGGGCAATCGCTGCCTCTGCAAACCAGAGCCCAGCATTGTTGGGATTGATTTTTTTGGCTTTCGCCAGCGATTGACTGGCGTCTTTCAGTTGGTTGCTTCGAAGTTGTGCTTCAGCGAGAACAGTCCACAACCGTTCATCGTTGGGATTGAGGCGAACAGCTAAAGCGGCAAGTTGTGCGGCTTCTTTGGGTTGGCCCATTTGCAGCAGTTGAGCTGCGGTTCGCCCGATTCCAAGGGAAGATCCGGAGAGTTCTACCTCTGTTGGTAAGTAGACGTAGGGCACCAAGGCTTGGGCTGGAGCGACCAGACAAAAGCTGCTGATGCTGAGCAGTGCCGCGGTCAGGCTTCGTTTGAATTGGATTCCTCGAAGCACGTCCACTGGTCTTTGTTATTTAGAGGTTAGGAGGCAGTTCCGGTTGTGCTGCAGCAGCATTTCTACGCCACATCCAAGGTTTGATTCGTCGTAAAGCCGACCCCCGTAACTGTTGATCCCACGTGGCATCGTCCCAGTGCTGAAGGTCTTGCGCATTCACATTGAGAAGCCATGGTCGAGGTTGCATCTCAGGATCTTCACTGCGCGGCAGATCCCGATGGTTCCAGGGACAAACGTCTTGGCAGATATCACAACCCGCGATCCATGGTCCTAGTGACGTTTTGATTGCATCTGGAAGATCAGGATCTCGGTTTTCGATGGTGTGAAACGCCAAGCATCGTTGGGCATCAACAACAAATGGTTCGCGGATGGCATCGGTAGGGCAGGCCTCGATGCAAGCGACACATCGTCCACAAAGGCTTGCAGCGGGAGCATCCGCGTGGAGCGGTTCTGTTGTGAGGAGGTGGCCAATCACCATCCATGAGCCCCGATGGGGATGGATCACATTGCTGTGTTTTCCGATCCAACCCAGCCCAGCTTCTTCCGCCCAGGCTTTGTCCAACAGGGGCGAGGCGTCGACACAAATGCGCCATTGGCAGTTGGGCTGTTGTTCGGATAACCAACGCCCTACCCGTCGCAGACGTTGCTCCACGACGCGGTGGTAATCGCGACCCCAGCCGTAGCGCGCCACCTTTAGGGATCCTGGGGCTGGTTCCTCAGAAACGTAGTAGTTCAATCCCACGGCCAACAGGCTTTGTACCCCCTCTAAAAGTTGCGAAGCATCGCGTCGGCGTGGCGCTGCCATCCAAGCCATATCGGCTTGGTACCCGTGATCGAGCCAACGTTGTAAGGCTTCTGTCCTCAGCTGTAGGCGGGGACTTCCAGGCAGACGGGCGATTCCAACCGGATCAAATCCTTCTTCCCTAGCCCGCTGCTTCAAAGCTTTGCTCAAGGGTTTGAGGTGATCTGGGTGTTGCCCTGACATCGACCGTATGGTGAGGACCTGTTTTTTCATCTTCACGTGACGGGAACCGAAACGGGACGCCTGGCATCCCTGCTTCGTTGGTTGGGCCTCACGATGGTTCTCGTTCTCGTCCTTCAGATGGCCGCGGTCTTGGTAGGAGCCGACTGGTCAGCGGAGGCGACTCCTCCTCAGATCACTGGACCTTTGGTTGCGCTGGCCCCACTGGGTTTTATCGGTCTGTTGACCTGTCTGATTGGATCACGTCTTGAGAACCCGCAACAGCAGGTCACGCCATTGCGGATTGTGATTTGTGCATTTTCGGCTCTCTTAGCGATTGGCATGGTGGTGGCCGTTCCGATGTCCATAAGCAGCGGTGCTGGTGATTTGTCGAAAACTCAGAATCTCGAGCAAGGACGGGCCGCGATGAAGGAAGCCCGGGCGTTTCGCGACGATCCCGAGCAGGTGGCTTCTTTGGGTGAACAGCTAGCCCAAGCGGGACAGTTGGCCGCTGATGCCACCAAGGAGGACAAGCAGCGTGCTGCGGAAACGATGATTGATGAGCAGATCAGCCAAATGGACACGCAACTCAAACGGGTGGAGTCGCAACAGACCCGCGAATTTCGGCAACGGTTGATTGGCGGAACGGCTACCGCTGTTGTTTTGGCAATTGCTTTTGTGTTGCTTGCACTCACTGCAGTGATCTGATTGCTGGTTAGGTTGGATGAACTCCCTGACTCTGGGCGCAGAGGCTCCTTGGTTCAGTCCAATCCCAGACCTGATCTACCGCTGGGCGAACGGCTTCAGCAAGATCTCAAAAATGACCTGATTGCAGGGTTACTGGTGGTCATTCCACTGGCAACCACAATCTGGCTATCCACGATTGTCAGCCGGTTTGTGCTGGCGTTCTTGACGTCGATTCCGAAGCAGTTCAATCCTTTCATCACCCTGAATCCGCTTCTTCAGGATCTGATCAACTTGGCCCTTGGGCTCACGGTTCCTCTGATGGGGATCCTTTTGATTGGTCTCATGGCCCGCAACATTGTGGGTCGATGGTTGCTCGAATTCGGCGAGGGAACACTGACCCGGATTCCTCTTGCGGGCTCCGTTTACAAAACGCTCAAGCAGTTGCTTGAAACTGTTTTGGGCGGCAATTCGGCCCGCTTCCGCCGAGTCGTTCTCGTCGAATATCCAAGAGAAGGGCTGTTCAGTGTTGGCTTCGTCACCGGCGAGGTTGGTCCTTCACTGCAATCCGATCTGGAAACACCACTGTTGAGCGTGTTTATCCCCACGGCACCAAATCCAACCACCGGTTGGTACACGCTTGTGCCGGAGGGTTCGGTGCGAGAACTGAATATTTCCGTGGAGGAAGCGTTCCGCACGATCATTTCTGCTGGAATCGTGAATCCAGATGAGCAAGAAGCCCCTGTGAATCGCAGCTTCTCCAGCCTCATGGCTCAGTTGCGGGCCTCCGCATCTCCCTCCAGCTAAGACATGGCCTCACGATCTCTTTCCCGCGAGTTGGCCTTGCTGGTGCTCGGTCAAGTGTCGGAACAGAACAAGTCTTCGACAGCTGATTTAGGGATCGAGTCCCTGCTTGAAAAGGCCCTTGAAAGCCTCACTCAACATTGGCGAGAAGCTCTCGATTCATCCGCTACGGAACTGGATCAAGCTCAGCAACATCTCCTCGATAGTGAACTTCAACAGGGTCAGGCTTCCACCATTGACGTTGTCCGTGATCATCTGCGTTCATCGTTAAGCGCTGCTGAACAGGTTTTGAATGGCCTTTCAGCCACGCTTGAACTCCCGAGGCTTCTGCTCTTGGCTGATCAAGAACAAATTCGTTCTGCTGCGATGGAACGCATTGCTCAGGTGATCCGACAACGCGAGAGCATCGACGCGAGATTGGATCAAGTGATGGAAGGTTGGCGCCTGGCTCGACTCCCGCGCATTGATCGCGACATTCTTCGCCTGGCTGTTGTTGATCTTCAAACCATGGGCACACCTGCTCCTGTGGCGTTCAATGAGGCCGTTGAACTGGCGAATCGATACAGCGACGAGCAAGGTCGGCGAATGATTAATGGTGTGTTGCGTCGTTTCCATGACGCTCAATCCACTGCAGCGGACTGATGGTGTTCAACTGGTTCGAGCGTCAGTCCTCATCGCCAGGGGAGCCCCCTGCAACGCCCGCTTCACCAGCGGTTGGAGCAGAGGATCCTTCAACGGCATCGGCCCCAGAGGTTGAGGAACAACCGCCTGTAGATGTTGTTCAGGCGGATCCTGAGCCAGATCCATCAGCTCTTCAAGCTGCTGGAGACCAAAACCAAAACGGTGAAGAGCAAGAAGACGAAGCGTTGGTTTGGGCCCTGTCTCTTATACACATCTCCGAGCCCACGAGACTAAGGCGAATCTCGTATGCCGTCTTCTGCTTGAAAA
>CAXDNN010000107.1:0-6246 GCA_963990675.1 uncultured Synechococcus sp.
TCCCACTGGCAACGGTGCAAGACGGACTCGACAGCAATGGCTTCGCTTTGGTGCATCAACCCGATCACTTCACAATCGCCGAAAGCTTGATCACTTATCGCGAAGAATTGGGCAAACGCCCCCCTGTCGCCAGCCTTGAGTTGCTCTGGACCCCCCATCAGGGCGAGCACCTCTTAATCAGCGGTTTCGTTCACCCTCCAACGGAGAGTCGGGCATGGGAAGCACTCCGCCTTGCCGCAGAAACCAAAGTGGTCACCGTCAAAGGCTTGGAGGGCGGTACCGACCTCCCCATCGGACGCGCCTGCATCACGGCACGGGTTGATCAGGGCCAAGCGCAACGTCTCATTCTTCACCCACGAGACCATGACTGCCATGAAGCAGATCTGGAATGGACTGATGCTGCAACCTGGACCCAACAGGCCCTCGCAGCGCTCAACAACAGTGGCCCATTATTGAGTGCCTTGCGTTGGAATGCTGGAGCCTATCTCTGGTTTGCAGGTCGGAGTGGAACCCTCGAGGCTGGCCTTGAACGTGCACAAGAGGTGCTCCAAAACGGCAAAGCTCTCACTGCCTTGCATCAACTTCAGGCCTGGAGCAAATCCTTGGCCATGCGATAGCGCTCAAACTCCACACCGCCAATCGCAATCGTTTCTGGTGCCACCACACGCCAGCCACGCCGTTCAAGCAATGGCCGACTCAACTGACTGGCTTCAGTGCTGAGCCGATGGATACCATCGCCACGCGCATCCTCTTCAACCTGTTCTAAAAGTTGTGAACCATGGCCTTGGCGGGCCGCTGTTCCTCGGCAGTACAGCAACGCCAATCGGGTTGAGGGGTAGCGGATCGCAAAGGCAGCATCCGCACCACTGATCCACCCCGATCCCTCTTGAAAGGTTCGATCCAACACCCCAGGCAGCCAGGCCAGTGCCGCCCAAGCCTGAACCTGCTGCTGGGAATAAAGCAACCCAGCCTGCGACTCGATCGCATCGGCGTAGATCTCGCGCACAAGAAAATGATCGTTAGGAAGGATCCGGCGCAGGGCCATAGGACGGGCCTGTGGGAATGTGAGTCTCCTCCGACCGCTGGTCGACTTGCAGCGTCCCCGCATACCAACACTGCTGAGCGCATTTTTAACGCTGCTCAACGATCGGCTTAGCGAAAGCATCGTCTTCCCTCTGCTGCCCTTTCTCCTGGCACAGTTCGCGCCCAATGGGCGAACGCTGGGTCTCTTGGCTGGCAGCTACGCCTTATCCCAATTTCTCGTCACTCCACTGATCGGTGCTTTGAGTGATCGCTACGGCCGACGACCGGTAATTGCCAGTTGCGTTGGGGGATCTGTCGTTGGACTGGGACTGTTTGCGCTCACCCTGAGCCTGCCCTGGCCAGACGCGAGTTTGTGGCCGTTGCTCCTGTTATTCAGCGCACGCATTATCGACGGCATCAGCGGGGGGACAGCAGCAACCGCGTCAGCTGTTCTGGCCGATATCAGCTCCCCGGAACAACGGGCCCGCACCTTTGGCCTCATCGGGGTGGCCTTCGGGCTGGGCTTCATTTTGGGACCCTTCCTCGGAGGTCAGCTCGCACAGATCGCCGTTCCACTACCCATTTGGGTCGCGACAGGTTTCGCTTGCCTGAACTTGCTGGTCGTTCTCACCTTGCTGCCAGAAACCCACCCAGCCGAAGAACGCCAAAATCTGCCAAAACGTCGAGACCTCAATCCATTTCGGCGCATTGGTCAGGTGCTGATCAACCCAAGCGTCGGCCGACTGTGCGGCGCATTTTTTCTGTTCTTCCTTGCCTTCAATGGTTTCACGGCAATTCTGGTGCTGTATTTCAAACAACGCTTTGATTGGGGGCCAGAGCTCGCCACAACGGCCTTTCTCGTTGTGGGTGTTGTGGCGACCATCGTCCAAGGAGGCTTGATCGGTCCATTGGTCCAACGCTTTGGCGAATGGAAACTCACCTTGTTCGGGCTTGGCCTCGTGATCACGGGTTGCCTCCTAATTCCAGCCGTCGGAGCAGCGGATCGAGCTCCCGCCATTTTTTGCTCAGTCGGGATCTTGGCCCTTGGAACCGGCCTCGTCACACCAAGCTTGAGGAGCCTGGTTTCACGAAGGCTGAGTAATGAAGGACAAGGAACTGCACTTGGCAGCTTGCAAGCACTGCAAAGTTTGGGAAGTTTTCTAGGCCCACCAATTGCAGGAATCAGCTACGACCTTCTTGGCCCGACCAGCCCCTTCGTGCTCGCCGCAACACTCCTCGTCATCGTCATCGCATTAGTTTCCAGAAGTCCACTCACCACAAACCATCAACTGAGTACTTAATTGCTACCTTTCAACACTCAGCGTTGGCTCTTAAAACTTTCACCCCATGTGTGCAGCTGCCCTAAGCCCAGATCAGTACATCAATAGGGAGCTGAGTTGGATTGCCTTCAATCAGCGCGTCTTAGCCCAAGCGCTCGATCAGCGCACTCCGTTGCTAGACCAAGCCAAATTCAGTGCAATTTTTAGCAATAATCTCGATGAATTCTTCATGGTGCGTGTTGCATCTCTGAAGTCACAAGTGGAAGCAGGGATCAGTACGCCCAGCGAAGACGGCAAAACACCTTTGGAACAACTTCTAACAATTCGTGAACACTTATTACCACTATTAAGGCAACAACAAGAGCACTACAGACACACACTTAAGCAGCAATTAAGAGATCACAATGTTCAATTGTTTGATTACTCGCAACTTAACGATCAACAACGGGCCTGGGTCGACGACTACTTCCAAACCTCAATCTTTCCCGTCCTAACCCCACTGGCAGTCGATCCTGCCCACCCATTTCCCTTCGTAAGCAACCTAAGCCTGAATGTGGCAGCGGTCGTAAGAGATCCAGAAACTGAGCAACGACAACTGGCAAGGATCAAAGTTCCGAAAAAGAATCTCCCGCGATTTGTTGCCATTCCAGCGCAACTCAGCAATGACAATCCTCAACCGATTCATACAGCCATTCCGGTCGAGCAGGCGATCGCCTTCAATCTCAAACTGCTCTTCCCTGGCATGACCATTGAAGGACATTATTTTTATCGGGTCACCCGTGACGCCGACCTCGAACTAAGAGATCTAGAAGCAGACGATTTAATGCTTGCCCTTGAACAAGGCCTTCGAAAACGCCGCATGGGTGGAGAAGTTGTTCGCTTAGAAGTTGCCAATGAAATGCCAGATGATGTCATCGACATGCTCATGACAGGATTAAATGTTGAAGAAGCCGATCTCTACAAAATTGATGGTCCTTTAGGTCTTGATGACCTCTTTGGCTTAACAGGTCTTCCAGTCTCAAAGCTAAAAAACAAGTCGCATACTGGGCAGACACCAAGCGCCCTTGCAAGAACTCAGCAGAACCTGATTGATGAAGGAGCGATCAAACCCGAAGAATTTGAAACTATTTTTTCGGTCATGCGCCAACAGGACATCCTGTTACATCACCCCTACGACCTCTTCTCGACGACAGTCGAAGAATTCATCAACCAAGCGGCCGACGACCAAAAGGTAATGGGGATCAAAATGACCCTCTATCGCACCTCAACCGACTCACCAATCATCGCAGCCCTTATTCGGGCTGCTGAAAATGGAAAACAAGTCATGGCTCTCGTAGAGCTAAAAGCCAGATTTGATGAAGACAATAATATTCAATGGGCGCGGCATCTAGAGCGATCTGGAGTGCACGTTGTCTATGGGGTTTTAGGACTCAAAACTCACACCAAGATCGTACTTGTTGTTCGCAAAGAAAATGAAAAACTCCAGAGCTACGTCCACATAGGAACGGGTAACTACAACTCAAAAACATCAAAGCTCTATACAGACCTTGGGCTGTTATCGACACGTCCGGAATTGGGGAAAGATCTAGTGGAGCTGTTCAACTACCTCACAGGCTTCTCCAAACAACAAAGCTTCCGGCGGCTTCTTGTGGCCCCAGTCACCCTGCGGAAGGGTATGGAGTCGCTCATTCGCCGTGAAATTGATCATGCCAAAGCAGGACGACAAGGAATCATTCGAGCAAAAATGAATTCATTAGTCGACCCAGATATCATCTCATTGCTATACGAAGCATCACAAGTTGGTGTTCGGATCGAACTGATTATTCGCGGCATGTGCAGTCTTATTCCTGGCCGCGAAGGTCTTAGCGACAACATCAAAGTGATCAGCATTGTGGGTCAGTTCTTAGAGCATTCACGCATCTTCTGGTTTGCCAACGGCGATGAGCCGGAGGCCTACATCGGAAGCGCCGACTGGATGACCCGCAACATGGATCGACGCGTCGAAGCCATTACACCGATTGAAGAACCTGCATTACGTCGCAAGCTCGAACGCTTGCTCGACCTCTATATGCAAGACAATCGAGGCGCTTGGGATATGCATACAGATGGAAGCTTCACACAACGCATACCAGGTGACGATCAACCTGAATGCAATTCTCAAATCCAACTCACAAGCCTTTGGAGCCGAGGACTTCACCCAGGGCAGTAAAAGGCAAGGAAGCCAAAAGTAATCTGTGATTTTGGCTACAGACTATTTTTTGGCCTAATGGCAAGAATCTTTTAAATTTCTGATTAAGGACAAGTAATAAAAAATTGATTCCGGAAATTCTTCCGATTCGCTTCAGTTACCGTTCCAACCTAGTGCTAAATTCTGGGCAAATTTAATAGGAGACCAGGGTGATGGGGATCCCTCTGGAGACTTCCAAGTCGACAACACAGTCGACTCAGAAGCAGCCTGCTTTGCCGTCCACCGGACGCCGCTCAGCTTCACGTCAAAGTGGACGCTTGGCAACGGACTCCATTGGCTTTTATTTGAGCAGTATTGGACGGGTTCCACTGCTCACCGCTGCCGAAGAAATCGAGCTCGCCCATCATGTCCAAGACATGAAGCAGCTCAAAGAGTTGCCACAAGAGGAACTCACCTCTCGACAAAAACACAAGATCCGGATGGGGAAGCGCGCCCGCGATCGAATGATGGCAGCCAACCTGCGACTGGTGGTCAGTGTGGCCAAGAAGTATCAAAACCAAGGTTTGGAATTGCTCGACCTCGTCCAAGAGGGAGCGATTGGCCTCGAACGGGCCGTCGATAAGTTCGATCCGGCCATGGGATATAAGTTTTCAACTTATGCCTACTGGTGGATACGCCAAGGCATGACACGCGCTATCGACAACAGCGCAAGAACGATTCGTCTGCCGATTCATATCAGCGAGAAATTATCAAAAATGCGCCGGATCTCCCGGGAGCTCTCGCATCGCTTTGGCCGTCAGCCCAACCGGCTTGAGCTAGCCAGTGCCATGGGCATTGAGCCTCGTGAACTGGAGGATTTAATCTCCCAAAGTGCACCATGTGCATCCCTCGATGCCCATGCCCGAGGTGAGGAAGATCGCAGCACCCTGGGTGAACTCATTCCCGATCCCAACGGGGAAGAGCCAATGGAAGGCATGGATCGCAGCATCCAAAAAGAACATCTCGGAGGCTGGCTCTCTCAACTCAATGAGCGCGAACAAAAAATTCTTCGACTCCGTTTTGGCCTCGGAGGAGAAGAGCCGTTAACCCTCGCGGAAATCGGGCGGCAGATCAATGTGTCTCGCGAACGCGTGCGTCAGTTGGAAGCAAAAGCAATTTTGAAACTCCGCACAATGACGAACTATCAGCAAGCCGCCTGATTGCTTTGTCAGGATTCGGCGGACCTCTCATCATTGTGATCTGGTTGGTCTTTGTGGTGGGATTAGCGCTGATATCGCGTCAGCTCTGGCCCCAGCAAAAAGAACTCAGTCGCAAGGTCATCCACATCGGCACGGGGGCAGTTGTCCCCCTCGCCTGGCTTTTTGAGATTCCTTCAGTCATTGCAATTCCTTGTGCGGCAGTCATCACCTTGATCACTGCCATGAATCATCAATGGCGATTCATCGCTGCCATTGAAGAGGTTGATCGGAACAGTTACGGCACGATTGCCTATGGGTTAGCAATCACAATTCTACTAGCGCTGTTTTGGCCAGATCGCCCCGATGCCGTCACCGCCGGAGTGTTGGTGATGGCCCTGGGGGACGGACTCGCAGGACTCATCGGACGGCAACTCAAGACACCTCAATGGATCATTTTTAAGCAAACGAAATCGATTGGTGGCACTGCAACCATGGCCATGGTTTCAATACCTGTCTCTTATACACATCTGACGCTGCCGACGAAGGCTTAGGTGTAGATCTCGGTGGTCGCCGTATC
>CAXDNN010000108.1:0-6102 GCA_963990675.1 uncultured Synechococcus sp.
TGGTTCGAACGTCGTCCAATAAAAGGAAGAGTTCGAATGGAGCTAGCGAACGATTCAGCGAGGCTGAGACTTGTTTGGGCAACGAATTGCTCAAAAAGTTTCTCGGCGGAATTTCAAAAAGAATTGAAAACCGCTCTGGCCTGAAGATCCGGCGCAATCGCCGAATCTGTTCTACCGACTGGAGGCCCGGCTAGCGGACGGGCACAGAAACGCAGAACAAACAACAAACCTACATCACCACTGAGAGTGTCCCTTCCGACATCGCCTCCTGAGCTGCCAGACTCCCCCAAGTGATGCATGCCCCCATGCCCCTACTTCTCACCGGTCGGGGATTCCGTCGTGATCTCGAAGCCAATGGATGCCTAGCGGTTCATGCTCCCCTTGAAGGTGGTGCTGAGACGCGGCTTCTACGTCGCCTGCGTGGGGCGGGTTATCGCACACGAATGACGTCGGCTCGCGGCTTGGGTGATCCAGAAGTGTTCTTGACTCAAAAGCACGGGATTCGTCCGCCACACCTCGGTCATAACTGTGTTGGACGCGGTGCAGCTGTTGGTGAGGTTCAGCAAGTTGTTCCTTTGATTGGAGATCTTCTCGAGGGAGATGATTCAGTGGCGTTATGGATCCTCGAGGGTCAGGTTTTATCTCGCTCAGAGTTGTTATCTCTCTGCGATCTCTGTAAGCGAGAACCCCGCTTACGGATCATCGTTGAGATGGGTGGAGCCCGGAGCCTCCGATGGCAGCCAATGAAAGCCCTACTCGGCGCCTGAGCCCTGAGGAGTCCCTGGTCTGTGGACGTTGGGTCAAATTAATTTGTGGTGCCAGCAACCAAGACCTTCCTGCGATCGCAGACCTGTGTGCGGTGTACGCCACGGCAGGGGTTCATTGCGTTGATGTGGCTGCCGACCCAGCCGTCGTCCATGCGGCGCGACAGGGTTTGGATTGGGCGGAGACGCGCAGTGGTTGGCGCCCTTGGTTGATGGTGAGCCTCAGCGATGGCTTGGACCACCACTTTCGCAAGGCTTGGTTCGACCCAGCACGCTGTCCGCCTCAGTGTGAACGTCCTTGTCAGCGGGTTTGTCCCGCTGAAGCCATTGCTGATCGTGGTGCGATCGATTCCTTGCTTTGTTACGGCTGTGGACGCTGCTTGCCGGCGTGTCCCTATGGACTGATTGAGGAACGGGATCACCGTCTTGGCTTGGAGGCAGTTGGTGCGCTTCTGATGTCGATACGCCCCGATGCCATTGAAATCCATACAGCTCCGGGTCATGACCAAGGTTTTGAGGCCTTGCTCCAGGAGCTTGATCAGGCATCACTCTCGCTGCGACGCCTGGCTGTGAGTTGTGGTTTGGAAGCCCATGGCATGGGAGCGGATGAACTGGCATCAACGTTTTGGCACCGGCATTCCCGTCTGCGCTGCCGCGGTTTTCGTCCGCTGTGGCAGCTTGATGGACGGCCGATGAGTGGAGATGTGGGGGCTGGTACCGCGCGCTCTGCGGTTCAACTTTGGAGAACGATGCGTTCGATTGCTCCTCCTGGTCCTCTGCAATTGGCCGGTGGAACCAACCACCACACCCTGCACTATCTCAATGGCGACGAGCGACCCGCCGGGATTGCCTTCGGTGGAGTGGCACGACGGCTGCTGCTTCCGTTCTTGAAGGAGGCCCAACTCCGAGGTGAGTCGCTCAGGGATTGGCCTGAGGGTTGGGAGCAGGCTGTGGCGTTGGCGCGCGAGTTGGTGACGCCATGGGTGAAGCGACCTTGCTAAAAAGCAGTGAGGGTTAGAACTCATGGCTACGCAGCGGGTCACAGATGATCTGGATCGACTTCTCGATCTGCTGCCCAAATCGGTGCGGCTTGCATTGTCGTTAGAAGCGAGTCCCGACCAACTCCTTGAGGTCGTGCTGGATTTGGGGCGGATCCCTGAAGCGCGCTATCCAGGCCGGGCAAGCGCCCTAGGGGATCGTGCAATCACTCGAGAAGATCTGGCTGACGTGGTCGTCAAATTGGGTCGGTTCGGGGCTGATAATCGCGCCGGCATTGAGCGGACCCTCCACAGGATCAGTGCCATACGAAATCGGCAAGGAGAAGTTGTCGGTCTTACATGCCGTGTCGGGCGTGCAGTTTTTGGCACGGTGGCGATGGTTCGTGACCTTCTCGACAGCGCCCAGTCGTTGCTGCTGATGGGACGACCAGGGGTTGGAAAGACCACTGCATTGCGAGAAATTGCGCGTGTTCTGGCCGATGAGATGCAGCGTCGGGTCGTCGTGATTGACACCAGTAATGAGATTGCTGGTGATGGTGATATCCCTCACCCGGCGATCGGCCGCGCTCGACGGATGCAGGTCTCGAGTCCGGAGCATCAGCATCAGGTGATGATCGAGGCCGTGGAAAACCACATGCCTGAGGTCATCGTGATTGATGAAATCGGCACAGAACTTGAGGCGATGGCTGCTCGCACCATTGCTGAGCGGGGCGTGATGCTTGTAGCGACGGCCCATGGCAACGCACTGGCCAATTTGATCAAAAACCCAACGCTGAGCGACTTGGTTGGCGGAATTCAGTCGGTCACGCTTGGCGACGAGGAGGCCCGACGTCGTCGCACGCAAAAAACTGTGCTCGAGCGTGCTGCAGAACCCACCTTTCCGATAGCGGTGGAAATGCATAGCCGCCATCGTTGGGCGATCCATGCCGATGTGGCGTCCACCGTTGATCAGCTCCTTCGTGGACAACAACCAAGAGTTGAGCAGCGTGAACTCACAAGCGAAGGAGGAATGCGACGGTTTGAGCCAGAGGCCTTGAAGGGCCCTGTGCGCCGTCCCCCCAGTGCTATTGCAGCTTCTCCTCTAACGCCACCCTCAGCGCCGATACCACCGTTGTTATCCCATGCCGATTCGCTTGATCCTCAGCTGAACGACGAAGCCGTGCGCACCAGTGCGCTTCAGGTGTTGTGTTGTGGGATTACGCCGCAATTGGTGGAACAGGCGATTCGACGTCATCGCTGGTCAGCTCGCCTCGTCGATGACCTTTGTGATGCTGATGTGGTCCTCAGCGTGCGGCAAGGCCTCGGCCGCGCGTCTGCATTGCGTCGTCAAGCCAAAGACCAGCACGTGCCGATTTTGGTGATCAAAGCCGACACCCTCCCGCAAATAGAGCGTGCTTTAGATCGCCTTTTGAGTCGACAAGCCTCCGCGTCTGACCCCAGCACTGCCTTGGTTGATTTGAGCGGACACGATGATGAACTCGCCGGTTTGGAGGAATGTCGCCTGGCGATTGAACAGGTGGTGATGCCTCAAGGCCGACCTGTGGAGCTTGTTCCCCGAACGGAGCGGGTGAGAGGGATGCAGGCTGAATTGGTGAACCGGTATCGCTTGCGTTGTGATGTCTTCGGGCAAGCCGAACATTGCCGACTCAGGGTGTTTCCCCCCTAAGAGCAATTGATGGATTGACGAAGGTCAACGTTGTATGGGTAACTATGTAGGCCCAGATGAGATCGCCGCAGGCCATCACATCTGTATCAATGGGCCGTCGCCAAGCGGTAAGGCAGCGGGTTTTGGTCTCGCCATTCCTAGGTTCGAATCCTAGCGGCCCAGTTTTTTCCGATATGTCGGAGCGTCCCCTCGTTGTTTTCGATTTCGACGGAGTCATCGTCGACGGAATGGCCGAATATTGGTGGAGCTCCTGGCATGCCAGTTGTTCTCTTGGGGCCGATCTATCGGGTTTGACGTCCGACGTCATACCTGACGCGTTTCGAACCTTGCGCCCATGGGTTCACCATGGCTGGGAAATGGTGTTGCTGGCCGCCGAGCTTCCTCAGCTTGATCTCCAGCAGTGGATGAACGACTACGCCGGGCAGCAGCGTCGAGCGATGGACCGCCGTGGCTGGCAGCCCGATCAGTTACAGCCTGCGCTTGACCAAACGCGACAGGAGGCGGTCCGTCGTGACCGCGCTGCGTGGTTGGCGTTGCATCGTCCATTCCCAGGCTTGGTTGAGCGGCTGCAGTCGCTGGATGGTGAGGGGGTTGATTGGGCGGTGCTTACAACAAAGAGCGAGGCTTTTACGGCTGAACTACTGAAGAGTCTGGATTTGACGCCTTGTCGTCTGGATGGACGTGAGGCCGGGGCGAAGCCTGATGTATTGCGACGTTTGCAAGCGCAGCGTCGCGTCCATTCCTTTATCGAAGATCGGCGCGTAACTCTGGAAACGGTTTGCTCGACCCCTGGGCTTCAGCCTCTCCAGTGCTTGTTGGTTCGATGGGGCTATCTGAAACCCTCTGACCTCATTGGATTGCCGCCTGGCATCAAGCTGATTGATTTGGTTGCTTTTTCAAAACCCCTAGCGCAATGGCCATAAGCCGTTAACGTACGTTTGTACTATCTGAGACGATTCGGCGCTTCTGTGGCATTGGGTCTCTCGTTCCTTAGCTTCAGATTGATTCCATGCCTGCTGACATGAAAACCACCGCTCCCGGCTCCGATGCTCGTTCCTCCGGAGAGCGCGATAAGGCGCTGAATTTGGTGCTCGGTCAAATCGAGCGTAATTTCGGTAAGGGCTCAATCATGCGCCTTGGAGATGCCTCCCGCATGAGGGTGGAAACCATTTCGACGGGGGCACTAACGCTTGATTTAGCTCTCGGTGGTGGGTATCCCAAAGGTCGGGTGGTTGAAATCTATGGCCCTGAAAGTTCGGGTAAAACCACGCTGACGCTTCATGCGATTGCCGAGGTTCAAAAGCGTGGTGGTGTCGCTGCGTTTGTGGATGCTGAGCATGCGCTTGATCCTCATTACGCGGCATCCCTCGGCGTGGATGTTGAGAATCTTTTGGTATCCCAGCCGGATACCGGTGAGATGGCGCTGGAGATTGTTGACCAGCTCGTTCGTTCTGCGGCGGTCGACATTGTGGTGATTGACTCCGTGGCTGCATTAACCCCTCGCTCAGAAATCGAGGGTGAGATGGGAGATGTCTCCGTTGGTAGCCAGGCTCGTCTGATGAGCCAGGCGATGCGAAAAATCACAGGAAATATCGGCAAGTCCGGTTGCACGGTGATTTTCTTGAACCAGTTGCGTTTGAAGATTGGCGTGATGTATGGCAATCCTGAGACCACGACCGGTGGTAACGCTCTGAAGTTCTATGCGTCAGTTCGCCTTGATATTCGGCGAATTCAAACCTTGAAAAAGGGCACCGAGGAGTTTGGAATTCGGGCCAAGGTGAAAGTGGCCAAAAATAAAGTTGCGCCTCCATTCCGTATCGCCGAATTCGACATCTTGTTTGGACGCGGAATCAGCACGCTTGGCTGTCTGCTGGATCTCGCAGAAGAAACCGGTGTGGTGGTTCGTAAAGGTGCTTGGTACAGCTATGAGGGCGACAACATTGGCCAAGGTCGCGACAACACCATCGTTTGGATGGAGCAGAACCCTGAAGCTGCAGCCAAGATTGAAACCTTGGTGCGTCAAAAGCTCAATGAAGGCACTGAAGTCACCGCTAATACGGTGAAGTCTTTGGCGCCAGCTGCGGCAAAGGCTGCGACGGAGAAGTCGGTTGAAACGAAGGGCGCCGATGCCGCTGCTTGAGTTTGTTCAAGCCGTTTGAGCCAGAGGTGCCGCGATGGCGCCTTGGCTCATTTGCACCAGATCGGCCATCCGTTGTAGCTCGTGGATGGCCTCTGCTCCTTCAAGCTTGACGAGCTCCCGTCCATTCCTGGACTCAACCCAACTAATGCCGAAATCGGAAACCAAGAAGCGCACCATGTGGCCCTCTCCGATCTCTGCAACAAATGAGGCTCCATGGCCGTCTTGGCCATCGCCACATGAATAACAAGTGGCTGTAATGCCAGTGTTTTTCAGGCTTTTTGTTAACGCCTGAAGACTCATCACTAGATCCTGCACAACGGACTTGTAGTGCTCCGCCAACCGAGGAAACATCGCAGAGTCTTGAGTGGGATTAATCCTAAAGGTTTTCTTTTGATTTGTGGCTGATGGGGCGCTGTGCTGCTGCTGAGTCGGAGGTGGCTAAGGCATATCAGACAAAGTCCACCACCTGTCTCTTATACACATCTGACGCTGCCGACGAAGGCTTAGGTGTAGATCTCGGTGGTCGCCGTATCA
>CAXDNN010000109.1:0-5882 GCA_963990675.1 uncultured Synechococcus sp.
GAGATCTACACCTAAGCCTTCGTCGGCAGCGTCAGATGTGTATAAGAGACAGTTTCGGGGTCGAGTTCAAAGCTGGATAAAGCAGCCTTGGATTCGGAACGCACCACAGCAGCCTGGGCCTGAGGTGCAGCACTCACCGTGGAAGGAGAGATCAGTTGACTGACAAAAGCCAGAAGTAGGCAAGCCACACACACCGATGTGGAGATCAAGATGTCGCGCACAAAATGCGAGTCGGATTCCACAATTCTGACCTCTTAGAGGGTCGCGATGATTTATTCCGGCCTGTTGAGTTGACGAAACTGTTGTTCCAGTCGATCGATTCGACCTCGCAGTTCATCCATTTCTTTTTGACTTGGGACGCCCAGATCTTGAAGAAGATTGTCTCGGTTGCGCTCCAGATTTCGTCCCATTTGTTGCTCGAGCTCTGGGGTCTCTCCCCGCAAGGCCTTCAGCACGTCGTCCACCAGGGCGGATGCTTGGTTTGGATCCAGTTGGCCGTTGCTCACCCATGCTTGGGTCACCCCGCGCAGACGGTCGGCCACCAGGGTGGTGGTGCCGAGGCCACGGAGCAAAAGCTGCTGAATCGGGTTGGCGTCCATGGGGAGCAGCAAACGGCTGCCATTCAGGATGGCTTGGTCTTGCCCCTCTGACCATGGGCGATCACCGACTGTCTGCTGGATGGCGCGCTGTTCTGGGGGGCGTGCTCGCAGGGCTGGCCCCCTCTTTGGGCGGTCCCCTTCTGATGCTGCCTGCATTGGCGTTGTTGTGGTCGTTCGCTGAACGCACCCGTTGGTGTGCTGTCTGGGGTTTGCTCGCTGTGCTGGTGAGCCATGCCTGGCTGCTATCTCTGCATCCACTCACCTGGATGGGTGTGCCTGCCCTGTTGAGCCTTCCGGTGGCGATCAGCCTTTGGTTGAGCTGCGGTAGTTGTGCTGGAGCGTTGTTGGCGTTGTGGTCGCTGGTGCTGCAGCGATGTCGACGTTGGTTTCCGCGATGGGCGCCCTGGTGGCTTGCGCTTGTTCTCGCCGTGATTTGGGCTTGGGCCGAACTGGTGTTGTCGGGTTCGCCGTTGTTTTGGATTGGGGTTGGTGGCAGCACGTTGCCCTGGGACCTTCCCCTCGCTGGCTTGTCCCGCTGGTTTGGCTCCGGGGGGCTGGTTGTGGTGCAGCTGATGTGGGCCTGGTGGATTTGCGGTCTGGTGGAGCATCGAGCCGACAACCGTCGAGCGGCAAATCGTCGTGGTTTGTGGATCGGTTTTGGCAGCCTTCTTTTGGCCCATGGCCTCGGTGCTGTGCTTTTGGCGACAACGCCTCCGGTGACCGGTGCCCTCTCCATGGCCGTTTGGCAGCCAGCCGTGCCAACCCGTAAAAAGTTGGATCCGGAGCAGCAGCGTGAGCTTCCTCAGGCTGTGCTTGCGGCGTTGCAAGGGGCGGAAGGTGAGCACGTGGATGCTTTGCTGGCGCCGGAGGGTTTGCTCCCATCCCGTTGGCGCATGCCCCAGGGGGCACCACCCGTGCCTTTGATCAGTGGTGGGTTTCGCTGGGTTCAGGGGCAGCAGCGCAGCGCATTGCTGCTGTTCTCTCCAGGCGCTGAACGCCCAGATCCTCTCCTCGACAAACATCGGCTGGTGCCGATTGGGGAATGGATTCCGCCGCTTCCGGGAGGATTGACCGCCGGATTGTCGGCGGTGGGGGGACTGCATCCAGGGGAAGCATCGCGGCTGTTTTCCGTCTTCGACTCCCCTGCCGCTGGGGCTATTTGCTACGAAATTGCTGATGGGAGTGCCCTGGCTCTGGCCACAGCCGAAGGGGCGGAATGGCTGCTTTCCATCGCCAATCTCGATCCGTATCCCCGGCAACTGCAGCAACAGTTTTTAGCGTTGGCACAGCTACGCGCCATCGAATCTGGTCGCGACCTTCTCAGCATTGCGAATACTGGGCCGACGGCTCTGATTTCTGCCGATGGCCATGTGGAGCGATTGTTGCCGCCGATGGAGGCCGGACTCGCCACGGTGATGGTCCAGCGCCGCGAAACGATGAGCCTCTACTCGTGGCTGGTGTCGAAGTCTCGCTGAAGCAATCCACCCCCCAGCACGGTGTCGCCCGCATAAAAAACGGCCGCTTGCCCAGGGGCAATGGAAAACTGATCATCCTCAAACATCAGATGGCAACGGTGGGGTCGCTGGCGTTGATGGTCGTCGTCGGTGGCGGGCAACGGGGTTAATCGGGCGGTGACGGGAGCACTGCGATATCGCACTTGCACCTCGAGGTTCATGGTCTGCAGGGGGGGATCGATGGAGACCCAGTTGATGGCACCGACAACAGCTTCCTGACGACCAGCTTCCGCGCGGGGTGCCACCACAACGCGATTCATCACTGGATCGAGTTTCACCACATGCAATGGCTCTTTCCATGCCACGCCAAGGCCCTTGCGCTGACCAATGGTGAAGTGTTCGATGCCATCGTGCTCGCCGACGACAGTGCCGTCGTTCAGGACAATTTCCCCTTGGCGTGGCGGTAAATAGGTATCCAGAAAGGCCCGCATGGAACCGTGATGATCCGCCAGGCATAGGTCTTGACTCTCGGGCTTTTCGGCGGTGCGCAGACCATGGCGGCCGGCTTCGATGCGCGTATCCGCTTTGGTGAGCTCACCGAGGGGAAACACGATCCGGCCGAGGGCTTCCTGCGGCAAGTCGTAGAGGAAATAGCTCTGATCCTTGCGGGAATCCATTCCTCGCAACAGCTGATGGCGACCACGACCATTGCCGTGACGGATGCGGGCGTAGTGCCCTGTGGCAATCCTTGAAAGATTGCGCTCCCGCGCTGCCCAATCGAGCATGGGGCCAAATTTCACAGACCGGTTGCATTGCGAACAGGGCAGCGGAGTGATGCCGTCCTGGTAGCCATCCACAAGTCGTTGAACGATTTCTTGTTGAAAGGTGTCGCGGGTATCCACCACGTGGTGAGGAATGCCCAACTGCTCACAAATGCCTGCGGCATCCACCAACCCTTCAGCGCAGCAGGCCCCTTTTCCACTCATCAGCCACAACGTCAATCCCTCCACCTCCCAGCCGGCTTCCACCAACAGGGCAGCGGTTAAGGAACTATCCACTCCCCCCGACAACCCGACGGCGACGCGATGTTCGCCAGGCCATTGACGCAGCCGGGTAAGGGCGGCTTCTCCGGCCTCCGTCATGGTTATTCCAAGGGCCATCGGCGGCGCAGGGAGATCACTCCATAGTGAGCTCCCGGCCATCAATCTCGCCACGCCAAGGCCATTGCGCTGATGCATGTCATGCCGAGCTTGTTGCGACGGCGGTTTGTTGGTTGGTTTTGCAGCTTTGTTTGAAAGTTGCTCACGAGGACAATGCGGATCGGCTTGCGGAATCCTTTTTGATGTGCTTCTGCTGCCTTATGAGAGGCACGCGCGACGAGGTAAGTGCTGGATTTGTCCCTTCTGGGTTGATGTGTGTTGATCGCATCTGTTGGTGGAGCTGATTTGCTGAAATCCTTTGCAGTGCCTGCTTTTTTGCGCATTTACGCAAACGTTGAATTTTCCTGGATTGCAAATGATGTCAGGTTCTTATTGTATGAAAACCCTCACATCAAGGTGTAAATAAACACAAATTCGGTCGTGCGGCAATCAATTTCCGATCGCTTGGATTGGTCCAAATTGCCCTGAATTTTTCCGATAAAATCTGGATAAGAAACTATTTGTTAAGCCCAAATGTTTCGATTTCCTGGCCTGAATCTGAAGGGTTGCTGAAAAAGAGCCCTTCTTTTGTTTCTCCGTAAGAAAGTCTTTGCACATTCGGGCTGCCTCCATGGTGTCCACAGCTTCCAAGCCGCTCGAGACGCAACGTCGCCGCAGCAGCGATCCTGTCAGTTGGTACCTGTCAACGATCGGAAGGATCCCGCTGCTCACGGCTGCAGAGGAAATTGAATTGGGTAATCAAGTGCAAGCCATGATGGCTTTCACGGAAGACGGTTCAAAGGATTTCAAAGTTGAAGACCTAACCACAAAGCAGCGGCGCATGCTGCGCATTGGTCGTCGGGCTAAAGAGCGGATGATGAAGGCCAACCTTCGCCTTGTCGTCAGCGTCGCCAAGAAATATCAGGGCAAAGGCTTAGAGCTTTTGGATTTGATCCAGGAAGGATCTCTTGGCTTAGAGCGGGCTGTTGAAAAATTCGATCCCACCCGGGGGTACAAGTTTTCGACCTATGCCTTCTGGTGGATTCGGCAGAGCATGACAAGAGCCATTGCTTGTCAATCCCGCACGATCCGACTTCCTGTTCACCTCAGCGAACGTCTCACCACGATTCGTAAAGTCAGTCTGGATTTGGCCCACAAACTTGGCGCCATGCCCAATCGGTTGGAAATTGCTGAGGCGATGGACATTCCGGTTGAGGAACTTGACTCCCTTTTGCGACAGGCCCTCACCACCAGCAGCCTCGATGCTCCGGTGAATGGAGAAGAAGGTCGGAGCTTCCTGGGAGACTTAATTGCCGATTCGTCAGCGGATGAGCCCCTCGACATTGTTGAGCAGCGCATTCATCACGAGCAACTCGGCCGTTGGCTTAGTCATCTCAGTGAGCAAGAGCAAAATGTGCTTCGGCTTCGATTTGGCTTAGAAGGCAATGAGCGTCACACGCTTGCAGAGATCGGTCGCATGATGGAAGTGTCCCGAGAGCGGGTCCGTCAGGTGGAGCTCAAGGCCCTCCGCAAATTGCGCAATCTCACCCGACGCCTACCCAGTGGCATTTGATTCGGGTCGCGGCTGAGGCTTAGTCCTCAGCCCAGATGTATCGGGTTAGCTCTGCGGGATCAGGTTCGGGGGCGGATAGGGCGAAATCAACGCAATCCGAGATCACTGCATCAATATCTTTTTCAATGGCCCGAAGTTCGTCGCTGCTAACCAGCCCGGCTTCGGTTAAGTCGCGCTCGAGGGCCTTGAGGGGATCACGCTTGGCCCAGAACTGTTTTTCCTGTTCGGAGCGCAATTCATCGGGATCAGCCAACGAGTGTCCGCGGAATCGGTAGGTGAGGCATTCCAGAACAGTCGGGCCTTCTCCAGCTCTCGCTCGTTCGATCGCTCGCTGGGCTGCAGCGCGAACAGCAAGCACGTCCATACCATCCACTTCTTCTCCGGCCATGCCGAAGGACCCCGCCTTGCGCCAAATTTCAGGATCGCTCGTGGCTCTGTCATGGGCCATACCGATCGCCCATTTGTTGTTCTCAACAACAAACAGGATCGGTAATTTCCACAATTGGGCCATGTTCAAGCATTCGAAGAACTGGCCGTTATTGCAGGTGCCGTCTCCGAAAAATGCTGCTGTTACTGAGTTGCTGGAGGCATCGCCGAGGGCATCACGCTTGTAGCGGCTGGTGAATGCTGAACCAAGGGCGACGGGAATTCCTTCCGCGATGAACGCAAATCCTCCCAACAGGTGATGTTCTTTAGAAAACAGATGCATGGAGCCACCGCGGCCCTTGCTGCATCCCGTTTCTTTGCCAAACAGTTCACTCATCACCTCGCGCGCAGGGACCCCTGCACTCAAAGCATGGACGTGATCGCGGTAGGTGCTGCAAAACCAGTCGTGCTGACGCTTCATGGCGCCGATTACACCCGTGCTCACGGCTTCTTGACCGTTGTAAAGGTGAACAAAGCCGAACATCTTGCCCCGGTAGTACATCTCGGCGCATTTGTCTTCAAAGCGCCGACCGAGGGTCATGTCTCGGTACAGATCTAAGCCCGTGTCGCGATCAACGATGGCGCGTTGAGACGTCACCAAATTGGAGAGGCGCTCGGCATGGGCACCGGCGGCGGCGATACCGATGGAAGCGGAGTCCACCGCGAGGTCCTGACCCATGACCAGCTCATT
>CAXDNN010000110.1:0-5795 GCA_963990675.1 uncultured Synechococcus sp.
TTCCAGAGCCAGTCGGCCCTGTCACCAACACGAGTCCTTTGGGGCGGGCTGCCAGATCCTTAAGCACCTCCGGAAGGTTCAGCTCCTCCATGCTGACGATGGTTTGAGGGATGAGCCGCAGCACCATCGCTGGGCCACGCAATGAATCGAGCAAATTGATCCGCACGCGCACGAAGGGAAAGGCGTAGGCGCTGTCGAGTTCTTTGTCGCGATAAAACGAATCGATTTGCTGCGGCGAGAGAATTTCACGGAGCCATCCCTGAAACACCGTGTCATCGGTGGTGGGCCAGTCGGTGGTCTGAATGTCGCCACCCGCTCGAAAGCGTGGACGTTCCCCCACGCCAAGGTGAACATCCGAATGTCCCGCATCGTGGGCAACGCGCAGGATGGCCTCCAGGGAAAGGGATCCTGTGGTGACCCGCGCTGCTGGAGTGGGTGCTGCCGGAGTTGGAATACTCGCTGAACTACTGGCAGAGCGCGGCGGAAAGCTGGGGGGAAAGACCGGCTGATCCAACGATCATCGAGACGATGTCATTCCAGGATCGTTCCGATGTGTCTGCTGGCAAGTGATTGATGGAGGTCTGCGATCCATGAACGCCCGTAGGATCCGTCTAAACATGCGGACTTCATGGCCGATCAGCCCCGCGTCACCATCGTTTTAGGGACGCGCCCCGAGGCGATCAAGCTCGCTCCCGTCATCCGCACATTTCAAGCGTGTGAGGCCTTAACGACCCGGGTTGTCTTGACGGGGCAGCACCGAGAAATGGTTGCCCAGGTGATGGATCTCTTCGGTTTGCAAGCCGACCAGGATCTCAACTTGATGGCACCCCGCCAAACATTGACCCACGTCACCTGCGCTGCGTTGCAGGGCTTGCGGGATGATTTTCAGGCTTTTCCTCCACAGATTGTTCTGGTTCAAGGGGATACAACTACGGCGTTCGCAGCCGGTTTAGCGGCGTTCTATGAGCAGATTCCGGTGGGGCATGTGGAGGCGGGTTTGCGCACCGACAACCTGTTGGATCCGTTCCCCGAGGAGGCCAATCGGCGGTTGTTGTCTCAGATCGCCACATTGCATTTTGCTCCCACGCTGAAGGCTGAACAGAACCTCCGGGCCTCTGGGGTTGTGGGAGACCTCTCGGTGACAGGAAACACCGTGATTGATGCCCTGCTGTTGATGGCAGAAAAAGCGCCTGAGGTGCACTTCGAGGGTCTGGATTGGACGTCCCAACGCGTGATTTTGGCCACGGTTCATCGACGCGAAAATTGGGGAGATCGCTTAACCGACATCGCTGCGGGGATTCGGCTTGTGTTGGATCGTTTCCCCGACACCGCTCTATTACTTCCATTGCATCGCAATCCCACGGTGCGAGATCCCTTGAAAGCCTTGTTGGGGGATCATCCGCGGGTGGTCCTAACGGAGCCGCTGGATTACGACCGCCTCGTGGCGGTGATGAAGGGTTGCACGCTGTTGCTTACCGACTCCGGCGGACTTCAAGAAGAAGCGCCGGCCCTTGGTAAGCCAGTGCTGGTGTTACGTCGAACTACCGAACGGCCAGAGGCGGTGGAGGCTGGTACGGCAAAGCTGGTGGGCACCGATCCGGCTGTCATCGTGGAGGAAGCCTCCCGTCTTTTGGGGGACTCAGCGGCCTACGAATCGATGTCTCGTGCGGTCAATCCCTTTGGAGATGGGAAGGCAAGTGTGCGCATCCTCGATCTCTGCAGGCGCCACCTCGGCGTCTAGCGCAAGCTTCAGCGACAACCGTCAGTACCGCTGGTGGCTACATCGCCAGTGGACGTTGGGTTTGGGCCTTCTGTTGTTTATTGGCCTGAACCCTTCTCGAGCTGACGGAGAGCGGGACGACCCCACCTTGCGAAGGTTGCAGGCATTCGCGAAGTCATGGGGCTATCAAGAATTATTGGTGGTCAATTTGTTTGCGCGAATTTCTCCCCATCCATCCGCTCTGCAGCGCGCCCGTGATCCGGTGGGAGTTGAAAATGACAAGGTTCTTCAGGTCTGTTTTGAGCGTTGGGCCCGTGATCCCCAGATGGATTTGTGGTGTGGCTGGGGGGTGAGCGGTGGCCGTGGCACCCGCGCCCGTGATCTTCTTCGCACGCTTCAACCGCTGAGTCGGCAACGTCAAATGCACTGTCCCAACTCCCATGGCCCCCTCAGCTTGGCCTTGACGCGATCAGGGGAGCCGCGGCATCCGCTCTATGCCCCCAGGCAATCGACCCTGACCCCTTTTCGTTGGGCAGAGACCGGAGCTATCCGCCATCCTGAGTCAATTACTACGGTTTGACGTCTGCGCTGATGCCCCGCACCCCCCGTCGCTATGCCGTGCATCTCCACCTCGTGGGAGGGCAGACAGAACGAGTGTTTTTTCCAAAGTTAGAAACCTTTCAGGAGTGGTATCAGGGGGTTGTCAATGCGGAGACTCAGGGAGGGTTTGTGAATGTGCCGATGACCGACCTGGATGGGGAGTATCTCGTTGTGCGTCCGCAGGCGGTGATTGGTGTTCGAGTAGAACCACAGTTTTCGGCAGTCGATGACGCCTGAGCGGCTAGGCCTGCTGTGGGGAATCACCGTCTTCTCCGGGGCCGCAGCGCGCTTGGTGGCGGCCTTCTCAGGGTTGCCTGGGGTGGTGTTGTTGTTGCTTTCAGGGCTTTTGATTGGGCGGTCGGGCCTGGGCCTTGTGGAACCCCTCGATCTCGGCCCAGGCCTTGGGACGATTGTGGGATTACTGGTCAGTCTGGTGCTGTTCGACGGGGGGATGAACCTCCGTCTCCCCGGCGACACGATCAAAGCAACCGTGCAGCGCATTGCTGTTTTGCGGTTAGTGATCTCCCTTGGCGGTGGCTTGCTGGCGGCCCATTGGCTGGCGGGCCTGAGTTGGTCTGTGGCGGCTGTCTTCAGTGCGATTGTTCTGGCCACAGGCCCCACCGTGGTCACCCCGTTGGTACGCCAAATCCGCTTGGCAGCTCCGCTGGGGGATGTGCTGGAGGCCGAAGGCTTGCTGTTAGAGCCGATTGGCGCCGTTCTTGCGTTGCTGTTGCTGGAGTTAGTGCTCGGCAACCTGCATGGCTGGAGGGAGCTGGCGATTGGTTTGTTATCGCGGCTCGGTGGTGGTGTGTTGATTGGTGCGGGAGTGGGTTGGCTTCTCTCGGAGGTGTTGCGTCGCCTTAAGCCAGAGCAATCCTCTGGTTTGCCCTTGCAACTGAGTTTGGGGATGCTGTTTCTGATGTACGGCGTCAGTGAATGGTTGTTGCCGGAATCAGCATTGCCTGCGTCTGTCGCGGCAGGAATCGTTGTGGGTCGCCGACCTGGCTTTTACACAGCTGAATTTGATCGTTTGATTCAAGAGCTGGCGCAATTGTCGATCACGATGCTCTTCCCCTTGCTGGCGGCGGATGTGTCTTGGGCGGAGCTGAGTCCTTTGGGCTGGGGTGGAATTCTTTGTGTTCTCACGTTGATGTTTGTGGTGCGGCCGATTGGCGTGGGTGTTGCCACGATTGGCTTGCCATTGGACCCCCAGCAACGGTTGTTTCTGGGTTGGCTTGCACCCCGTGGCATCGTCACGGCGTCAGTGGCCTCGTTGTTCTCTATTCGTCTGGAACAAGCCGGAATTCTTGGAGCTGGTCGTTTGCAGGGTTTGGTGTTTTTAACGATCTTGATGACTGTGGGCTTGCAGGGACTAACCGCTCAGCCTTTGGCGCGATTGCTGGGGTTGATCCAAACGGATGTGGAGCCCGATGCGGCGGAATCAGCTGAGGCAGCGCTGAAGGCGGGGTAAATCGTCACCAATTTTGGCCAGAAGCGACCAAGTGGTGAGGAGGTCGGGGCCTTGCAAACGGCCCAGGAGTGCAGCGCGCAGTGATTTCATCATCACGCCTTTTTTCACTCCCGCAGCTTTCGCGGCATTGCCGAGCAGTGTTTGGGCTTGGTCGAGATCGGTTCCCATCCAACGCTCTGCTTTGAGCGCATCGACAAGATGAGCAATGGCGGCCTTGGCTCCTTCACTCTGAAGCTGTTTGAGCCCGTCGTCTTCCAGCGCTGGACATTCAAAAAATGGTGTGGCTTGGTCGACGCCATCGTTGATCAGCGTCAGAGAAGGGCCAAGTAACTCACAGAGTTCCAGGTTCCAGCCGTTGTCCTTGGGGATTGTCCAGCCATTCTTGAGCCACAGAGGACGAAGCACCTTCAGGAGTTGTTCTGAGCTCCAGCCATGGAGCACCTGGGCGTTCAGCCAATTCAGCTTGTCCCAGTCAAACCGTGCTCCGGCTTTGTTCACTCGATCAAAGCTGAATTGATCGGCGGCCTCCTTCAAGGTGAAGCGCTCTTCCATTCCGTCAGGTACAGACCAGCCCAGCAAGGTCATGTAGTTCGCGATGGCTTCCGCCGTGTATCCCATGGATCGGAACTCGTTGATGGACGTGACGCCATCACGTTTGGATAGCTTCCTGCCGTCTGCGTTGAGAATCAGTGGTGCATGGGCGAAGGTTGGTGCCGGCAGGCTGAGGGCCTCGTATAGCAGAAGTTGCTTTGCTGTATTGGCAATGTGGTCTTCACCACGAATCACATGGGTGATCTCCATGGCGGCGTCGTCCACCACAACCACGAGGTTGTAGAGGGGATCACCGATTTGATCCGCAGGAGCGCGTCTGGCGACCACCATGTCGCCACCAAGATCGCCCCCCCGCCAACGCATTGTGCCGCGCACCAGGTCATTCCAGTGGATGTCCGCATCGTCATTGATGCGAAAGCGGATCACAGCATCCCGACCTTCGGCTTGAAATGCGGCTTCTTGCTCTGCGGTGAGATTTCGGTGGCGGTTGTCGTAACGGGGAGGCTGGTTGGATGCCTTTTGCCTATCCCGCATGGTTGCCAGCTCAGCTTCGCTGGCATAACAGCGATAGGCCAGACCTTTGTCGAGAAGTGTCCGAATGGCGTCGCGATGTTGGGCGACCCGTTCGCTTTGAATCACAGGTTCTTCTGCCCAGTCGATTCCGAGCCATTCGAGGCCCTCAAGAATGTTTTGGGTGAATTCCGGCTTCGACCGTTCCTTATCGGTGTCTTCGATGCGGAGCAAAAAGGCTCCGTTTTGGCTTTTGGCATAAAGCCAATTGAACACCGCAGTTCGTGCTGTGCCGATGTGCAGCGTGCCCGTTGGGCTGGGGGCCAGACGAACGCGCACCATTGCCGCATCGAATAATTAAGAACGGGACCGACGGGATTCGAACCCGCAACTTCCGCCGTGACAGGGCGGTGCTCTAACCGATTGAACTACGGTCCCAGGCTTGATTTGATTCGTCCAAGACGCGCTTGAAAGAACCTGACCTGTGTCGCATGGCGACACGATCAGTATCAACTGCCGCCCTGCCCTCCGTCAACAACTCGAGAAGAGAGGTTGTTCAGAATGCAACGTACAGGGTCTCAAGAAAGCTTGAGCGACAAACGTCTTCACTCGCGATCGGTTCCAACACAAATACCCCAACGGAAAAACCATCGGGGTATTTGCCTGTGTCAGGACGACACGATGATTGAAACCAATTGGACGACGTCAGGGACGGAATCCAGCGGGCTCAATTAAACGAACTTGGTTGCCGCGGGCGGTGAATTCACGACCTTGGTCGCTTTGCACGACCACACGACCTCCAGATTTGACACGGATGACACGGGCGCGGACCCAGCCAAGAGCGGCTGACTCCAACACCTTCACTACATCACCAGGTTGAAGATCCAACTCCATGCTGAGACTCGAGAAACTGCACGAGGGGTCATCGGACGCGCCGTGGAG
>CAXDNN010000111.1:0-5774 GCA_963990675.1 uncultured Synechococcus sp.
AATGATACGGCGACCACCGAGATCTACACCTAAGCCTTCGTCGGCAGCGTCAGATGTGTATAAGAGACAGATGTTCACCTTGACGGCAAAACTTCAAGGTGTCATCGATCCTGGTGGGTCTTTACGACCCGTTCAGACGGTTCTCCTCATGCTCAGAATCAAGTGTTTGAAAGAGAGTTAACCCGCGTCATGAGAGGGCGGACAAGACCTCTGGGGTACCCACTCCCCAGGGGTCTTTTTTTGATCTCCTGACCCAGCAGCAATTTTGTACTCATCCCTACAGGGGTTCTTGACTCAGTGCATAACAATCAAATCGTCACCACAGGGGTGACGGCGTCGAGCGTGGGGAGGTCTGGGGAGACCTCCCTTTTTTATGAGCAAGGCATATTGTCCCGAGCGTTGACAAACGAAACTTCGGCACAATCCAAGCCAGTATTCAAAAAACCAAAAAGGGAGCGAAGTGCCCCCTTGATTAGCAGCTTCAGTTGGTCTCAGTCACTGCAGCTGGAGCGGCAGCTTTGCCGGACATTTCCTTCAAGGAATCAGCGGCACAAACACTCGAGAGAGCGATCACAACGAGGGCAACTGTGTTGACAACTTTGAGGACAACAGGCAAGTGCGTGTTGACCATGTCACGGACGTTGGACATCGGAAAAGTTCAGAATGAACAATCCCATGGTGCAGGATCCGTCAAGACAACCAAGAAAAAACGAACGAGATGAAGCCCGCGGCAAGGCAAGGCCAGTGCAGACCAATCGAGCTGTTCACTTGTGATCCTCTATGGAGCAGCGCTTTGTACCCGTCCCTACAAAAAAGTTCGAGCCGATACATAACAATTAGCAAGTCCCTGAGGGAACGGGGATGCGTCGCTCATGGGAAGGTCTGGGGAGACCTTCCTTTTTTTTGCTCTTGGCCCGTTAGCTGAACCCACCAGACAACTAAAGGGACAACCAAGGCCATTGAATCCCGATGGATTCGATCGGATCCATCACCAATTTATTGAGTGCACGGCCAAGCACCACTTGCGGTTCATCGACTCGAATGGGGAGTACAGGATGCTGTTGACCTACGGATGCATTGGCACCCGTCACGATGCCTCGACGAAGCAAAGAGTTACCCGCTTCAAGCCCACACACATAGGCGCGCTCCTGGCAAAGGCCCTTAGCACCATGTTCTCTCTCGCCCATGCGCACCCAATCTCCAGCGCAAACCAGCGGAGCCAAGGAGGTCTCCAGCGGAGGCCGCTGACTGAAACTCCCTGGCGAAAAGAGAGACACCGATCGGGGATAACGCCGCACCTCCTGGTCCACCACCGCAGCCCCACGGAAGCCGGGCTGAGCCATCGGCAGCAGATCCTGCATCAAGCAGTCGACGATCTCCTGATCACTCAGTTCAGCGATGGCTGAGGCGTTGTAGAAGTCGCTGGCAATCACCGAACCCTGCACGGGCTGATCACCCCAGAGGGCCTGTTCCGTTTCACGTTGCAGTTGATCCAACATGAAGAACGTGGCTCCAGAACCCCTCAATGCACTGAACCGCGAGAACACATTCGCAGGATCGGCAACCGGCACGGTGCGATCCAGCCACAAACGCACCGACACCACATCGATCGCATCGAGGCTGCCGGCCCGCACTAGCTCGGGCGTCAACGCCGCGCACTCCGGAGAATTAGCCATCAGAGCCCCCATCCCCTTGGCACCCACCGCCAACACCACGGCATCGACGTTATCGATCACACCACGACTTCCAGTCGCTATCGATCTGGTCCCAATTGACCGCACGCTGCGAGTGTCGGTGGACATGTTGAGTCCGGTCGCCAATGTGCCGCCCATCACCTGCAACTGATGCTCGTCCTGAAGCCGCTCACTGAGAGGCGCTAACAATTGCTCCGCAATGCTCTTGCTCTTGATCCAGCGCACATCAAACGAATCCTGATGCGCCAGTGCGTAGTAGTAGAGAAGCTCCATCGTCACGGCTGCCGATAACTCCTCAGGCGGCTTGAACAATCCCACCAACAGAATCGGCCGCAGAAAGTCATCAATCATGCGGTTACTGATGCGGAGCTGCTGGAATAGCGTCAGCGCACTAATTTCGTCGTACTTGCGATAGACCGCGTCGCTCCGATTGAGATCGAGGATTGCGTAAAGCAGGCCCGCAATGCTGAGTCGATCCTGAACGGGTAGGCGCTTGAAATTATTGACCGTTGCAAAGACCTGCCCCAAAGGACTCGGCAACGCAGGGGCATCTCCGAACACAGGAGCCGTCGCCTCCAGCCCCTCAGGCGACCAGAACGCGCTGGTGGTGAATTTGGTGAACACGTTGCTGAGACCCAACTCAGCAGTGAGCGCATTGATATTGGGGTAGTCCTTCCAAAAGCCCCGGGTACCGGCCTCAAATGGCTTGCCGCTCGCGGTCGTGACGGGCTCGCTGCCGGTTGGATCCTCCATCCCATCGATCAAGGAGACGCGGACACCGGATTCACAAAGGGCTTTTGCCGCACCCCAACCTGCCCAGCCAGCACCGATAACCACCACGTGGGATGGTCCACTGACGGAACCAACTTGATCGGCCATAGAGCTGTGCTGCATCAACCCAAGCTAAGGACGCTGATCAATGGTTTGATACTTCAAACCAACCAGTTAGCAATCGCTTTGGGCGCCATGACGATCGCGAAGCAACGACGGTTCAGCCTCTTAATCAACCCTTACACAGCAATCATGGTTGCTCTGATGGTTGCCCAAGCAATGTCTTCACCAGCTCAGGCCCATCGCAAAGGGATCTACGCAAGCGAAGCAGAAGCGATGACGCAAGCTGAAAAAATTGGTTGCACCGGAGTTCACCAAAACAATGGCCGCTGGATGCCCTGTGCCAATGAACGTCAATTGCATCAACAGATGAGACGCCAATGAACGGTCGATCCACATCCAGCCAACGCCGAGCCAGGCGCCTCCACCGATGGGTGGTTCCTCTAGCCGCAGCCCCCTTGCTGATCACCGCAGCGACAGGATCGCTATACAGCCTTCTGCTTGAACAAAATATCGACGCCTTTTGGCTACTCAGAATTCATACCGGACAATTCGGATGGTTCAACCTTCAGCCCTTTTACCCAATCGTGCTGGGGGTCCTCACTATCCTTGTTAGCATCTCGGGCCTTGCATTACTCCTGAGACCAAACAACTAAGCCGATAATTCTAAATCACAAAATCATCAGATCAAAAGCCCAGATTAAAACAAGCAACTCATCAAGTTTGAGCACAACCTGCAAAATAAAGCAGGCTTTCTACAAACATCGGCCTCAGTTTTCGTACTGCAATCCCAACAGCATGAGCATGGAGACACTCACCGCCCTGAGCCTTGATCAGTGCGACTTTACGCGCTTTGGCACTGCGATTTTGCCGGTTGACGATATGACACCCCACAGCAGCTGTGATGCCGAACTGAAGTTCAACGGTGACAATTTGCGCTATTACGTGATGCGTCTTCACCGACGCGCGGCGGTCCTCGGGAGCATGACGCGACACATTCAAGCCACCCAGTGTTTGGGATCTGCGGATGCCCAACCGTGGTGGCTAGCCGTAGCCACAGCAAAGCTTCAATCCGAACAGCTCGACCACAGCACCGTGCAATTGGTGAAAGTCGAACCCGGCGAGGCCGTGAAACTACATCAAGGCACTTGGCACGCTGGACCATTCTTTCTTGCGACAACCGCCCTATTTTTCAACCTTGAATTAAGCGACACTAATCTCGCAGATCACAACTCTCAACCTCTCAATCAGAAACTCAAACTGCAACTCAGTTACGAATAAGTTAGTCAAATAAATGGGAAACAAGGGAATTTGAATCAATCTTATTGACTTAGCTGCAAATCATTCTCAAACTCAAGATATAACGCACGAGCATCTTTTGGTCGTTTTTCATCAACTAGAAATTCAAGGCGATCTCTCCACCAAAACCCAATCTGCTCATCACGCTCAGCCTCGGGGACCTCACCAAACGGAATCGTCATGGGCAATTTTCTAATAAGTTGATAATAGAAAAAAGAGGCAGTCGCCGTGGACAGCCTCATCGCAACTCAGTTGTTATCACTACAAGATTTGAGCCAGTTAGGGCCCGTTGTGATCCACATCAGCTTCCACTCCAAAGCTCTGCAATGGATCTGGTTCACCGAGCGAAATCGCACGAGCCCTTTGATAAAACATCGTTTCTGTCAAACCAGCAGCCTCCAACTGTGCTGCAACACGAATCCAATTGTTGATTTCTGATTGATGCATCTCAATCCCAGGAATTCAATGATTGAGATGAAACCAAGAACACAACGAACCATCAGTAACACAGGCAACACTCTCTCCTGTAAATCAGCATTTCGAAAAATAGTGCCTCACAAAAGTAGGCCTTGAAACAATTTCAAGGGGTAATAATATAATGTTCGATGGATTGTCAATCAAGTGATCCTCGATACGGTTAGAGCAATCATTCCATTAGTTCAGAGTGAATGATCGACTCCTGCTGCTCCTCTTGATTGCGGTACCAGCCGTCGGCAGTCCCTCTGCCGAAGAATTCGCTGTCGAACAGGTCACGCTTTAATCTCAACAGTAGAGCAAATCCAACCCAAATCGTCGACTAAATCTGTTCTACAAGAGTCTTACCTCCAAGAACAAAACCATCCAGCATCCAATCTCAAACATCTCGGTGTCGGAATAGCGAGTTGGTATGGGCCTGGTTTTTATGGACGTCGAACAGCCAATGGTGAAATATTGCAGAAAGGAGCGTTCACGGCTGCACATCGCACGCTTCCCTTTGGAACAATTGTTCGTGTGACTAATTTAGAAAATGGGAGATACGTCAATGTACGAATCAATGACAGAGGACCATTTAAATATCACCGCTTGATTGATCTCGCCCATGGCGCAGCCAATGAATTAAAGATGATGCGTGCTGGCGAAATCAATGTCAGCCTTGAATTGATTAATTGATTGATTAGGAGCCCAATAGACGCCGTCTCACCAAAACATCCCAGAGGGCTGCAGGAACGAATGGTTGAAGCAGCACCGCTTCGGATTCACTTCCGCACAGATACCGCGATTTTGGCTGGTTGGTTTCAAGCGCCGTTGCGATAGTTCGTGCCACCAGCTGGGGGTCTGAACCCTTGCGGAAGCTCTCAGCCCATCCGGCGGCCACCCGTCGCATCATCTCTCCCCAAACGGAATCCTTCCCTGCTTCATCCATCGATTCAGCCGATGCTTGTTCGAATCCGGTGCGGATTAATCCAGGCTCTATAAGCACCACTTGAATTCCGAATTGATGCAACTCGAGGCGCATCGCATCACTAATCGCCTCCACGGCATGTTTACTGGCGCAGTACCAGCCGGCACCGGGAGTCGCGAAGCGACCAGCAATCGATGACACGTTGATAATCCGGCCACGACAGCGATCACGCATAGCGGGCAACAGCAGCTGCGTGAGCCCCATCAACCCGAACACGTTCACTTCGAACATGGATCGGGCCCGCTCCAACGCCATCGTTTCCATGGGGCCCACCTCCCCATATCCAGCGTTGTTGACCAAAGCATCCAGCCGTCCTCCGGTCCTGTCGTGAATCTCTGCGGCGAGATCTTCACGGGATCGAGCATCAGCAACATCCAGGGGAAGCACCACAGCCCCACGACGCTGAAGATCGTCCATCGCCCCCTGACGCCTTGCTGCAGCAAACACGTTCCAACCTTGATCCAATAACAGATGCGCGGTGACAGAACCAATGCCGCTGGACGCACCGG
>CAXDNN010000112.1:0-5674 GCA_963990675.1 uncultured Synechococcus sp.
AAACAGGTTGGTGACTACACCCGGGACGCAGTGGATGCAGCCCGTAATTTGGCGCAGGGTTTTGCGGTCACCTTCGACCACATGCAGCGTCGTCCTGTCACGGTCCAATATCCCTACGAAAAGCTCATTCCATCGGAACGTTATAGGGGCAGGATTCACTACGAGTTTGATAAGTGCATTGCCTGTGAGGTGTGTGTCAGGGTCTGCCCGATCAACCTTCCGGTTGTCGATTGGGTGATGAATAAGGCCACGAAGAAGAAGGAGTTGCGGAACTACTCCATCGACTTTGGGGTTTGTATTTTCTGTGGCAATTGCGTCGAATACTGTCCGACGAATTGTCTGTCGATGACCGAAGAATATGAGTTAGCGGCCTTTGATCGCCATAGCCTCAATTACGACAATGTTGCTCTTGGTCGCTTGCCCACAAGCGTCACAACAGACCCCTCCGTGCAGCCCTTGCGAGAACTTGCGTATTTACCTGCTGGGGAAATGGATCCCCACACTGTTGCAGCAGATCGCCCCCGGGCTGGAAAACTTCCGGCTGACGTGTTGGAAACCCTTGCTCCAGTCAAGGATGAGGGACAATCCTCCAAGGCTGTCTTGAAGGAGGACGCATGACTATCGCGACAAGCACTGAACTGATTTGTTTTCTGGTGCTGTCCGCTGTCGTGGTGGCCGGTGCACTTGGTGTTGTTCTTCTGAGCAACATTGTTTATTCCGCCTTCCTTCTTGGTGGCGTGTTTATGGCAGTGGCGGGTCTTTATCTGCTCTTGAACGCCAGTTTCGTTGCGGCGGCTCAAGTGATGATCTACGTGGGCGCCATCAACGTTTTGATCTTGTTCGCGATCATGCTCGTGAACAAACGGGAAGATCTCAAAGCCATCGCCAACCTCACCACCCGTCGGATTGTGTCCGGGGGAGTTTGTCTTGGTCTCCTAGCCCTTTTGGTGCGCGTGGTGGTGACGACACCTTGGTCTCTGCCTGGCCCAGCCGCGGTGGGTGAAGAAGCAACGGCTCGCATCGGTGAACACCTCTTTACGGATTATTTACTGCCATTTGAGTTGGCGTCTGTTCTATTGCTCATGGCCATGATTGGCGCCATCGTTTTGGCCCGTCGTGATGTGTTGGCCAACGACGTGGTGACAGGCGAAGCCGCCGATCAGGGCTTGATCGAAAAAGCACGAACCCCACTTCTTCTTGAGCGGCGCTCTTCTTGATTGCTTTACCCATGAACGATCTTCTTTCCACTCTTCCTTCTCTTCAGGCTTACCTCTTGGTGGCGGCGATGCTCTTTTGCATCGGCGTTTGGGGGTTGATCAATAGCCGAAACGCCGTGAGGGTGTTGATGAGCATTGAGCTCATGCTCAATGGGGTGAACATCAATTTGATGGCGTTTTCCTCGTATGTCGATGGGGATCTCATTCGCGGCCAGGTGTTTGCAGTGTTTGTGATCACCGTTGCAGCAGCAGAGGCTGCCGTTGGTTTGGCCATCTTGCTGTCGCTATACCGCAACCGAGTTACCGTCGACATGGAGCAGTTCAACCTGCTGCGCTGGTAGTTGCTCCCCTAATGGTTCATGCGTCTCGATCGGGTCTGGGTGATCTATCGGGCTGACAGTCCACCGGCCCAACGTGAAGCCCGCCACTGCGCAAAACAGCTAGAGGCGTTAGGCGTCAAAGTCGTTTCGGCGATGTCCGGGCCGCGCGCTAATCCATTCCCAGGACTCCTCGCGGTGGAGGGGGAACTTCCAAATTTGGCGGTTGTTTTAGGAGGAGACGGCACGGTTCTCGGTGCTGCCCGCCATCTTGCTGTCCATGACATTCCTCTCCTCAGTATCAATGTGGGAGGCCATCTCGGCTTTCTCACCCACGATCGACGTGTGTTGCAGGGTGCTGAGGTTTGGCAGCGTTTGCTCGACGATCAATTTGCGATTGAGCGGCGGATGATGTTGCAGGCCATGGTGGATCGTCGTTGTGCCGCGGAGCGTGCTGAGGACCCGGCGGTGTTACAGCAGCCCGATGTGGAAGACGATGAGGAACACCATTGGGCCCTGAATGATTTCTATCTAAGGGCTTACCGCGATGAAATCTCTCCGACTTGCACGCTTGAGCTCGAGATTGATGGCGAGGTGGTGGATCAGGTGCGTGGCGATGGTCTGATCCTGGCGACTCCGACGGGGTCGACGGGGTACGTGATGGCGGCTGGAGGACCGATCTTGCATCCAGGCATTGACGCCATCATTGTCACGCCGATTTGTCCGATGAGCCTCTCAAGCCGCACGGTGGTGGTGCCACCCCGTTCCAGGCTTGTGCTGTGGCCCTTAGGGGATGCAGGCCATCAAATCAAGCTTTGGAAAGATGGAGTGGGATGCACGGTTTTGCAACCGGGAGAGTGCTGTGTGGTTCAACAGGCACGCCATCATGCACAGATGGTGTTGCTGAACCAAAGTCCCTCGTATTACCGAACGTTGACCCACAAACTCCATTGGGCTGGAAGCCTGACGGCCAGTCAGCCTTCACCCAACTAACGGATCGATGGCTCTCGAGATTGAGCGACGCTTCCTGGTGTGTGGGGAGGCCTGGCGAGCGCATGCACGGTGTGCTCAGCCTTTGCGGCAGGGTTATTTGGCCGCGAGTGCTGAAGGAGTCACGGTGCGCTTGCGCATCAAGGGCAACGACCAGGCCTGGCTCACCCTGAAAGCTCCTGCTGGTGTGAGCGGCTTGGTGCGGCATGAGTTCGAATACGCCATCCCTGTGGATGACGCCGAGGCCATGTGGCAACTGGCACCGCATCGTTTGGAAAAGACTCGCTGGCTTCTGGATCTTCCTGGGGGTGAATGGGTTGTGGATTGTTTTTCCGGGGTGAATGCTCCTTTGGTGTTGGCGGAAGTGGAGCTCCCTCAGGTAGATCAATCCGTGGTGATACCGCCTTGGTGTGGCCTTGAGATCACCGGAGAATCGCTCTGGTCGAATGCGGTTCTATCCCAACATCCCTTGCAGTCATGGCCGCTGGAGGAACGGGTGCGGCATGGATTGGCTTAAACCCTGGACCAATTTATAGATTTCCTTTAGGTTTGGCGGAGCCGAGCGGTGCTCCAGCGATGGTGGGTCTCTACGACGCAACAGGAATGCTTCGCTTCGTTGGCAGCAGTATCGAAGCCTGTATGGAATACGCCAATTTGTTCGACCTGTCTTTGCTTCCGTCCTCGCTTCAAGCCTTACCGGAGCCCGTCGTTGCTTCGATCAAGGTTCGTGGGGATCGGCATCTGGAAGAGCGCAGCAATTAAAGCCGTCGCGACAAATCTTTCCGTTGTCCATCGCCCAATTCAGCAAAGCCACCCGGTTTTTTGAACCTGTTTTGGTGAAGACGTTGCTCACATGGTTGTCGACGGTGCGTTTGCTGATGGTCAAACGATCCGCGATTTCCTGATTGGTGAGACCCTCTGCCACCAACTGAATGATCTCGATCTCCCTGGCAGACAGAGAAATGTCCAAGGGATCAGTTGTATCGACGGATGACATAGTCAACCCCTTTGAAACCATGTTAGTCCCGACCCATGTCCAATCCTGCATAGTGGTTCGCTGAAGCGATCAAAGGCTTTGAAGACGGCGCTCCAGTGCGCAATTGCGGCCGGTAAGCAGGTACTCACGGCAGAGGTCATGCCCCCAAGAGGTGCTGATCCGTCTCACATGCTTGCCATGGCGGCTCATTTGCAGGGGCGCGTGCATGCTTTGAACGTCACAGATGGCAGCCGTGCCGTGATGCGAATGAGCAGTGTGGCCGCCTGCAAACTCCTGATCGAGGCTGGTGCTGAACCTGTGTTGCAGTTGGCCTGCCGAGATCGCAATCGGATCGCCCTGCAGGCGGATTTGCTCGGTGCCCATGCTCTCGGTATTCGCAATCTTCTGTGTCTCACGGGGGATCCCGTTCGCAGTGGGGATCAGCCTTTGGTGCGCCCTGTGAATGAGTTGGAGTCGGTGAAATTGCTGCAGCAAGTTGAAGCCTTCAACCAGGGTGAAGACCCTGTGAAGGGCAGCCTCCCTGATGGTGCCACTGCTCTGTTTGCAGGGTGTGCAGCCGACCCTCACTCGCGCAGTTGGAGTGGTTTACAGCGTCGATTGCAGCGGAAGGCTGGAGCCGGTGCACGCTTCGTGCAGACTCAAATGGTGATGGATCCTCAGGTGTTGGATCGGTTTCAGCGGGAGCTGGCGGGACCGCTTCAGCTGCCAGTGTTGGCAGGAGTGTTTTTGTTGAAGTCGGCCAAAAATGCACTGTTCATTAACCGTGTGGTGCCAGGAGCTTGTATTCCCGATCACCTAATCGAGCGTCTAGAGAATGCATCCAATCCTGCGCGGGAGGGCGTGGCGATTGCCGCTGAGCAGGTGCAGCGATACCTCGGAATTGTTCAGGGTGTGCATCTCATGGCGATTAAGGCAGAGGAGCGCATCCCCTTGATCCTTGATCAAGCCAATATCAGCTCACTGACGACATGAGATCTGTGCCAAGGAGCTCGGCCATCGCTTTTTGTTGAGGTGATGGCTCCACAAGATCCTGACGTCTTGCATCGGTAATCAACCAATCGAGCGATGCCTCTTGAAGGTCGAAGTGGTCTCCGTCTTTTCCAACGCAATAGCGGCCAAATACAAGTTTCTCAACGAGTTGAACGCCAGCTCCAATGCGTGAATAATCGAAAATAATTGAATTATCGACGGTGGCCCCTTCGCAGATGTGACAACTAGGCCCAATCATTGTGGGACCAATAATCGTGGCACCGTCTTCGATTTTGGTCATTCCTCCGACATACACTGGCCCAGTAACGTTGATTTTGTCCCAATTAGCAGCCACGTTCAGGCCGGTGTAAACGCCTGGACGGATCTCTTTGCCAGGGATGCCCACTTGGCGAACATCACCGGATAGAACACTACGAATTGCCTGCCAATAATCAGGAACTTTGCCAATATCAACCCACTCAAAATCCATGGGGATGGCATAAAAGGGGGCTCCAGAAGCCGCCAGTTTCGGAAACAGATCTGAGCCGATATCAAACGACACTCCTGAAGGGATGTGTTCGAATATTTCAGGCTCAAAAATGTAGATACCTGTATTAATCGTGTCGCTTAGTGCTTCATCAATACTGGGTTTTTCTTGGAACGAGGAAATCCGACCTTCATCGTCAGTCACGACAACGCCGTAGCTGCTCACCTGATCCTTGGGGACACGTTTGGTGACCAAGCTCGCGATAGCCCCTTTCTCACGGTGGCGTTTGAGAGCTTCTGTGAGATCAAGATCGATCAGTGCATCACCGCAGAGCACCACAAATGTGTCGTCAAAAAAGTTCTGGAAATCTTGGATTTTTTTCAAGCCACCGGCTGAACCCATCGCATTACCGATGAGTTCTCCATCTTCAATGCGACCTTCGAAGCTGTAGGCAAGTTCAACGCCAAAGCGTTGACCATCGCGGAAATAGTTCTCAATTTCTTCCGCCAGGTGCGACACGTTCACCATGACTTCGGTGAAGCCGTGCTCCTTGAGCAGTTCCAGCAGGAATTCCATCACTGGCTTTTGCAGGATGGGAATCATTGGCTTGGGGATCACATGTGTGATCGGCTGCACCCTTGTCCCCTTGCCAGCCGCCAGAATCATCGCCTTCATTGGCGTTTCGGGCTCCTGAATT
>CAXDNN010000113.1:0-5644 GCA_963990675.1 uncultured Synechococcus sp.
ATGATACGGCGACCACCGAGATCTACACCTAAGCCTTCGTCGGCAGCGTCAGATGTGTATAAGAGACAGCTCATCTTCATTGGTATGGAAAATCACCAGAAACCCCAGGTCGCAAACTTGGCCATATCACCGTGTTGTTAAACGCCAAGGATGCAGAACAACGTCAACGTCAGGCCAAGGACGTTTTAACTGTCGTGCGAGGGATATGGCCCGAGTTCCCAGCAGTTCAGGACTAAACTTGTGCATGAACTGCTGTGTTGGTGAAGGCCTTTTCTAGTGCTCTGATCTGACTCTCTTTCGACTTGGGGAGGCTGTCGTGACGGTGACGTAAACCGGCCTCGTAGCCGGAAACGAAACCCCACTTTGACTCCCCTTCTGGTTAACTCCAGGTCGACCACAATCGGTCACACGGCATGGTGGTTCACCCTCATCACTTGAACAATTGCTCCGTCGGTTTCTCTCTTAGGGGCGATGTCGTTCCAGTGCCCTTTTAAGTTGCGACGGTTCAAGATCGGTCACGATGAACACTTCTTGGGCGCTGCTCCCTTTACGAGCAACCAGCTTGTATCCACCGCGGATTGTTGTGGATACCCGCAATTGGAGTGATTGACTCCGCCCCCTAACGCGATTGATGACAGCTGGGGTAATGGTTTGAATCCCCTTTTCGCCCGCAAGAGATTTCAACCAAGGGATCAAACCCTCGACATAGGTGCTGTGGGTGATGACGACCCGTCCCAAACCTGAATCAAAACCCAACAACTGGTGAAAGTTAGCGGGAATGGCTATGCCGAAGAGAGGTGTTCTCGGTCGTGATGTTGAAATCCGTCGATGCTGTACACGTTGCTGTTCATGGGCCTCTAACGAAGGCCTGTGGCCCTAGGACCCGAATGCTGACGGCGGAAGTTCATGGCCCGGAGGTTCGGGGCCTCGCGCTCTGTCCAGGCCGTGTCGTTCGATATGTGTTCGATATACGGAACGATCACTTCAAGATCAAAGACCTTCTTAGGCTCGCGACGTCGAGTCGAAAGCCTGCGGCTTGATTTAACAGCGATCTAAGGGGGCCATGGTGAGTCCCTCCGTTTGTAGTTGTTGGTGATACAGCTCAGCCTGCTCCAGCGGGCCACGCCACACCTCGGCAGATCCTTCACCATCAATGCGATGGGCCAGCCCCCAGGCCTTCTCTTCATCCATGCCTGGAATGATTTTTCGCAGACAGTCCACGACGTGCTGGAACGTGTTGACGTCGTCGTCGAGAACGATGACCCTGGCTTCCGGGTAGCGCTGGGTGGTTGTTTGCCGCTCCAGAAGCGTCGAGGAAGAAGGGCTGGAGCTGGTCATGACAGTAATTTTCAATGGTGCTGGAGCAAACGCAAACCTAGGTAAGATTTTCGAAACAGAGCTGTATTCAGTGTTATTCACCGTTGCCTGGGCATCTCTTGCCGCCATGTTCAGTTTCTCCATTGCGATGGTGGTGTGGGGTCGTAACGGTGACGGCACACTGAAGTTCTGATCGCATTGTGCTTTCAGAATCACCCTTGTTGAGCCAATCCCTAGCAATAGCTGCAACGTTTTTACTGGTTTTTGTCAGTATTTCGGTGATATATCTTTCCACCGTTGAATGGCGGGATCGTCGTCGCAGACAAGCCCCTACCCGCTCTAGCCGTTGACGTTATTGGTCCCCCGTTGTTTTCGGGACCATCCGATTACAGCGGCTCTCATTGTTTTGTCGATTGGATCGTCCGCAGCGGGTCTATTGACCTCGGGGCGTTGGTTATCGCCCAGATTTTCGGATCAAGGGAGCCTGCTTTTTTTTCTACGGCAATCGCGTTTAATTCAGAGTTTCAGCGTTGATTCCGCAACGTCCCCTCCAGATGTTTGGTTGAGGCGACTGGGCCCTGGCGCTGGAGCTCAACGTTGGCAGTCATCTGACGGACATCGTTGGTGGATGGTGTGGCTCCAGGATGGAGCTCCTCTGCTGGTACTTCAACGGACAACGGCCAGTAAGCCTTCGAGACTTGCATCGTCGTTCCCCGATGTTGAGCTTGTGTTCGCAGATGAACTTCATCGAACCAGCTTTTTCTCCACACGTCCTTCCGGGGGACTAACGCGTTCCAAGCTTGAAAAAGACTGCATTGATCGGTTAACCAGATCCACGGCCGTTGCCTGGAATCCCTCGGGTTTATCCGCCATCGCTGGACCGCTCACCTTTGCGTTGCACAGCGGTTCCCATGGCTGCTTGAGCTTGGCGTTGGATGGACGTCGAATGTTGCTCCTCGAAGGATCGGTTTCTTCAAGACCGTTGTCGTCAGCGCCATGGTCCTTAAGGCGCCCCCCTGGAATTGAATCCGCGTTTCGGACGTTTCGTGGAGCCTCCCCGACGAATCATCGGCTTGCTCTCCATTGGCAAGGAGCTTCGACGAAGCCGCTCTTTGCCTCTCTTCTTCAACGCCGATTGATTTCGGATGCGATTGAAAAAACCTACGGCCTCACTCCAAAGTTTCAGGCTGAATGGTTAAAAGCTCCGATGGACTTACAGGCCAAGCTCAGCAACGATGGTCCATTTAAAGCATCGCTTCAGCTCAGCTTGGCGTTCGATCCACGGCACGATGAGATCGTTAACAAGGGGTTGGCGTCTCTGGCTTCAAATCTTGAACAGCGAGGCTTGCGGCCTGAAGTGAATCAGTCGACTGTTGGAACAAACAAAGCTCAATCGGCAGCCATCATCTGGAAAGGCAGTGACCAAAACGTTTTGGGACATTGGTCCGTGCAGTCGACAACGCCAGATCAGATGTCCCTTCAACTGTCCCTGGGTGGGCCGCTAGAAGCAGTTCTTCCGTCTCTGACGCTGAAGCCAAAGTCAGGATTAAGCGTTCGTTTTGATGCCAAGCAGCTGCGTCGTTTGGGTTGGTTGAAGGCAACATGGCCCGCGTTAGTCCAACAAGCAGGCCAAGGCGAACTTTTGCTGAAGCCGATGCTTGGCCACAGATCTGGCCAAGCAGAAACTTGGTACTGGCTGAAAGGTCAGCTTTCGTTGCGTTGAGCCTGTTCTGCCTGACGACGCTCTTTTTTCCGACGTTCAGCTGCGATCGTTTCCTGGACGAGCTCAACAGCTGCAGCCATGCGTTCACTGTTGGACGCGAACAGGCCTAGGTCTTTTTCGACCCTCTCTGCTGGGAAGTTGAGGACTGCTGATAGCTCTTTGCAGCGTTTGCGCAATTCGGCCTCATCCGGTTGATCAGCATCTCCCTTCGCTTCCTTAAAGAGTCGGAGCACGCCGATCGCCATCAGCCTTGAATAGTGGCTTCCCTCGGCAAGCTTTTGCCCAGCCAAGTGAGCATCCATGGCGTCGATGGATTCAGCTTTGGCGGCATCAATGCATTGTTTGGATTCTTGCCGAAACGTGTTGACGTCGTACCCGTTGCTGCTGCAGAGAGCGTCAAGAAGACCGGTGGTGTGCTCTTCAGGGCGATATCCCTCAGAGAACGTGTCGAAAACCGTGCACAAGCCAACAGCAAAGAGGGGGGTGGGCTCAAAACTGCTCTGATGGCTTAAAAGGTGCAGCTCCACAAGCAATTCATCGGCCAGTCTCCGGTAGAGCGGTGAGATGACATGTGGGAAGGCTTGGTGAAACGCCCGCTTGCTGTCTGCGATGGTCTGACGTTCGCCCAACGTTGGCTCCCCGAATGAATGGCGAAACCCTAGCGTCGAAGCTGACCCCGTTAGGATTATTGGGTTCGCTAATGCCTAAATGATCCCGATCGTGATCGAGGAGTCCGGCCGGGGGGAAAGGGCCTTTGATATTTACTCGCGACTTCTTCGCGAGCGAATTATTTTTTTGGGTGAAGCCGTTACAAGCGATTCGGCCAATCGCATCGTTGCTCAAATGCTGTTCCTCGAGGCAGAGGATCCCGAAAAAGACATTTATCTGTACATCAATTCCCCAGGAGGATCCGTTTACGACGGATTAGGGATTTTTGACACCATGCAACACATCAAACCTGATGTGCAAACAGTGTGTGTTGGACTTGCCGCAAGTATGGGGGCTTTTCTTCTTTGTGCAGGCACCAAAGGAAAGCGAAGCAGCTTGCAGCATTCACGGATCATGATCCATCAGCCCCTTGGCGGGGCTAGGGGCCAAGCCAGTGACATTCGCATCCAGGCTGATGAAATTCTTTATCTCAAGGATCGTCTGAATACAGAACTGTCAGACCGCACAGGTCAGCCCCTTGATCGTGTTCAGCAAGATACAGACCGCGATTTCTTTATGTCTCCGACTGAGGCAGTTAGCTACGGCTTAATTGACTCTGTGATTGACAAACGTCCTGTACAAGCGGTGGCTTGAGCAAAACCCAACGTCCCACCAAAGTATGTCCTGTTTGCCAGAGGCCGTTCGAATGGCGAAAAACATGGAAAAAGTGCTGGGACGAAGTGGTGTATTGCTCAGAGCGTTGTAGGCGTCGAAAGAATTCGACTAAATCGATCGGCGTTTGAAAATACTTTAAAACCTATGCCATCATTTTTGGCCCGATCTTTTAACGATCGGGCTTTTGCTTGTCGAATTTTTTTGGATTTAAGTGACGTTTTGAGATCTATTGATTGATCTTTAAGCTGATGATATTTGTGCGGCTAAAAAATGTCATGCTTTTCGTGACGATCGATGCGGCGAGGATTAGTGCTAAGAATGTGCTTTCGGATTGAATTAATGGTGTGGATCAATAAAAATCCCCAACCATATTTAAATGGCCGGGGATGGTTGGGAATCGTTCAAAACAGATTTTTTGAAAATTAGTTCAGAATTGGAACCGTGCGATCTTTCTCAGGAACTGAAGTGAATTCAGCCACAATTGATTTAAATTCGTCGCCATCCATGGTTTCTTTCTCAATCAGGATTTCGACCAACTGATCCATAGCTTCCCGATTGGCTGCAACTAAGGCGACTGTTTCTTCATAACAACGCTTCACCATGCTGCGAACCTGGGTATCCACCTGTTGGGAAATCGACTCGGAGATTTCACTACGAGACATCAAATCCCTGCCTAGAAACACTTCTTGGCCACCGCCCTCGAGTGCTACAGGTCCAAGGTCACTCATGCCAAGCCGGGTAACCATGTTCCTGGCCATCGAAGCCACTTGCTGAATGTCACCGCCGGCACCTGTGGTGACCTCCTGATGACCAAACACCACGTCTTCAGCTGCGCGACCACCTAAGGCACCCATGATGCGAGCCTTGAGCTGGGCGCGGGTAACCAGTGTTTGCTCCTCGTCAGGGGAGAACCAGGTCAGGCCTTGGGCTTGGCCGCGTGGCACAAGGGTGACTTTTTGGACAGGGTCGTGGGCTTTGACCAGGGTTCCGACAAGAGCATGACCAACTTCGTGGTAAGCAATCAGCCGCTTGCTACGGCCATCGGTTAGAGGACGTCCTTCCATGCCGGCAATGATGCGATCGACAGCGTCGTCGATTTCACTCAAGCCAATGGAATCCTTCCGGCGTCGTGCGGTAAGGATTGCCGCTTCATTCATCAAGTTGGCTAGATCAGCACCGGTGAAACCGGGGGTCCGGCGGGCAATACTTTCCAGAGAGAGTTCACCATCAAGCTTCTTGTTGCGGCAGTGAACATCAAGAATGGCGAGGCGTCCTTTGATA
>CAXDNN010000114.1:0-5607 GCA_963990675.1 uncultured Synechococcus sp.
TATGCCGAGGCGATCGATCGCGAGTACAGGTTCTTTTCCTATGGCGATGCCATGTGGATTCCTCCCGAGGCTGTCCTCCCAGGAGTTACGCCGACGTCACAGGGGTGAGCTTTGTTGGGCTGGGCTTTCCTGATGACAGTGCCTTAAAAAGTGCCTTAAAAAGTGCCCAAAAAAAAGCCCCACACGATGTGCGGGGCGAATCAAACTTTCGATTGAGGCGTAGCGCTGGATTAAACCGCGACGGGCTGTTCGATGATTCCAGTCGGCACGTCGGCAAACATCACCGAGGAGAGGTAACGCTCAGCCAGGTCGGGGAGAACCACAACAATGGTTTTGCCCGCATAGGCATCTTGTTCGGCCAGGCGAATCGCTGCAGCAGCAGCAGCTCCACAAGAGATTCCAACCAAGAGGCCCTCTTCGTCCGCTAAGCGAAGCGCCATGGCGATCGATTCTTCGTTGGTGACCTGCTCAACCTTGTCGACAACGGAGAGGTCGAGGTTCTTGGGGATGAAGCCAGCACCGATGCCCTGAATCTTGTGGGGGCCTGGCTTTACCGCTTCACCATTCATGGTTTGGGTGATCACTGGGCTGTGGCTTGGTTCAACTGCGACGGATTCGATCGCTTTGCCCGCCTCATTTTTGATGTAGCGCGACACACCGGTGATCGTTCCGCCGGTACCTACACCAGCCACGAACACGTCGATGGCACCATCGCAATCGTTCCAGATCTCAGGACCGGTGGTTTTGAAGTGAATCTCTGGATTCGCTGGGTTATCGAATTGCCCAGGCATGAAAAACTTTGCGGGATTGCTTTCGGCAATCTCCTTGGCTTTCGCAATCGCACCCGGCATGCCTTTGGCGGCTTCGGTTAAGACGATTTCGGCCCCCATCACAGCCATGACGCGTCGCCGTTCGATCGACATCGACTCCGGCATGGTGAGGATCAGCTTGTAGCCACGTGCTGCGGCGGTAAAAGCCAAAGCGATCCCTGTGTTGCCCGATGTGGGCTCAACAATGACCTTGTCTTTTGTGAGTTTACCGCTCTTTTCTGCATCCCAGATCATGTTGGCGCCGATCCGGCATTTCACGCTGTAAGCGGGATTGCGTCCTTCGATCTTTGCCAGAACGGTGGCTTTGCAGTTTTTGGTGACGTGATTCAGTTTCACCAGCGGAGTGTTACCGATAGCGAGGCTGTTGTCGTCGTAAATGCGAGACATAACGCGTCTGTATGGGATTGGCCCTAAGACGTCAACCTAGTGATCTAGCGCATAAAAACTCCAGTTGTTAACGGCATTTTCAGACTTTGCACCGAGGTATCTCAGTTTGCGAGTGCTGTCTCGAAGCGGCTCCACAGTTCATCCGGTTCTTCGAGCCCAACCGAAACTCTGAGCAGATGGGCTGGTACGCCACAGGCTTCAGCCCAGTCCAGTTCGTCGTAGTGGGCCAGTTGCGTGTAAGGACACACCAAGCTGAAGGAGGTACCCAGGCTGGGTCCTTTGCAGATTTGTAGGGCATCGAACACCCGTTGGGCATTGCGTTCGCTTGCGTGCAGTTCAAAGCTCAGAAGACATCCATCTCCGGCTCCGGGCTTCTTCAGGGCCTGGAAGTTCTTGCAATCTTTTGGATGCAGCACACGCTTCACGGCTGGATGCTTCTCCAGCTTTTGGGCTAGGGCCAGGCAATTGGCATCCAGGCGTGGAATGCGCTCGTTCACGTCGTGGCTATTTCGTTCCAGGGCGATGGCATCGGCGTCGCTCAGCGTGGCCCTCGGTGCGACGGCCTCTAGAAGGGTGGACGTCCACTGTGAGTAGGGACTGATCAGCAGACATCCCGCCATCACATCGCCGCGTCCCGAAAAGCTTTTTGTGAGCGAGGTGAAAATAAGATCGGCATAAGGGAGGGCCTCGAGGTTGATCCCAGTGCCGATCGTGTCGTCGGCGATGAGGGGGATCCCGCGGGCATGGGCGAGCTTGGCGACAGCCGGCAGATCAACGCAGCGGAGTAGTGGGTTGCTGGGAAGTTCCACGATCACCGCAGCAGGCTCCAGCCGGTCCAAGGCGGTAATGATTTCGGTGAGATCTGTGCTGCTCAGCAGTTCACTGCCGTGGAACACCATCTGAGGTTGTTTCAGAACATCCACATAGGGAAAGCCGAGTTGCAAGGTGGGTCGGCCGGATCGCAGGGTTTGAACGGCTTCTAATCCAGCGTGGAGTGCAGCCATGCCGGCTGGAACGAGGCTGATGTGCTCTTCAGAGCAATGGTGGATTGCTGCGAGCCGTTTCCGAACGCGTTGCCGGGCCTGCTCCCCCTGATCGGAAGATGGCGCGTCCTCGCGTCCGAGGGCGATGGCCGCCTGCCTTGAGGAGGCCCCGAGTCCGGTGTGTTGCCAAAAGGCTTTGGCATGGGGGTTGGCCGCGGCATCCGTCAATAAAAACGTGATGTTGTTCTGATCGAGCGAGTGCAGGTTCGACTGTGGCGATTTCCTTTGGCAATGCTTCTGGGCGGCTAGGGCCGCGGCATGGCTGGCGAAGGGCCACACCCCCATGCCGTTGCTGGTCACTTGGTTGGCCAACTCTTGGAGGAAAGGATGAAGTCCAAAGCGGGGATAAATCGTTTGCAGTGCGGCACGGCAGGTGGGTTCGTGCTCTTCGTAGGCGATCACGTCACGCCATCGAGGCAGAGCCATCGACACGGCATGGGGGTGATCAGGTAAGGGATGGCCGAGGTCTGATCCCTGCCAGCAAGGCTCCTTCAGCAGGTTGCGCTCGCTCACGCCAGCAACTCCAAGGCCTGCGCTAGGTCGGCCTGTAGATCTGCCAGGTCTTCGCAACCCACGGAGAAGCGCACCAGACCGTCATTAATGCCCAGGTTGGCCTTCACCTCAGCCGACACGGCGGCATGGGTCATGGTGGCGGGGTGGCAGATCAAGCTTTCAATGCCACCAAGGCTTTCGGCCATGGTGAACCACTTCAACTGCTTGCAAAGTCGATAGGTTTGCTCTTGGCTCGCCTGGAAGCTCACGGTCACGATTGCGCCTCCGCCCTTCATCTGTCGTTGGGCTAAAGCGTGCTGAGGATGGTCGTTGCGGTGGGGGTAGCGGACCCACTCCACCTTTGGATGCAACGCCAGCTGATCCGCTAAGGCAGCGGCATTGGCCATTTGTTGCTTCAGTCGCAGTGGGAGCGTTTTGATTCCCCGAGTAATCAGCCAGGAATCGAAGGGGGAGGGCTGTAATCCCAGTGCCTTTTGCGAAAACACCATTTTTTGATGCCAGTCCGAATCATTGGTTGAGACGGCACCCCCAAGGGCATCGGAGTGGCCATTGATGTATTTCGTGGTGCTGGTCAGGGACAGGGTCGCCCCGAGCTCCAACGGTTGTTGAACGAGGGCAGTCGCGAAGGTGTTATCGACGACGACGGGGATGGCGAACGCGCGAGCCACGCCGCACACGGCCTCGATATCGATCACCTTGAGCAGTGGATTGGTCGGGCTCTCAATCCACACCATGGCTGGCTTGCTGCTGCGCAAGATGTCCAGAGCGCTGGCTTCGGTGAAGTCCACCCATTGCGTCCGCAGGCCGAACTTGGCGAACACCTGTTCAAATAAGCGCACGGTGCACCCGTAGAGGTTCTCTTCGCAAAGCACGAGATCGCCTTGCTTGAGTTGCGACACCACGGCTGTGATTGCGCTCACACCAGAACCAAACACAGTTGTGTAGTGGCAACCTTCCAGTGCACTCAGCACGCCGTCCAAAATCCGAAAGTTTGGGTTGCCTGAGCGGGTGTAATCAAAGCCGCCAGCGTTCCCGTGGGCGAAGGTGGAGGTTGGAAAGATCGGAGGCATCACCGACCCGGTGTCTCCAGCAAAGCTTTCGCCGTGATGAATCACCCGGGTGTTGACTCCCACGGCCGGGGGATTGGATCCAGGCTCAGACACCGGGTTCGTCACAGCGGCGTCAGTTGCAGCGGCCTCCTCAGGCTACGAATCGACGACGCTCAGGTCGCAGGAATTGCAACGATTCACGAGATTGAAACGATACGCATATGAATTGGTAAGTGATGTTGATGGTGCTAATAAAAAAACCCCCACCAATTTGGTGAGGGTTGGTCGTTGAATGATCGTGAGATTCGGCTGATTGATCAGTCGAGATCGGGCATTCCCAAAACGGGTTCTGCTTTGCGATCAATTCCTTTTTCAAAACCAGCTGCAGCAGCGCGGGCGCGGCCTGCATGCCAGAGGTGACCCACCAGGAAGAAGAAAGCGAGCACGAACTGTGCAGCTCCCAACCACTGACGCAGGTTCACGTAGTTCACCGAGTTGGGCTCGGTGATGATGCCGCCAACAGAATTCAGTGAAGCGTTGGGGGCGTGCGTCATGTACTCAGCTGCACGGCGCACTTGCCATGGCTGAATGTCATTTTGCAGTTTGTCGAGGCTCAAACCGTTGGGGCCACGAAGGGGCTCCAACCAAGGACCACGGAAGTCCCAGAAACGCATGGTTTCGCCACCGAAGATGATCTCACCAGTTGGTGAGCGCATCAGGTATTTGCCCAGGCCGGTGGGGCCCATGGCAGAACCGATGTTGGCTCCAAGGCGTTGGTCACGCACCAGGAAGGTGAAACTTTGAGCTTGGGATGCCTCAGCGTTGGTGGGGCCCCAGAACTCGGAGGGATAGGCGGTGTTGTTGAACCAGATGTAGGCCGATGCAATGAAGCTCATGAAGCTCAAGGCACCAAGGCTGTAGCTCAGGTAGGCCTCACCATTCCAGATGAAGGCACGACGCACCCAGCCAAACGGCTTGGTGATGGCATGCCAAATGCCACCGAAGATCAGCGTTAAGCCCAACCAGATGTGACCACCAATGATGTCTTCCATGGAGTTCACACCGATGATCCAGCCTTCGCCTCCAAAGGGAGCGCGGAAGAGATAACCGAAGATCACACCGGGATCGAGGGTCGGGTTCGTAATCAGACGAACGTCGCCACCGCCGGGGGCCCAGGTGTCGTAAACGCCGCCGAAGAACATGGCCTTGAAGACCAGAAGCAAGCAGCCGACACCAAGAAGAATCAGGTGATAACCAATGATGTTGGTCATCTGATTTTTATCGCGCCAGTCCTGGGAGAAGAAGGAGGAGTAGTTCTCCAAAATCTCAGGACCGCGCAGGGCGTGGTACAGACCACCCAAGCCAAGAACGGCTGAGCTGATCAGGTGCAGAACACCAACCACAAAGAACGGGAAGAGATCAGTCACTTCTCCGCCAGGTCCTACGCCGTAACCAAGGGTGGCGACGTGGGGCATGCAGATGAAGCCCTGCTCATACATGGGCTTATCGAAGGTGAAGTGACTCACCTCGAACAGCATCATTGCGCCTGCCCAGAACACCATCAAACCGGCATGGGCCACGTGGGCGCCAAGCAAACGGCCTGAGAGGTTGATCAGGCGGGCATTTCCAGACCACCAGGCATAGCCAGTGGAGTCGAGGTCTTTGCCGCCAGTGGCGACAAGACCAGCATTAAAGGGCGTTTCCACGGGGCAGAACCTCTTCAGGGAAGACGAAGTTTTCGTGCGGCTGGTCAGCCGGTGCCATCCAGGCACGCAGACCTTCATT
>CAXDNN010000115.1:0-5529 GCA_963990675.1 uncultured Synechococcus sp.
TCCGCTCCCTGGTTTTCCTTTTTGAGCGGCACTGTCGATCCCAGGAGATTCCGATTGGTTTCCTCGCAAACAGCTGACAACCGCGAGCTTCGCGTCAGGGCTGCTGTAACGGCCCCACGCGGACCGCTACCTGCCCGACAAAGGCGTCTGAAAACGGGAACCACCGGCTTCATGCTGGTGAATCACATCCTGGCCACCGTGGCCTTGCTTCCCCAGTTCTGGAGCTGGCAAGCGATTGTTGCCTTCGGTGTTCTGTACTGGATGACCGTTCTTGGGGTCACCCTCGGCTTGCACCGTTTGGTCGCGCACCGCAGCCTCGTGGTTCCTGTTTGGCTGGAGCGGGTGCTGGTGATCATGGGCACGCTTGCTTGCCAGAGCGGACCGATCGAATGGGTTGGGCTTCATCGCCATCACCATCGCTTCTCCGATCAACCCACAGACCATCACGATGCTGGACGCGGGTTGTGGTGGAGTCACAGCGAATGGATGCTCCATGACATCCCCGCGCTGAAAGAGCTGGATCGATACGCAGGAGATCTTCAATGTGATCCCTTTTACCGCTGGCTGGATCGCTGGTTCTTGCTGCTGCAAATCCCCCTGGGCTTGGGTTTGTATTGGTATGGAGAAGCAGCTCAGGTGCATGGTGGTGGTCTGGGGCTGGTTCTTTGGGCCATCCCCCTACGACTCGTGGTCGTGTATCACGTCACCTGGCTCGTGAACTCAGCGACCCATGCCTTCGGTTATCGCAACTTTGATTCCCCCGACCTGTCGCGGAACTGCTGGTGGGTGGCCGTCCTGTCGTTTGGAGAGGGTTGGCACAATAATCACCATGCGCACCCTGCCAGTGCACGTCATGGCTTGCGTTGGTTTGAATTCGATATCACCTGGCAGCACGTTCGGCTCTTAAAACGGTTTGGCCTCGCAAGACGCGTGCGCGAAGCCACCTACAACCCTTAGTACGTTCATTCGCTCGAATTTTTTACCCTGGTGGATGAGAATTCCTCCAGGGTTTTTTATTGCTTGCCAACCACCCCAAGATCAAGTCCATCCATGGAAGGCAAGCGGCAAAATATTCGCCTCAAGACGCAAGCCTTAACAATCAGCGTTGTCCTGTCGTGATGGGCTGCTGAGCCAAGAACAGTCGTTATGTAGGAAAGCTCATCGGTTATAAACAATGAAAAGTGAACGAACAAGGTGATATCTGACGTGAACCGAGCGCCATCTCCACCGAGCCGGCCGGTCACGTCTCATAAGGCTTTAAAACGTGCTGAGTTGCTCCACGTCCGTCGCAAAGGGGGACGATCCTCGGCACCCTCCCAAAGCCCACGGCGGGGCACCATCGTGTTCATGGTGGTGTTGCATGCGTCAGCCATCTTTGCTCTGCTGCCGCGTTTCTGGAGCTGGCAAGCCGTGCTCACCCTCGGGATTTTGTATTGGGCAACGGCCTGCCTCGGGGTCACGATCGGCTACCACCGACTGCTCTCACACCGGTCATTTCGGGTTCCCAAGTGGTTGGAACGATTTTTCGCCACCTGCGGTGCCTTGAGCTGCCAACAAGGACCAATCACCTGGGCCGGCCTCCATCGCCACCACCACAAATTTTCCGATACGGATGCCGATCACCACAACAGCCATCGAGGCTTTTGGTGGAGCCATATGGGCTGGATGTTTGAAACGATTCCTGCCATGCAGGCGATCCCACGGCTAAGTGGCGACCTGAGCAGTGATCCGTATTACCGCTGGCTCAACCGCAATTTTCTTTATCTGCAATTTCCTCTGGCTTGTCTGCTGTTTGTGATCGGCTCCATCACCGGCGCTGGAGGGTGGGACTTAGTGCTTTGGGGCATCCCTTTAAGGCTGGTGCTCGTGTATCACGTGACCTGGCTGGTGAACTCCGCCACCCACTGCTGGGGCACCATCGCGTACGACAGCGGCGATGCTTCCCGCAACAACAAATGGGTCGCAGCGCTCACCTTTGGCGAGGGATGGCACAACAACCATCACGCCTTCCCCCACTCCGCATGCCACGGACTCCAGAAAGGACAGATCGACCTCACCTGGGAACACATCCGCTTGATGCGAGCCCTCGGGCTGGCCAAAAACATCCGCCTACCCATCAAGCCTGCATAACTCAAGCCAGCCATTCCGCGCAGCTTGAATCCCATCAACGAATACAAAAAATCTTGATCGCTCAATCGAGAGATCCTTTAAGACACCAAACGCAAGCGATATTCGCCCGGAGCAATCAGTTCCATATCGCTTGAGCCAACTCGAGGCGATTCGGACTTTGGATGAGCAGATGCCCAAGTCCACAGCCTCGATTCATGCATTTGACACGCAAACCAAATGCCCCGGCAGCCCCACATGGATCTCCATGGAACGGCTGAGGTCGTAATATTCCGGATCGCCCCGTAGTCGTTGTCGGTCGGAGTCCCATGCCCAAACGCGTACAAGTCGTTCTGAACGAGGACATCCTCAGCCTCGGCAAGGACGGAGATCTCGTGGACGTAGCCCCTGGCTATGCCAGGAATTTCCTGCTGCCCTTCGGCAAGGCTGTGCCGGTCACCCCTGCGGTGATGAAGCAGGTGGAGCACCGTCGCGCCAAGGAAGTTGAGCGTCAAGCGGCTCTGAAGGACGAAGCCCTGAACTTCAAAACAGCGCTAGCCACCATCGGCCGCTTCACCGTGAAGAAGCAGGTTGGCGAAGACAACGTGCTGTTCGGCACCGTGACCAACGGCGACGTTGCTGAAGCGATCGAAGAATCCACCAAGAAGGAGATTGATCGCCGCGACATCCTGGTGCCTGAAATCCACCGCACGGGCAAGTACACCGTGACGGTGAAGCTTCACAGCGAAGTAACCGCCGAAATCAACCTCGAAGTGGTGAGCTACTGATTTACCGCGAATCGGCGTGGTTCAGCCAGAGTGGGATCACTCTTAGCTGCACCTTGCCGCCATGGTGAGCGCCCCCCTTTCAGACAACGACGAATCGCCCAAAGGGGGACGCTCGGGCTACGGACGGGAACGTCGGAATCAAGAACCGAGCTTTGAAGGCCTGCCCGATTCGGTTCCACCCCAAAACCTCGAGGCGGAGGAAGCGGTGTTGGGTGGCATCTTGCTCGACCCAGACGCCATCGGTCGTGTTGCCGACATTCTGCAACCTGAGGCGTTTTACCTCAATGCCCATCGGGAGATGTTCCGAACGGCCTTGATGCTGCATGGGCAAGGCAAGCCCACCGACCTCACATCGATGACCGCCTGGCTAGCGGACACGGGGTCGCTTGAAAAGGTTGGCGGCAATGGACGCTTAATTGAATTGGTGGAGCGGGTGAGCTCCACCGCCTCGATCGAACAGGTGGCCCGATTGGTGATGGACAAGTTCCTTCGCCGCCAATTAATCCGTTCGGGCAATGAAGTGATCAAACTGGGCTTCGATCAAAGCTTGCCGATGGAGCAGGTGCTCGATCAGGCCGAGCAAACGATTTTTGCCATCAGCCAGGAAAAGCCCTCCAAAGGGCTCACCCCCACCGCCGAAATCCTCACCCAAACCTTCGAAGAAATCGAAAGCCGCTCGCTAGGCACCTCCGTGGCGGGTATCCCGGTGAACTTCTACGACCTGGATGCGATGACCCAGGGTCTACAGCGCAGCGACCTGATCATCGTGGCCGGCCGGCCGGCGATGGGTAAAACCTCAATCGTGCTGAACCTGGCCAAAAACGTGGCCCAACTGCACGACCTACCCGTATGTGTGTTCAGCTTGGAGATGAGCAAGGAACAGCTCACCTACAGATTGCTGTCGATGGAAGTGGGCATCGAAGCCGGGCGACTGCGGACAGGGCGATTGCAACAGGAGGAGTGGCCCCTGCTCGGCCAAGGCATCAACACCCTCGGCCAACTGCCGATCTACATCGACGACAAACCCAACTCCGGCGTACTGGAAATGCGGTCGCTCTGCCGGCGGCTGATGGCTGAACAGGGCAAGGAACTGGGGCTGGTGGTGATCGATTACTTGCAGCTGATGGAGGGATCCAGCCCCGACAACCGAGTGCAGGAAATCTCACGGATTACGCGAGCCCTGAAGGGTATGGCCCGGGAACTGAACGTGCCGGTGATTGCGCTTTCCCAGCTCAGCCGTGGCGTGGAATCACGCACCAACAAACGACCGATGCTGAGCGACCTGCGGGAATCGGGATCGATTGAGCAAGACGCCGATCTGGTGTTGATGATCTACCGCGACGAGTACTACAACCCGGAAACCCAGGATCGCGGCATCACCGAAGTGATCCTCACCAAGCACCGCAACGGCCCAGTCGGAACGGTGAAACTCCTGTTCGAGCCCCAGTTCACCCGTTTCCGCAATCTGGCTGCGTAAAGCGGGTCACAAGCATCATCAATGGCCACTTTGAAGAGATCGACTGACCCAGAACATACGGATAATGAAGCCATGAGCTTCTCCAGTACCCCCACCGAATCCTTCGACGTGATCGTCGTTGGTGGGGGCCATGCCGGATGTGAAGCGGCCATCACCACGGCACGCCTGGGCTTGAACACTGCTTTGTTCAGCCTCAATCTCGATCGCATCGCCTGGCAGCCCTGCAACCCTGCCGTCGGCGGACCCGCCAAGAGTCAGCTCGTCCATGAAGTGGATGCCCTTGGGGGCGTGATCGGTCGGCTCGCTGATGCCACCGCAATTCAAAAACGCACCCTCAATGCCAGTCGCGGCCCCGCCGTGTGGGCCCTACGCGCCCAAACCGATAAGCGTTTGTATTCCCGCCAGATGCTGCAACTGCTGCAGCACACGCCCAACCTGGCGCTCCGTGAAGCGATGGTGACCGGCCTCGAGGTGGAAGGAGAAGGGGAGCAACAACGGATCCAGGGCGTGCGGACCTACTTCGGCAGTGTGTACGGGGCCCAAGCCGTTGTGCTCACCGCCGGCACCTTTCTCGGCGGCCGCATCTGGGTGGGGCACCAATCGATGGCCGCAGGCCGTGCCGGGGAACAAGCAGCGGAAGGCCTCACCGAAACCCTGCAAAGCCTTGGCTTCCACACCGATCGCCTCAAAACGGGAACCCCTGCCCGGGTGGACCGGCGCAGCATTGCCCTCGATCAGTTGGAGGAGCAGCCCAGCGATGCCGCCGACCGCTTCTTCTCCTTTGATCCCGCCGCCTGGGTGAGCGGTGAACAGATGAGCTGCCACATCACCCGAACAACGGCAGAAACCCACCAGCTGATCCGCGACAACCTGCACCTCACCGCCATCTATGGAGGCGTGATCGACAGCAAGGGGCCCCGCTACTGCCCCTCGATCGAAGACAAAATCGTTCGCTTTGCCAACAAAGACAGCCATCAGATCTTCCTTGAGCCAGAGGGGCGCGACACGCCAGAGATCTATGTGCAGGGCTTCTCCACCGGCCTACCGGAGCCGATCCAACTGCAACTGCTCCGCAGCCTGCCCGGCCTCGAGCAAGCGGTGATGCTGCGACCGGCCTCTGTCTCTTATACACATCTCCGAGCCCACGAGACTAAGGCG
>CAXDNN010000116.1:0-5509 GCA_963990675.1 uncultured Synechococcus sp.
GTGCCGTCGTCGTTAGAAGCCTGCCATTGAATGTTGATGGAGCCATTTCCATCGGGGTCGTCAACGGTCTGAATGATAGAGAGTGTTTGACCTAATTCTGGTGTGCCATTAATGGAAAAGCTGGCGCTTCCGTCATTGATGGGTGATGGTTCTTCTGGTGGGTTATTCCCAATCAGTCCGTCGAGATTTAAGTCTAAGTTGAAGATACTTTCATAACCTGCTTCTTTTAAGCTCTGCCCAGAAAACCATCTTCGTGTTCGACCATTAATAACGCCATTTTGATTTGTTGACCATAGTTTGTATGTTGTTCCTCGTCGTCGCGTTTCTCGCGAACGAAGGACTAAAAAGCCTGTATTTGTAGTTGCTCCAGAGACAACATTCCATCGACTCGATGTTGCGTCTGAAAAAGTTCTTCCCCGACGAGTTGAAATTGTGATCGGATTTCCATCATTGTAAAGCTCGTATTTTGAAGATTCTGATCCGTCTACAATTCCATTCAGATCGCTATCTGATGCAAGCATGTCGACTCCTTTTTATTTTAAATATTTCATCTAGGCTATAATTTTTTTTGGATGGCCGCATCCTCTATTTGTAGGGTTTTTGCTATCGCTTCGTAGTGACGGAGTGAGTAGGTGCTGCTACATCTGCCGAGCTCTTGCTGCTTTTTTCTGCAACTACTGTTGCCAAGGCTGATGAGTCCGCTTCATCTCCCGACAGTTCAGAGGGTCGTGTTGATCTTGTTTTGACGTTTGGTAGAGGTCATTCCACGGCTCCTTTTAGCGGCATCTCCTCCTTCCGGAGCGGCTAGGTGTATCACAGGTGGATGGCTGATCAGAGTTCTTTCAGTTCATCGGCTTGATCTCAAGCGATGGATAGGTGAGCCCAGTGATGTCTCCATCGGAGTTTGAACCGACACAAGTGTGTGCTCTCCTCTTCCCAGGATAGGGCTGCGGTTTGGTGTGTTTATTTCTTCCAACTTTTCCAGATATCTTGTGATGTTATGTGAGCTTAGACAGGCTGGATTAGATCTCTTGGGCCCATCCTTGCTCTCACCTGGACGTGTGGGCATCAGTGCTGTGATGTGGTTCTCTGTTCCGCAGGATTTTCTGGATGGTCTCCTTTGGAGAACGTTTTGTGAGTCGGTTGCGCGCGTCGGTGCTTCAGCTGCTTACCAAGGTGATGGGTTGACTGCTCACATCGATTGCGATCAGGAGATTGATTTCGGGGTAACGAGGGATCCAGGGTTTGTGACTTCAGAGCGCCTAAACTACTTTTTACTTTTTATCTTGAGAGAACCAACTCAAAGAGGTGTTCTTAAATGAATTTAGTTGGGCAAGCATGAAATTATGAACCTCTAATTTCCTAGGTTGTTGCTTGGTGCCATGAATTGAGCTCCCAAAAAAATCATTGATATATATGCCGTCAAGCCATCATTTGATTTAGAAAAATCCTTCACCCTGTGGCGACATGATTAAATCGAGAGTCGAAAAAGAAACGTCATTTATATCGGAAGGTGTTGAGGCTGAATTTAGCCCTGTATTTGCTGAAATGACCCTATCCCACTCAACAGACTCGAAATGATCTGATTGACGCATTGACTTAATTGCTGACCTCCTTTCAGAGCGAGACTGATGAGATTTCTTAAGATTAAGAATGCAAATTCTGTTGCCAAAAGCTTTGGGCCATTCGACGTTCTTGGTGAAATCTTGATCCATTAGATCATTCCAGATATCCATTTTCTCGGTTCGTGTAGGTTTCTCGAGAACACAAATAATCTTGTCAAAAGACCTCTTAGATAGAGAGGCTTTTCCATTGCTAGAGCGCCTTTTCTTTGGCGATTTACCTCTTCGCTGGTTGCCTTGCGATGAGTCTGATCGTTGCAATGGCTGGGTAAAAGAACCGGTAAACTCATTAGCAAGAACTCCTCCAGTTACTGCCAATCCCTGAAGGCTCTGTTTAGGGATGGAACCATTCATCAATGCTGCTTTGATTTCTGCAGCATTTGCATTGGGATTAAGGTCTTGAAGCGTCGATGCAGCACCTGCAACTACAGGACTCGCCATAGAAGTTCCACTGAATCGAATGCGTCCATTTGTTGAGAATGTATCAGCACTTAAGATATCAACACCTGGGGCAAAAAGATCAACGGTTCTTGCTCCAAAATTGGAGAAACTTGCTGGATTGCCAAGTGAATCTGATGCTCCTACAGAAAGCATGCCCCGAGCGTTGGATGGAGTGTTAGGAATTTGATCAGTATTAACTGTTTCATTGCCAGCTGCTGCCACAAAAACAGCCTTAAATCTCCTTTCTCCAATATCAATAGCCTCCTGGAGAAAAGCCACCTGTGAAGGTCTTACTCCCAAAGCTCCCCAGCTGTTGTTAATAACAGTGGCTCCATTTAAAAGGGCATAACTAAAAGCATCAACAGCATCTGAAAGGCTGCCGCCACCATTCTCGTCAAGTATCCGAATTCCCATAATCTCTGCATTCTTCGAGGTCGTTGCCACTATTCCAGCAACATGCGTTCCATGACCTTCCGGATCGCCAATCTTTTTGATTGGCGATCCTGTGATCACATCAAAGCCATGGATGTCGTCAACAACACCATTTCGATCATCATCTCGATTGTTTCCGGCTATTTCACCAGGATTGCGCCACAACTTTGATCTAAGGTCAAAGTGCCTGGTGTTAATGCCTGTATCAACAACTGCGACAACGGCCATAATGATTCCAGATCACTAAATAGTTTTTTTTAATTTAGTCGAGATTGGCCTGGGCTTGCACCTAATTGGAAAAATTATTAACATCGGATTTTAACTAATTTTATTAGGTCAAGTTAATTATTTGAAAGCACCTAGATTATTGCTACACAAGCTTCATGTTCTTGGAGTTGTTGTTGCCTGATCGGCTCTGGGTTAGTCCTTACTCGGAAACGGCCGGTGGCGACTCAGATCTCGATGTTGATCACCGGCTTCTAGGGGCGTTTCCTGTGTTCGCCACCGCAATGGGTCGCTAGGGATTGACGCTTGCTTTCCTCAGAGCACTTGAACCACTTCACTCACCTCGGGGATTGACTCGCGCATCTTGCGCTCAATCCCCATCTTCAGCGTCATGGTGCTGCTGGGGCAGCTGCCGCAAGCGCCCTGGAGCCGCACCTTCACGATCGGACCATCGATCTCAACAACTTCAACATTGCCACCGTCGGCCATTAGGAATGGGCGCAATTCATCGAGCACCTTTTCCACGTTTTCCAAGGTGAGGGCCATGGTTTCGGTGCTCATTGGACATCCACAACAACATTGGGCCCAGCCTACGGAGCGCCCCCATAGGCTGACGAGAGCGGTTTCCACCCAAGGTACTGGTGCAAAACGACGGCACGTTCGATCCGGAAGCTCGTTACGACGCGATTTTGGTGGGCGCGGGAATCATGAGCGCCACCCTTGCAGCCTTACTGCATGAGCTGGATCCGGATCTGCGCTTGTTGTTGGTGGAACGCCTTGAAGCGCCAGCCTTGGAAAGCTCTGCTGCGGTCAACAACGCCGGCACAGGGCATGCCGCGAATTGCGAGCTGAATTACACCCCGATGCAACCGAATGGTCGGGTTGCTACCGATAAAGCCGTGGCCATTAACGCCGCCTTTGAACGCAGCCTCGAGTTTTGGGGGTCGCTGCTCGAACGGGGTCGGTTGACGTCCACCGATTTCCTCCATCGAGCCGCCCACATCAGTGCCGTGTGGAGCCCCGCCAATATTGCCTTTCTTCGCCAGCGCTTTGAGCAGCTCAAAGAGATCCCCGCCTTCGCTGAGATGCGATGGAGCGACGATCGGCAACACCTATCGGAGTGGATGCCCCTGGTGATGGAGGGGCGTGATCCCAACCAGGCGGTTGCGGCGACACGGATTGAGCGTGGAACCGATGTGGATTTTGGTGCGCTCACTCGGGCCTATCTGCGGCCATTGCAGAGCAGCGGTGCCCTCACGGTGCAATACGGCACTGGGGTGAGCAATCTCAAGCGTCTGCGCCGGCCCGACATGACCGAGGGGGATTGGCGGGTGATCACCAAGGGACCTTCTGGCCGGCGTGAGGTGCGTGCTCCCTTTGTGTTCCTTGGGGCCGGCGGGGGCGCCTTACCGCTCTTGCAACGGTCGGGAATTCCTGAGGGCGACGACTTTGCCGGCTTCCCGGTGAGCGGCCTTTGGTTGGTTTGCAACGACGCAGCCCTGGCGGAACGGCAGCGGGCCAAGGTGTACGGCAAGGCAGCGGTGGGGGCCCCACCGATGTCGGTGCCCCACCTCGATACCCGTTGGATGGATGGGCGTCGTTCCCTCTTGTTTGGCCCCTTCGCCGGATTCAGCAGCAAATTTTTAAAGCAGGGATCCCTGCTCGATTTGCCGGCCTCGGTGCGGCCAACAAACCTGTTGCCGATGCTGCAAGTGGGAGCCACCAATATTGAGTTGGTGCGCTACTTGATCAATCAGCTGCGCCAGACCCCAGACCAACGCTTTGATGCACTTCGGGATTTTCTGCCAACAGCGCGCCAGGACGACTGGAGTTTGTCGGTAGCTGGCCAGCGGGTGCAGATCATCAAACGCAGCAAAGGGGGGGGTCGCCTGCAACTCGGTACGGAAGTGGTGGCGGCGAGCGATGGCTCATTGTCGGCGTTGCTGGGGGCATCGCCAGGGGCCAGTACCGCGGTCACGATCATGTTGGAGGTGCTGCAGCGCTGCTTCCCAGAACGGCTCGCCAGCGCGGATTGGCAGGAACGACTCACGGCATTGCTGCCCAGTTTCTACAGCGATCCAAAGAGCGATCCCGATGTGTTGAAGGGGATGCGGGAACGCAGCGATGGTCTGCTGGGGCTCAGCGGCTGATGACTGGCTTGGGGGTCACTGCTTGAGGTTCACCAGCACCACTCCCGCTGTGATCAGGGCGATCCCGATCAGTTGCCCCACCCCCATCGTCTGTTGATACGCAAAGCGACCAACCAGAACGATCGCCACGGTGCCGATGCCACTCCAGAGGGCATAGGTGATGCCAAGGGGGAGGCTCATCACCACTTTTGAGAGCAGGGCCATGGCAATGGCGTAAGCGCTGAACACCAGGAGGGTTGGCAGCGGTCGGGTCATGCCTTCGGAGAGTCGTAGGCACGAGGTGCCAATCACCTCAGCGCTAATGGCGAGAAGGAGCAGGGTCCAGGGATTATTCATCTTCTAATCGACAAAAGCGATGTCGGTTGCCTTCAGACTGGGTTTGCCTTTAAGGATGGCAAGCAGTCCGCCCTCATCGGAGTCCCCATATCCTTTGCCGGTGCCATTTCCATTCAGAAAGAGCTGACCTTTTTTCTCAAAATAAATAAGATCATAATCTTTTAGAGCCAATTTCTTCAGACCTTTCTTTGATTTTGTACTTGCGAAATTCAAGCTTGAATTAGCACTCAAGCCTGTCTCTTATACACATCTCCGAGCCCACGAGACTAAGGCGAATCTCGTATGCCGTCTTCTGCTTGAAAA
>CAXDNN010000117.1:0-5482 GCA_963990675.1 uncultured Synechococcus sp.
CCAGATTTGTCGGACACACTCAGCAGAGCGACAGGAGCCATCAGGCGACATGACTAAGTCTTGAGCCAACCTACGCATGAGTTGATCAAACATCCGGATGCCTCAACGCCTTGTACTGCTGCACGGATGGGGCGCAACAGCAGCTGACCTACAACCCTTGGGCGAGCAATTAGCAGCCCAACACCCAGAACCACTGGACATTGTTTGCCTCGAAGCACCAGAACCACACCCACAACCTGGCGGGCGCCAGTGGTACGGACTCTTTCCGTCGGACTGGGATGCAGTCCCCAACGCTGTTCAACAGCTCACAACACGCTTGCTCGACCTCTCATGTGATGGCATTCCGCTTGAGCGGACGGTTTTATTTGGCTTTTCCCAAGGTGGAGCGATGGCCCTCAGCTGCGGCTGCAACCTTCCTCTCGCTGGCGTGATCAGTTGCAGCGGCTACCCCCACCCCGATTGGGCGCCACCACTCGACCATCCTCCCGTTCTCGCCATGCACGGGAGTGAAGATGAGATCGTGCCGCCCGGTGCACTCGAGATGATCAAGAGCCGACTTCATCCTGAGCGCTACCAAGGCCGGCTATTCAAAAACGGCCACACCATCCCGTTAGAGATGATGCAGCCGTTACACGACACACTTCAAGCAATGTTGAAGTCGCCTTGATCAAACAAAGGCGTATTCGTATTCCTCCATTTCCTCCCAGTCATCAGAGGTGAGATCCAGACCCTCGAACAGCGTGTCCTCACCAACGGAGTCGACGATAATTCTCAGCGAGGGGAAGAGAAAGTGATTCTCTTCTGCGTACTGAGCACTAAATAAACCCTTCTCACCCCAGAAGAAACGGTCTGTGGTGTGCTCATTACGGCGCACATTCAACAAAGCAGGTGGTACGAGCCCGCCTTCAGCGATATAACGGCGTGCGGCGGTAACAGGTTTGTATTCGCCAGTCTCTAAATGATGCGTTTGAACATGCGCAAGAACGCGTTGTCCAGCAAGCCTGCGACGGCTAATGCGCTTTCTTTTCTTGGACATAGAGAAATCCCCTTGAGGAGAAAGAACTAGGGATGGACGCAATGGCAGGCGGAAATCGAAAAAGTGGAATCACCGTTTCGGTTGCTTCGCCGCAAGTGGGTCGACGGAAAACGTCAGACGCTGGGGGTGGACCGCATCAGGACAGAGAGGCAAAGCCCCAACCGTCAAAAGGACACCAACACCTCAGCAATGCCAAAGTGGACATCCAGCGGAGAACTCATCTGTCTCTGCTGTAGCTGCGATTGCATCAAGAATGCAACTTTTATGCGCGTTGGCGGGCATTCGCTCTTGACGAGCTGCGCCTCGGTCGATACTCAAGATCTTAAGACTTTTCTCAGATTTATCAAGTCAGCCGGCGCGATGGGCCTGATCCACTTCACCGTCAGAGGCCCATGCAACTAACTGATCGGTTCCTCGACTTCGCAGACCAGCAGCTGAATCCTCTGGTGTCGCTCATGGGTTTTACCCACCTCGGGCTCTACCTCAGCGCTCCACCAGAGCAAGAGGGGCCACCACTGATCTTGATCAAGCAATGGTCTTCAACGAGCCGCGCTTTACCTGCAGCAGATGTGGATCCAGAACTCAGGCAAGCCAGTGAAGAGCGCCGCTGGTACCCGCTACAAGATGCCGGATTGATTCTGGGCGCCCTTCGCGCTGAACTCGAGCCAGGCCTCAGCTGGACCGCCGATCTCGAAGAGGAGATGCGGCGATGTGCGTTAACGATCAGCCACGCCCTCGGACGCGATCTGGAGTGCCTTCAGCTGCAGGAGGAGCTCCACCAGCAACGCAATCAACTCAAAACCCTGGTCCATCAGCTCCGCAACCCCCTAGCGGCATTGCGCACCTATGCACAGCTGATGATGCGCCGCCTCGAACCTGATAGCGCCCACATCTCCCTCGTCGACGGAATCCTGACGGAGCAGCATCAACTGGGGCGTTATGTCGATGCCATCGAAAACCTCGGGCGACAAAGCCTCCCGAATGGTCCTGACACTTCAACGGCTTACTTGCTCCCTCCTGGCGCTGCTCCACAACGGGAAAGCCTGAAGGAACTTCTGCTTCCCCTCATTGAACGGGCCAGCGCAACAGCCAGCCTTCAGGGCCGTCCCTGGCATGGCCCCTCGCAGTGGCCGGCATGGAGCACCCGCTCCGCTGGAGATGGCAGCACGGCTGAGATCGTTGCCAACCTGCTCGAGAACGCCTTCCGCTACAGCCCGCCTGGACGGTCCATTGGCCTCGCGTTACTCCCCGATGGTCTATGCGTTTGGGATGACGGTCCTCCGATTGCAAGCGAAGAACAAGAGCTAATTTTCAAACGCGGCGAACGGGGCACCACCAGCCGCGATCGCCCTGGCACCGGCCTCGGATTGGCCCTGGCCCGAGCCTTGGCTGAGCGCAATGGTGGCCATCTCACTTTGAGCGTTGAGCCATGGCTGATCCAAGCGAACCTGCCCCGACAGGGCAATGCCTTTCAACTCAGTTGGCCGCAGCCAACCCTGCCAGCAGCAACAGCGTGATCGCCTCGGTCACCACCACCACAGCGCCATAGCTATCGCCGGTATGGCCGCCAAGACGACGTCCCAAACGCTCTGCAACACCGATGGCCACTGGAGCACCGATCAGCAGGGGCAGGGGAGCGACGAAAGGCAAAAACGCCAAACAGGCCAACACCGTTGGCACCACATCCCACCACGGTTGTCCATGACGCCGATGAAAACCTGCACTGCCATCAGAACGGAGGTAGTCGAATCGGGCCATCGCCCACAGGGGCGAAACACGCCCCCAAAATCCAGCCAGGATCAAAGCCAAAGGTGCTTGCTCGTGAAGCTGAAGCAAGGCAGCGAACTGAAGCAAGAGCACGACAGCTAGGGCCAACACACCACTGGCTCCCACCCGGCTGTCTTCCATGGCTTCAAGGCGTCTCGCGGCCCCCGCTGCCACGCCATCGGCGGTATCCATCAACCCGTCGTGGTGCAGGCCACCACCAAGCCAAATACCGCCTGCAATCACGAGTGGCGCCAGGGCGAAATCGCTCCAACCCAGTCCACTCAGGCCCCACCACAGCAGGGCCTGCAGCACCCCGATCCATAGTCCGATCCATGGAGCAAAACGGGCAATGCGCTCAAAACGGGGCTTCGGCCAAGGCCAGGCCGGCAACACCGAATAAAAAATCCAGGCCCCCGCTAAATCCGACAACCAAGGGCACACAATCCTGACGATCCCAGCCTTCATGCGATTCCAAAAAATTTAATCAGCCGCTTCATTGAGAACAGCCAACCCACCGTTCTGGCATGACATTCAGCGAAACGTCTGGATCGGCTGAACCTTAGGTTCAGCAAAAGCGGGATAACCGCCGTGTTCAACTTCGAGATCAGCGCCCATTGCCCCCACACAAAGGGGCGATGTGGCTGCTTTCATACCCCGCATGGCCCGGTGCAGACCCCGCGGTTCATGCCTGTGGGCACCCTGGCCACAGTGAAAGGGATCAGCACAGAGCAACTGGCTCGCACGGGAGCCCAGATGGTGCTGTCAAACACTTATCACCTGCATCTTCAACCCGGCGAACAAGTCGTCGCAGAGGCTGGAGGCCTTCACCGGTTTATGGGGTGGGATGGCCCCATGCTCACCGACTCAGGTGGATTCCAAGTGTTCAGCCTGGGGAATCTGAACAAGATTGATGAACGAGGGGTGGTGTTTCGCAACCCGCGGGATGGGCGCACCATCGACATGACGCCGGAGCATGCCACCAACATTCAAATGGCCCTTGGCGCTGATGTGGCGATGGCCTTTGACCAATGTCCGCCCTACCCGGCAACAGAAAACGATGTGAAAGATGCCTGTCGACGCACCCATGACTGGCTTGAACGCTGCGTCAATGCCCATACCCGAACCGACCAAGCCCTGTTCGGCATCGTTCAAGGAGGCTGCTTCCCCCACCTCCGTCGCGAGAGCGCCCGAGCCGTCGCCGCCTTCGACCTGCCTGGCATTGCCATCGGCGGCGTCAGCGTGGGCGAACCGACGGACGACATGCATCGAATCGTGCGCGACATCGGTCCTCTCTTACCGCTGGATCGACCCCGATACCTCATGGGGATTGGCACGTTGCGTGAGATGGCCGTTGCCGTTGCCAACGGCATCGATTTATTCGATTGCGTACTCCCCACTCGCCTGGGACGCCATGGCACAGCACTGGTGGGTGGAGAACGCTGGAACCTCCGCAATGCCCGCTTCAGGAATGACCACACGCCCCTTGATCCCACCTGTTCGTGTTTGGCCTGTACGAGCCATAGCCGCGCTTACATCCACCATCTAATTCGCAGCGACGAGCTCCTTGGACTCACACTGCTGAGCCTGCACAACATCACGCATCTGGTGCGATTCACCAATGCCATGGCTCAAGCCATCCAAGACGGCTGTTTTTCAGAGGATTTCGCTCCCTGGCAAGAGGACTCACCAGCCCATCACACGTGGTAGCGTCCAATCTCAATGCCTGTTTAACGCTAGGGATGGCCGCCTTTACCCTCGATTTGATGGCTCAGCTGCCCGAGGCCTATCAAGCCTTTTCACCGCTGATCGACATCCTTCCCTTGATCCCGGTATTTTTCCTGCTGCTTGCCTTTGTCTGGCAAGCATCCGTCGGTTTCCGCTGATTCTTCAGCCGGTTTTGACGACCTGCCAAACGAAGGCCGGTAACGCCAACATGCGTTGCCATCGGCTTGGCTCTTGGAGCAGTCGATAAAGCCACTCGATTTGCATCCGACACATCCAGTTGGGTGCTCTTTTTTTGGTACCCGCCCAAACATCAAAGCTTCCACCAACTCCCATCCACAACCCGGATTGTCCTTGTTGGACCCGTTGTGACCAGGTTTCTTGGCGAGGCACGCCCAGCGCAATGAGGACCAAATCGGCTTGCAGAGTTTTGAGTTCTGATTCCAAGCCCGGCCATGCCTCATCCGATTGATATCCATCCACGGCGAGAACCAGGTTGAGGCCCGGAAACGTCTGGGGCAAGGATGTTCTGAGCGTCTCCATCACCGCGGGGGATGCACCGATCAAAGCCACGCGCCAGCCATGGGAGGCCGCGTAGCTCAACAGTCTCCAAGCCAATTCAATCCCTGCACTCTTCACCACACGCACGCCTTGTTTGGAAAGGGCCCAAACGACGCCTGCGCCATCAGGAATCACGAGCTGAGCGGTCTGAATCGCAGCACCAAGTTGCGCATCATCCCTCGCTGTCATCGTCATCTCCGCATTCAGCGTGACGATGCGGCCACCCCCATTGGCGTGGAGACCTAATGCCGCAGCTTGCACATCGCGGCAAGCATCAACAGGAACACCGAGCACGTGGCAGCGACGATGGTCATGAGGACTTGTGGTGACTGAATCCATGCTCATCCGTCCGCGTTGGAGAATTTAGGAGTGGTGATCGAGCCAGGCATGGTTTTG
>CAXDNN010000118.1:0-5433 GCA_963990675.1 uncultured Synechococcus sp.
CCAGAAGATCTTCGCCTCGATCCCAATGGAATGCCTTGCGAAGTCGAGAGCCGTGAATGGCATGGAGCGAGTCAACTCCTCTTGCTTCGTTGCGAACGAGGGCAGCTCCGTTTGGTTTGCCTTGGAGACCAACAGATTGGAGACAATCCCCATGTCAGTTGGCTGAAATCGTCTGAGCACCTTTTTGATGATCAGACGGGCCAACGGATTGATCACTGACAAAGATCCTTTCGATTAAATCCAACGTTTGAGAAGGTCTCCATGCGCTGAGGCTTCGGATTGAATCCGTTTGATCACCGCCCGATCAGCATCCTGATCAACTTCAGCCATCCACTGCGCTGCCAGTTGCTCAGCCTTGGGCAAGGCATTCAACCGATGACAGGGAACCTGAGCCATCGCCGCCGCCGCATCCACTTTTGGGTCGTAACTCAACGCTGCCATCGGACAGCCAACAAGTCTGGCCAAAATCAATGCGTGAAGTCGCATCGGCAGCACCAGCCGCGCTGTTGTGACAAGTTCAAAAACATGGTCCAACGAACGGGGAATCACCGTTGTGCTTCGAGCTAAAAGTGCTGACGGCACAAGCTTTTGCTCAACAAGAGTGTCGAGCAGCGGGCCATCTTGATGCTGATGAAAGGCCATCCAGCACACAGACAGATCAAGGCTGGTTGCGACTGAATCCAGGGCTTGGAGAAGAATTTGCCAACGGGGAGCATCCAACAGATCAGTTGGTCGCCAACTCAGCACGATGTTGCCTCCACCAACCCAGGGCTGACTTGGCATTTGCCATACGGGGTCGGCAGCCATACGCATCGGTAGGTTCGGCGCCCAGGATTGAGCCAGCCGAAGCGAGGCTTGATCCCTCCAACTCGCTGCCGTACAAAACGGCAAAGCGCAGCGGACAAGCAAGCGACTCGTGGAACGACGTAATGGGCCTAGGCCCTGCCCCCAAAGCACAACGCGGCGACCACACAAGCGCGCGAGCGTGATGAGGAGTAAGTAATAGATCAGGCTTCGAAAGCTGGTGCTGTCTTGAAGAAGACTGCCGCCCCCAAGGATCAGAACATCGGCTTGCAGAACAGCGATCAAGCTGGCGCGGAGCGACCGGCGATTGATGATGCGAGCCTTGGGCGCCAACCCCAGCACTTCCGCGTGATCGTGGGCGGTGATCATCAGTGGGGCAGAACCGGGAAGACTCTGCAAAAGAACCTGAAGAAGAGCGTCATCCCCCAAGTTGTGTTCGCCGTAATACCCACAAAGCAACAACGAGGCCGGTTCAGATCGGGGCATCGGCGTCTTCCCGAACGTTGAGACCATTATCCGTCGCTTCAGATTTCTAAAATGCGGCAATGCACTCTTTGTCTCTCGGTACCTGGTGGATCCACGTCGCGTCGGTGATCGAATGGTCGCTCGCGATTGTTTTGATGCAGCGTCGTGGTTTGAACGGAATGGCACTTGCCATGCTTCCAGCCCTCGTCAGTGCCATGGCTGCGTGTACGTGGCATTTGTTCGATAACGCTGAGTCTCTAAGGGGTTTGGTGACGTTGCAAGCCTGGTTCACATTGATCGGCAATTGCACGCTGGCCTTTGCCGCCTGGAAACTTTTACCCACAAAAACCGCATAAACCATGGAGTTTGATCCAGCTCCACTGTTCGCGTTATCCCTGATTCCCTATCTCTGCTTTCTCTACTGGCTCCGCAAAAGCAAAGCGCTGCCAGTTTTGGCACAGCGAGGGTTTCAACTCACCCTGCTCTTTGTTGGAGTCACGATCGTGGCGGCCATCGTGGCACTGCGGTGCTGTGATGCGGAGCTTGTGGACATCGATGTTTTGCACGGCGGAGCTGAGGCCTTTCTCACGCTGGCCAACACGGTTTTGGTGGTTGGACTTGCTTTAGACCATCACAAAAGGGTGAACAACTCTTAAGACTCGTGATTCTGGAGTCGTTCTGCTCAGATGATGGGGCATCGAACATTGGCCCGAATGTTGCTGACCCACCTCTTCGCGATCACCCCTGCCACCCTGACCTGGTCTCCGAAAGTTGCCCTCGTGATGATCGTGTGCAACGTCATCGCCATTGGCATTGGTAAAGCCACGATTAAGCACCCCAACGTTGGTGCTCAACTGCCTAATCCAGCATTTTTTGGCGGCATGAGTCATGCAGCCCTCCTTGGCACAACAAGCCTTGGACACATCATTGGCATTGGTGCGATTCAAGGTTTAGCCGCTCGCGGCGTGCTCTGAGCACCACCCATTCTTGTTCTTGAATCTGGGAAGACTTCATCGTTCTCCCAATTCAAATCAAATAACGCAAAAGTCGAAGTCCATACCGTTCAAAGCGGTAATGGAACAACAGCTTGGATAAGTCTCGAGCCGATGAGGTTCGGGACAATCCATGAATTATTCGTTCGACCCTTCGATCTGCAGACGGAGAGTCCAACCCCCACCACGTGCGTTGTGCCAATTTTCCGGCAACGCGCCAGCGCCAGCCAAACCATTGATGAAGCGCCTGTTCATAGGTTTGACGTACGACATCGGCTGGAACCGGAACCGTTAGACGCGGATTGTCGGCATTCAGCAGCGTTTCAGCAAGGAGAGCTGCACTGTCGATCGCATGACGAATCCCCTCACCTCCAAGGAGATTGGCGGTACTAGCGGCATCTCCTACGGCCAATAATGCGCCTGAACCAAGCGACTCGCGTCTGGCTACTGAGCTGGACACCACGCCGCCATGGCGATCCAAGACGGAACACCCTTCCAGTTTGCAGTTGCGAAGCAACGCCTGAAGCCGAGCTAAAAGATCGCTTTTAGAGCCCCTGATCTGTTGTGGCGCCAAACAACAAACCCCCGCCTTGAGGCGATTGTTCTCCATCGGAAAAACCCATCCATAACCATGGGGAATCCAGCGCGTGCCCAGGAAAAAACTGATGCGGTCGCGCCAACGGGGCGAAACGCGATCATCGGCTTGTAGGAGCCACTCAACACCAACGCCTTCCAGCAAAGGATCAGCCGTCGATGGCGGAGGTACCGAAGCTGCTCGCAACAAACATCGCGATGCGCCTGTGGCGTCAATAACCCACTTCACATGCCGATGCTGACGACGGCCGTCTGCGTGTTGAAGAAGAACATGGGCTCGATCGTTATGGAGCGCCTCGATTCGCACCGTGCAGCCTGTGATGAGCTCCGCCCCAGCAGCTTGTGCACGGGACCACATGGCTGAACGCAACTGACCAAAATCCAACACCACCCCAAGGGGATCGGCATCCCACCACTGATGCTCATGTCCGCTGGGATCGAATAATTGCCAACCGCTCCAGGTCGCAGACCAGGCGGACTGAGGGAGATTGAGCCTTGAGGCCTCACCCAAAGACAGGGCAGCACTTGAAAAAGAATTCCGATGCGGTTCTGTCAGCCGCTCGACGAGGACCACATCCCTGCCCGCTTCTGATAGGGATGTGGCCAGGCGAGCCCCCGCTGGGCCAGCACCTGCGATGAGAACGGTCATCCCATCACGGGAAAGTGCTCAAGCTTGAACAGCTTGAAAAGAAGACGATTTCTGTACATCGCCAGAGCCCAAACCAAAGCGTTTCTGAATTTTCAAACTCATCTGCTTGGGAGTCAGACCCAACGCCTCTTTGCTTTGCTGCGGCGTGGCATGGTCCACCAGTTGATCAGGAATACCGATCCTTAAAACGGGAACATTGATGTCGTGGTCATTCAGGGATTCCAACACTGCGGCACCAAAACCACCCGATAGGGTGCCTTCTTCCATGGTGACAACGCGGGGAACGCGACGGGCCAGAGGATGAATCAGAGCCTGGTCGAGAGGTCTGAGGAAACGCGCATTGATTACCGAGGCGGAAAGACCGGCGGCCTCTAACAATCCTGCCGTTTCCAAGGCGGGGGCCACCATGGAGCCATAGGCAACAATCACCAGATCATTCCCTTCCCGCAGCAATTCCCCTCGACCGATTGGAAGGGCTTCCCAACCCTCCTCCATCAAAGGGACCCCTTCCCCAGACCCACGCGGAATCCGTAGGGCGGTGGGACCGTCATGCTGAAGACAAGTCACCATCATCTGCTGCAACTCCGCCTCATCCTTCGGAGCCATCACGGTGAAGTTGGGGACAGCCCGCAAATAGCTGATGTCGTATTGACCCTGATGCGTTGGACCATCAGCGCCAACAATGCCGGCTCGATCGAGAACGAACATCACGGGCAGCTTCTGAATACCAACGTCGTGAATGAGCTGGTCGTAAGCGCGCTGAAGGAAGGTGCTGTAAATGGCTACAACGGGGCGTAAACCTTCACAGGCCATACCGGCAGCAAGCGTGACCGCATGCTGCTCGGCGATTCCAACATCGACGTATTGACCAGGAACAGCCTTTTGGAGAAGGTCGAGTCCGGTGCCGGTTGCCATCGCTGCGGTAATCCCAACAACACGACTGTTTTGCTCACACAGCTTGATCAAGGTCTGGCCAAACACCTTGCTGTAGCTCGGAGGCTTGGGCTTGGTTGATGGAATGGCCTTCCCGGTGCTCAAGTCGAAGGCCGACTGGGCGTGGTACCCCACTTGATCGGCTTCGGCATAGGGATAACCCTTGCCTTTCTTTGTAACGACGTGCACCAAAACAGGTCCACCGTCCCGGTGGGCCGCTTGGAAGGTTCGAGTCATCTCGGCGATGTCGTGGCCATCGATTGGCCCCATGTAGGTGAAGCCGAGCTCTTCGAACACAGCGCCAACTTTTGGAACCGCTAAGCGACGCATGCTGCCCTTCAGACGGTTCAACTCCGCAGGAAGCTCACCACCCATGAATGGCAGATGACGCACACTTTCCTCAACGCTTCCAGACAGGAACTGCATCGGAGGACTGAGTCGTGCCCGATTGAGCACGCTCGATAGGGCGCCAACCGGCGGCGAGATCGACATGTCGTTGTCGTTCAACACCACCAGGAAAGGGGTATTGGGGAGGTGGCCAGCGTGGTTAATCGCTTCGAGAGCCATCCCGCCCGTTAAGGCGCCATCTCCAATAACCGCAACACATTTGAAATCTTCCCCGCGGTTATCACGGCCCAAAGCCATTCCCAGCGCTGCTGAAATCGACGTGCTGGCATGGCCCGCACCGAAATGATCGAATCGACTTTCGCAACGCTTCAAATAGCCAGCAACACCGTGTTGCTGACGAAGAGAGTCGAAGGAATTGAAGCGACCAGTAATCAGCTTGTGGGGATAGGCCTGGTGCCCCACGTCCCAACAAACTTTGTCTCGATCAAGATCGAGGGTTTGGTACAGAGCAATGGTGAGTTCAACAACACCAAGGCCCGGACCCAGGTGTCCACCACTGGTGGATACAACTCCGAGACTGTCTCTTATACACATCTGACGCTGCCGACGAAGGCTTAGGTGTAGATCTCGGTGGTCGCCGTATCATTA
>CAXDNN010000119.1:0-5423 GCA_963990675.1 uncultured Synechococcus sp.
CACCAGGATCGATGACACCTTGAAGTCTTGTTGTCAAGGTGAACATCACCTTCATTCTCTAGGTCTCAATTCCACGGGGCATGTGCTGTGCCATTTGAATCCTCTTATCGCCACTCTTGCGCTCATCAAATAATGAGGTAGAAGAGGTTATCACTGTGAAGTCTCATTGTGTTTGTCACAACTTTTGGGCAAAAAGGTGGCGTAGCTAAAACCTGTACCAGCATTCACCTTGCAGCGCATTGGGCGAATGCTGGTCGGTCAGTTGTCCTGGTTGATGCGGATCGAAATCGATCAGCTACTGCCTATGCCTCAAGAGGGTTGCTTCCTTTTGCAGTCGTTCCGATGGAGGCAGCGGCAAAAGCAACAAGAAGTGCCGATATTGTGGTGACGGATGGTCAGGCCAGTAGCAACGAAGAAGAGCTAAAGAATTTAGTTGAGGGCTCGGATTTTATTGTTCTTCCGACCACTGCACAAAGCCGATCCATTGAGCTCACTGTTGAAATGGCATGCATGCTGAATAAGTTCGATATCCCCTATGCAGCACTGATCGTGAAGGCTGATTCAAGAAAAAAATCATCCATTCAAAACGCTAGAGAAATCTTGCAGGGCTTTGATATTGAAGTTCTTCGCACGGAAATTCCGCTCTTAAACGCGTTTGAAAATGCGGAAACGGAGGGTGTCACTGTTGATCGTGCTGTTACAAAAAATGGTCGCTCCGATCGGCGACGGATGTCTGGGTTTTATGCCTATTCGAAAGCTTGTGATGAAATTGAAGTACTGATGCCGCAGAGAAAAGTTATTCCAATGCCAATCGGTTGGAATGTTTCGCGATTAGAGGATCGTTGCGCTTAAGCGCATTGCGTTCGGCATATTCGTGTTCCCTTTCAGCCGAAGCCAAGGTTCGATAGTCGTGATTTCTCAGCAACGCTGAGAAATTCAACACGATCACTGGCTGGGTCATACAGGGTGTAATTGGCTCCCGAACCGATTCCGATCACACTGCGTTTGGGCACGGCTTGTTCGCGTTGTTGTTCGCTTGTGGGATCTTTCACTTTGGACTGAATTTGCCCCCCTGTGAGTTGCACTCGGAATTGCTGGCCACTGCGAGCGGTGAACAGTCGGTTCACATCGAGGCGCGTTAATCGATCCAAAAGGATTAACGGCGATGTGGTTTCCTGCAACGGATCACCCACATCGGCGGAGCTGCCATGGATCAGTCCACAGTCCAGTTCGATGAATCCGAACTGCAGCGATGCCAGCCAGCTGACGTGTGCTGGGTCTACTGCCTTCCGCAATTCCTGAATCGATGTTGTTCTGTTTTGGGTGCTTTGTGCCGGTTCCCCCCGGTAGCCGTACGCCACCAATAGCTGTTCTTCCCACCATCCATAGATGCAGTTGGGCTGCAGATCGCCGCGCTTCGGTTGGCGTAAGCGCATCATTAGCGCATCGCAGTTGCGATCCGGACTGATCATGTCGCCTAATACAAAGAGGTGGGCTACCCCACGCTGCTTTTTGAGTTCGGATTGGATCCGCTCGTAGAGATCAAGATCTCCGCAAAGTCCACTCACCAGCGCCCAACGTTCCATCATCGCTCGCACACGTGGCTGGCATCTTCGGCGCGCTCGGCATATTCGAAGCCATGGCTCAAACGCCAGGCAAATACGTCGGGTAAGCCTGCTTCGACAATGGCCCGGCAGGTTTTGGCCACGTCGTAGTCCACCTCACGAATGCTCACTTCGCCTGTGTTGTCGTCATGGACGACGTAGGTGGCTTTGGTACTGCCGTGCCTGGGTTCTCCGACGGAGCCGGCATTCACGATGCGACGCATCGGCAGTGTCATCTCCTGTTCACTGGCTTGCTCGTTGCCGCGTTGCTGCACGCTGACGCGAATTGACCCACCGCTCAGTTCCCGCACATAGGGCTGATGGGTGTGACCACAGAACAAGGTTTCGGCTCCTGCGGTTTCCACCCGTTCCAAGGCTGCAAAAGCATTCATGTCGGGCAGCAAATATTCGTGCTGACTGTTGGGACTCCCGTGCACGAACAGCAACTTGTCTCGTCGCAGGGTGGTCGGCAATTGGGCGAGGAATGCTTTGTTGTCGTCCGTTAGACGCTCTGCTGTCCAGTGATGGGCGTGATGGCCCCGCCGCTCGGCCAACTGGGAGGGATAGCTGCATTCACAGGCGTTGAGGCCATCGATGATGTCTTCATCCCAGCAGCCTTGGCAGGTGGGGATGGCGCGCTGGCGCACGAGTTCCACCACTTCATTGGGCTGGGGGCCATAGCCCACCAGGTCGCCAAGGCAGGTGATGGTTTTAATGCCTTGTTGGTCGATGTCGTCCAGCACGGCTTCAAAAGCCGCGAGGTTGGCGTGTAGGCAGGAGATTACGGCGTGGACCATCGTTAGTAGGGGCTTAAAAAGTGGGTTGAAGATTGGCTTGTTGGTCCCGCAGCGGTGCCTGCTGAAGCTCCAGCACGTCGTCGCTGAGTAAGCAGTCGTGAATCGTGCTTTCGATGCCTGTTGGAATCAAGCCCTTTCCCTGGATCACAAGGTGAGATGGACGATTGGGCCTACCGGTTGGCGGAACCACCGACTGCAAAGGAAGAAATTGAGATCCCGATTGGCTCACCATCCAATTGCAGAAAAAAGATCGCCCATCCGGCATGTTCATCAGTGCCTTGGCGCGATACACGTCCCCATAGGCTCCGTTCACTAACTCGAACCAGAAGCTGCTGAGGCTGTTCGGGTCCCAAACGCAACCCTGAAGATCGAGGTGCCAGGCCTCAAGTTTGGTGAAGTCCAGAGTGTCCTGTTTGGGCAGGTCCGGGTCCAGCCCGAAATGCAGCGTTCGATCTGGGGTGAGATTGAACTCCTGCAGTTGCCGCTTGATTTGCGGATCAAGTTCGTTGTCGTTCTGGGGTGATGAAGAAAACTGTTGAGCCTCTATCAGTACGAAGCGGTCATCCGAAGACAGCTGTGAATCGGAGCTTGGCTCGGACCAATCCTCCAGCTGGGGGATCTGGTCCATCAGCCAGCTGCGGTCAATACCTGCGTTATGGCCAAGTTCAAGGTCGTCATGGGTCGACCCGTCGAGATGGAGATAAGCGCAGGCACCGCCATGGTTCAGCAGGGTTTCTCGGATCCAATTGGTTTTGCCGCAGCCAGGCGGGCCCGTGATCAACCAGGTCTGCTGCATCGTGAAAGGCTCAGGTCAGCGCCCCGCCCAAGAATTAGGCCGGAATGGGAATGATTCTCATTATGATCGTTCAAATGATTCTTGCCGCTGAATCAAATGCTCAGGTCAGCAATGCTGAGCAATACGGTCGCCTGAACCCCCGATTCAACGTTGCCAGGAGGGCCTGTGACTATGGCAGCGAAAAGGATTTGCTTTCAGGTGCTCCTATTGGAATGCCGTATCAGCTGTTCAGAGTGATCGGCTCAGAGTCAACGTCGTTCCAGGTCGAGCTGTCGCGGAAGTCAAGGAAGCACTCATTAAAACGGCAGTGAGAATTTTCTTCATTGGTATCCCATCGATGCCATCAGTTTGACCATTATGGTCGCAACAACCCTTTCGTGAAAAAGCCCGAGGGGTCACAACTCCCTCGGGCCATGCACTCACGCAAGCAAGCAACGATCGCGGTTGTGCGATCGCGTCCTGGATCGCAGCGAATGATTCAGCGTGGCGGACTGCAATATCGATGCTCTGCAAGACACGAACACCTGTCGTGCCCTTAGCGAAATCGGTATATGGGTCTACAAGTATTTCGAGCGTCCCAAAGAGCCCGATAAGCAGGTCGGAGAAATTTCCGTAGATGACAGAAGCAGATCAACCTGCGCAGTCGCAGCCGCAGGAGCCACTGCCATGACACGGCTCGTTATTGGGATGACCAGTCGCACAGGCATCAGAACAGAAGCTCTGGCCATTACGAACGACCAAAGTTGCGTCTTTTGCCTCACAAGTACAGCCTGGGCACGCGCACTTCACGGAAGTAGGTGACATAAATTACAACTAATTACTTGATTGGTAACACTTTAAGGTGTATATGCCAGATCAATTGTCAATGTCACAAGGATTATCCTCGACCTATTACGCATAGCCATGACTGCAAAATATGACCGAGACGAGAATCATTCCCATTGCAGCAATAGGAATTTAAGAATGAGAACCATTCTTAGTTTTTTATTACCAGTAACCCATCAATATGCGTCATGAAAGGATTTGGATCTGCAACTGAAGTCTCCTGGCATTACACCGATGCAAGACAGCTCCTCCCCTTGATTAAATCCAAGGCACTGAAGCCGACTATGGGCTATTCCCATCGCGGAGAGCGTCCCGTTGTTTGGTTCACCCGCGCCGACACCTATGAGCCAATGGCATACCCCGCTTGGCTTGATGAAAACGGCATCAGACACGTGATGGCGTCAGAGAAGGAGATCGCCACACGCGCTAATGGCTTACTGAGAATTGGGGTGGCAGCTGATGATCCCTGCCTCCGTCCACTTAGTCAATGGACAAATAGTAGGCGTCCTGAAAATCAAAACCTTGCCGAGGAAATGCTCAATGTTGCAAAAGAGCTGGGCTCGAATCCAGTTGCAAACTGGCAGGTGAGCTTTAAGCCTGTCACTCAAAAACGCTGGCTACACTTTCAAATTGCCTTTCCGGAAAACGTTGGAGAAGCAGGCGTTCTGACCTGGAGCGAATGGGACCTGAGGGCGCAATACACCAAAGATCTACTCAAGATGGACTCTGACTCTCTCATCTGTGATGAGGGCATTTCTTGTGAATGTTGTGAACCAGATGCTCGGCTTTTGCCAGGAAGTCATCCTCTACAATCAAGTCTAGACACCCTGATTCACAAGTAGGTATTTGATGCCTACACCGTTAGAAAACATTAAGTTTGTCTTACCAATTCGCGAGCGATTTAACCCTCTTTAGTCTGGCGCTAAAGAGGCAACGGGGTACGAAATAACCCTTACGCCCCCAGCCAGTAAGGACCCAAGGTCTTACCGGTCTGACCAACTCGCTTCGACATCGAAACCCAACCCCGTCGAATTATTGGAGTCAATGTGCAACGACCCCGGAATGGGTAACTCGCCTTGAGATCCGCCCAAGGAACGGCCGAAACGAATGGAACGGATAAGACGACAGTCTCCAAAGCGCGTCCAATACCTGTATGAGTTCCGCTCGGCCTTTGCTGTCCCTCAACTCGATCGCATTGAAGCTGCGCAGGCTGAAGAATTTGCAGGGGGTGAATGTTCGCAGCCCTCGTTTCATCTGATGCGTTGAGCTGTAGCTAGTGATCCCGGGTGGATCAGAGGACTAATCAGAGTTTGTTCAGTTCATAGTTTTCTGCCTGTCTCTTATACACATCTGACGCTGCCGACGAAGGCTTAGGTGTAGATCTCGGTGGTCGCCGTATCA
>CAXDNN010000120.1:0-5337 GCA_963990675.1 uncultured Synechococcus sp.
TTTTTCAAGCAGAAGACGGCATACGAGATTCGCCTTAGTCTCGTGGGCTCGGAGATGTGTATAAGAGACAGTATGCGGGCTGGGGGTTGACCCGTGATCGTGAGATCTGTGCGAGACGCGGTCGTTCCCTGGAGCTCGATGCGCTCGTGCATGCCGCCTTGATCGAGTACCCCCGATACGTCAGTCGTGGGAGTGGATGGTTCATCACCCCTGAGCAAGCCATTGATGAATTGATTGCCTGGAAAGATGCTCCGCCCCCACGCCGCACGCTGGTGCAGGCACTGTTTCGCCACTGGGGTCGGCTCCGCCGTCGTTAGGGCATGCCAGGATTTCGTTCTGATACACCCGATGGTGAGCGGTTTGGGTAGGGGACGGGCGCCGGCTCTGGTGCAAGTGCGCATTGATGGTCCAGTCCTCCTCTTAATGGGTCCGATTGGTCTGTTTTTTGCGCGGTTTTGCCACTACCTCAGGGGCTGTGGCATTCCTGTCACCAAAGTGGCGTTCCCGTTGCGGGAATTTGGGTTCTCGTCTGGGGTGACGCTGCCGTTCCGCGGTGATATGGAGGCGTGGCGACCGTTTGTCCGACGTCTGCTCCAGGACCGGGGCATCCGCCACATTTTTATGTACGGGGATTTCATCATTCCCCACCGGATCGCGATTGAAGAAGCTCAGTCGCTCGGTATCGAAGCGTGGGTGTTTGAACTCGGCTATTTACGACCCAACTACATCACGCTGGAGCGTGATCGCGTGAATGCTCGATCCAATCTCAATAAGCCGGTTGACTTTTATCAGAACCTCGCTCCTGTCGATCAACTGCCCCAAGACATCGTTTTGGATCCGGGATCGCGATGGCGCAAGGCCTGGAAAGCACCCACGTTTATTCAGCATGCTTTCACCGATTACCCAATCATTGAAGGGGAGCACAAACTGCAGCCCTCTCCCCGTTTTTTGTGGTGCCAGGTGCGCGGCAGCTGGCGCTACTGGCTGTACCGCTGGACCGAGAGAGATGTGAAACGGCGACTTCTAGAGCATGAGTCTTTTTTCCTGTCTGTCCTGCAGGTCTCGAGCGATTCTCAAATTCAAATGGGATCCCCTTATCGGGGCATGCACGATTTCATTGAAGACGTCATTCGCTCATTTTCCGAGCATGCCCATGCTTCGGATCAACTGGCCTTTAAGCATCATCCGCGCGATCGGGGCTACAACAATTACGGCCTCTTGATTGCCCTGTTGTCTCGCCGTTATGGCGTTGTCGGCCGGGTGCACTACTTCCACGATGGCCCCCTAAGCCGGTATCTACGCACGTGTCGTGGGGTGATCACGGTGAACAGCACGGTGGGTCTTCAAGCCCTGTTCCATGCGGTTCCCACCAAGACGATGGGCAATACCTTCTACAACTTGGAAGGCCTCACCGATCAGAAGCCCCTCGACGACTTTTGGCGTGATCCTCAGCCCAGTGATCGGCCGCTGTTTTATCGCTTCTACAACCATCTCGTGATGAGCACGCAGGTGAATGGCAATTTCGACGGGGACTTCCCCTTCCGCACCACTTTTCCGATCGGTCCGGAGGCCCGCCAGCTGGAATCAACTTCCACAGTGCCAGCGTTGAAGGCGCCTTTGATTCGGAATCCTTTGGCTTTGGGTGCTCGGGTGGCATCCCGCGTGGCATGGGCTGGTCTTGGCTTTGTGCTGTATGGCCTGCAACTTCCCGCGGCACTGCTCGGCCGACCGAACTGGGCGGCCCAATTGATGACCTTGGCATCGGCAGTGGCCCTACGGGCCTTGGGTGTGCAGGTGGTCGTGGACGACAGCCAACCCTCTGAACAACCTGGCACCCCCTTGGTGCATATTTTCAATCACCGCAGCCCCTGTGATGGCTTGGTGATTCAGGCGGTGCTCAAATTGCCTGGTCTCACCACGGCGCAGTTGCATCTCAAATGGGTGTTGCCTGGCTATGCCGCTGCGGCGCGGAATGCCGGTTCAGCGGTGCTTGATCATCGACAGCCCCAGTCCCGTCTTGCGGGGCTGATGAGTGCCTCCACGTTGTTGCGGGATCACGGTGAAATCATGATTGCCCCGAACGGATCGTTGGTCACACCGATTGAAGAGCGGGTTTCATCGAGCGCCTGGATGTTGGCTCAGCACTATGGGGGCAGCATCGTTCCGTGGGTTTTTCGCTACGAGGGATTGGATGGCGCTGTTGGAGCTCGCTATAAACCGCTGCGGTTGCTGTTGCGTCGTTTGACCGCACCGCTGGGCACAATTCACTGTCGTCGCGGGCGCTCCTCTGATCTCCAACTTCCTCAGGATCCCCGCGATCGTGATGGCTTTAGCCGTGCTGTGCAGCAGTACTACCGGGAGCAGCAAGAATCAGGCTGATGTTGTGACCGCCAAAGCCGAAGGCATTTTTAAGCATGTAGCGTTCGGACTCTCCCGCTGAAAGTTTCACCGCTGCTGATGCAGTAACCGCTAAGTCCACCCCTGGATCAAGGGGGTCGGCGTTAATGCTTTTCGGCAGGATTCCTTCACTCAAGGCCTGGAGTCCCAAGATCGCTTCGACGGATCCGGCGGCGCCCAGGAGGTGACCCAGCTGCCCTTTCGGTGCGTACACCGGTAGGGAGTCCGCCACAGCTCCCAAGCTGCGACGCAAGGCTCTGGCTTCGGCAAGGTCTCCGAGATTGGTGCCCGTGGCATGGGCCTGAACGGCGCAGAGATCTGCAGGATCAATGTCGGCCCGTCGTAGGGCATCGTCAATTGCCCGACTGGCCTGGATCCCCTGTGGTTCTGGAGCCACAATGTGGTGCCCATCGCTGCTGCTACCACTCGCGAGTTGCCAGCCGAGGGCTGCACCGGTGGGAGCATCTCGATCGCGCATCATTGCCAGGACTCCAGCGCCTTCCGACAACACAAAGCCGTCTCGGTCGAGGCTGTACGGGCGAGAGGCCTGCTCTGGTGCATCGTTGCGGGACGACAGAGCGCGCATGGCGGAAAATCCAACGAGGCCAAGCCTGTTCACCGGCGCTTCGGTTCCGCCGGCGAGCACTAAATCGGCGCGGTCGTCATTGAGCAGCATTTGGGCCAGCATCATCGCTTCAGCTCCAGATGCACAGGCCGAGACGGGAGCATGGGCTCCGCCATGTAGACCTAAATCGATGGCGACTTGGCCCGCAGGAGCGTCGGGAATCAGCATCGGCACGGTGAGCGGATTAACCCGTGATGGCCCCCCTTCGGAGAGCTGCATGTGCTGTTCATGCATGGTGGAGAGGCCACCGATTCCAGTCCCGATTACGACGGCGACCCGATCAGGATCCAGCCCTGGTGCTCGTTCTAGCGCCATGGCCCAAGCTTGTCTGGCCGCTAACAAAGCAAGTTGTGCGCAGCGGTCGGCCCGTCTGCGAAGGATGGGCTCTAACGATGCAAAGGCTGAGTCCTCCACACGTCCGGCAATGCGTGTGGTGAGGTCGCGGCTCCAGGGGTCGAGCAGCGCTTGGATGCCAGAACGTCCGCAAAGGGCTGCTTGCCAGGTGGTTTGCGCATTTGAGCCAATTGGGGTGACTGAACCCCAGCCAACAATGGCCGACCGTTCAGGTGTTTTCGGCATTGACTTGCGTGAGCTCTAGCGACTCCAGATGGGCTTGAATATCACCAACCGTGCGGAATTGCAGCAAGGTTTCTTCTGGGATTCGAATTCCGAAACAGGTATCAGCTTCAATCAGAATTTCGTAAAAGCCCAGCGAATCAATACCGATATCTTCCATCAACCGCGCTTCTGCCGTAATGAGGGCAGGGTCGGCTCCTGAGATGCGATGCAGGATCTCCACAAGGCGTCCCTCTAGCGCGTGCTTGTCAGGGAGAACCTCGGCCAATACGAACACCGGACGATCGTTCAGCCAAGCTACCAGCGACAGCCGGCTTAGCCTTGTCCCCGGTACCAGCTGAAGTGCTGGTAGACCGGTTGGTGGGGGACGTCAATGAAGTAGTTCAACCGTTCCTTGGGCAGACTGTTGAGCTCAGCAGCCATCAGGATTTCAGTGATTTGGTTGAAATCTTTTGCCAGTGAAAGATTGCAAACCTGGGCTCCCATCAGGTTGAAGTACTGCCGCAACAGCACTGGCAGGCGGAAATCCTCGTCGTAGTCGTTGCGCAACGCCAATTCCAGGGCTTGAACATTGTCGATGGGACAAGGCTGCTCGCTGCTTTCGATCGATGGAACAGGGTGACGGGGAACGGGCAGCGCGAGATCTGTTTTGCGATAGGGAGGACGCATCAGTGCGCTTAAAAAAGCGGCGTTGACGCTGTCGGAGAAGGCGAAATGGTTGTAAGACACCAGGCCGTGCAGGGTGCTGTATCCAGACAGGGAGGAAATCAGCAGTCCCCCACGGAATAGCGCCATCAGAGAATGGGGCTGGCGTTGGAACCGTTGGGCAAGGGCAACCCGTCCAATTTCGACGTGATGTTGTCGCTGCGCTAGCAGCGCTTTGATGCCGGGATAAACGTGCTCCAGGTAAGAGCCCTCTGCTTGCGGTAGATCAGAGCTCCGGGCGCCGAAGGGGATGAATTGCAGCCTCGCTGATCCCGCTAGGGACCCACTGTCCATGTCCAGCAGTAGGAGATGGTCGTAATGGGGGTCGCGTCCATCCAGATCAAGGCTGTTGCCTGAGCCAGACAACTGCTGGCGGTAGGTGGACTCCCGTAGCGTTCCAACGGCTTCGGCAACAGGACCAAACTGGCGCCCTGCAATGAGATGCAGCTCGAGACCGTCCAGGGTGAAAAGACGGCTGCTGTCTGGATCGGAGCCGTTCCAACCACTCGGGAGAAGAACGTCATCCTGGGTGGCAGATCCTGTCAGTGCCATAGCCCCCGCTTATAAACAGCATTATGCGGGAAGATTGGGATCAATTTTTCAGCAGATCACACCTTTTGTCTCCAATGCTCTTCATCCTTCGGTCCGGATTGTCTGCAGGCATGGCCGCCGCTTGGATGCTGAGCGTGTCGCTCGCCTTGGGCGCAGGGCTGCCGCCCATCTCCGCCTCCAGCTTTCCGCGCCGCTCACGCATCGCCTTCAGCGTCGCCTCGCGCCGCTCGATGAAGTTGTCGAACGCGCCCTCGTCCGCGTTGAACAGAGGTTCTTCGGTGGTCTCGCCCGTCTCCGGATCATAGACCTTCTTCGTCGGTGCCTTATCATATGTCTTGTACCGCTTCTCCTGCCGCTGCTGCACGTCGCCTCGCCTACTCTCAATCTCGCCCTGCACCCCCTTGATCTTCTCTCGCAGCTCCTCCATGTGCTGATCGAGCTTCTCGAGCTCGTCTTCCACGCGCTGCGCGACGAGCGGATCC
>CAXDNN010000121.1:0-5326 GCA_963990675.1 uncultured Synechococcus sp.
CGCCACATCAATCCCACCTTGGGGATTAAGTAACTTTGTACAGCTCGTATTGGCAACGCCAAAACAAGGCAGAACGCATAGATGGCAACAATTTTCCAGAAGCTGCTCTCGTCGTAACCGACCAGAGCATTTTCGATATTTCGGGCAATAAAACTAATCCCTACATTGATCCCGTTGATCACAAGGATCAACAGAGCAATCACACCCAACAGCAACCAAGGCAACCAGCGTCCCTGGCGAAGCTTGCTGCGAAAGGCCACGAAGCAACCGCCACCTACCAGGGTGAGGCCACTCACCAACGGACCAATCCAACCCGACCAGATCGCATCAACACGCTCGGGGATCCCCGGCAGGAAGCGCTCTTGCAAGCTGGGGATCAGCATTCCACTGATCTGAACTGCTGCCGTGAGCAGCAAGAGGGTGACACCAACAACAACGATCAGCAGCGCAACGACAAGCAGTAGAAACTGCCAGGAGCGACTTTCCTCAACGGGAAGAAAATATGGCTGTGCGAGGCGCTGCAGCCGGCCGAGCTGCTGACTGAAGCCCTGTAACGGACGCCTTGAAGGTGTTGTCATCTAGCCATTCTGACGTTGGAGGCCTTAACCAGGGGGCCAAACCAGGGGACGGCCACCAATCACATGCACATGGAGGTGAAACACCGTTTGTCCGGCGCCCGCACCACTGTTAATCACGGTGCGCCAGTCGTCCAAGCCCTCTTGCTTGGCCACGCGAGCTGCCACCAATAACAAGTGGCCCAGCAGAGCCGCATCACTGTCCTCCGCCGAACGCAAACTTTCAATCGGCTGGCGCGGAATCACCAACACATGGGTGGGTGCCTGAGGGGCAACATCGCGAAAAGCCAGGCACAACTCATCGCTGTACACCTCATCGCAGGGGATTTCGCCGCGGAGAATTTTTCCAAAAATCGTGTCGTCCGCCATGGCAAGCAACAGGGAGATGACGAGGGATGAAATGGCAGAGGTGGTGTGACAGGCCGGGCATGAGTCCCTTACTTCACAACCTCTTCTCTGATGCTGGCACGGTGTCTCAGCGCGTCGCTCCACGGCCTCGAGGCCAAACCCGTCACCGTGGAAGTGGATCTAGCGCCAGGCCTTCCTGGAATTCAGCTGGTAGGTCTCCCGGATAAGGCCATCCAGGAATCCCGGGAACGGGTGCGTTCCGCCTTACGCAACAGTGGTTTCCGCGGGCCATTGGTGCGGGTGGTGATCAACCTTGCACCGGCCGACCGGCGCAAAGAAGGGCCTGCCTTTGATCTACCGATCGCCCTTGGGCTGCTGGTGGCCAGCGGTCAGCTGGACCGCCCCAAGCTCGACGGCCTTTGGTGCGCTGGTGAATTGGGACTGGACGGCAGTCTGCGGCCCTGTCGTGGCGTGATTGCCCTCGCTGACTTGGCCGTGCAACAGGGCGCCAGGGCCCTGATCGTGCCCCCTGCCAATGCCCCTGAAGCCGCGCTCATCCCGAACCTCACGATTTGGACAGCCCACAGCCTGAAGGAATTGGTACAACAGCTCAAAGGGGAATGCCCGTGCCTCCGTGTTGAGCACAACCCATCGACACAACCGGCCACTCCCACCTCCACGCCCTTAGAGCCCCTAGGCCTTGGCATGGAGGGTATGGATCGAGCCGCCCATGCTCTCGCGCTGTCGGCAGCAGGAGGGCATCACCTTTTGATGGTTGGTCCTCCGGGTTGCGGGAAAACCCACTTGGCTCGCCAATTACCGCAGTTGCTTCCACCCCTAACCACACCAGAGTCGCTCACCATTACCCGAATTCACTCCGTAGCTGGAGAGTTCGATCCCACTGGGCCGTTGCTCCATCAGCGGCCCTTTCGCTCCGCACACCACAGCTGCTCGGGGGCTGCCCTCCTAGGCGGAGGCCACACCCCAAAGCCAGGCGAAATCAGCCTTGCCCACGGGGGCGTTCTCTTTCTCGACGAATTAGCAGAGTTTCCGCGCCCGGTGCTCGACCTGCTCCGCCAACCCCTCGAAGACGGCAACGTGCGACTCAGCCGCTCACGAGAGACCACAGTCTTTCCAGCGGCTGTGACCTTAGTGGCGGCTACAAACCCTTGCCCATGTGGATGGCATGGTGACCGCGACCAGGCCTGTCGCTGCACCAGCGCACAACGGCAGCGCTATTGGCAACGGCTCTCAGGCCCTCTCCTCGATCGAATTGATCTGCAGTTGCGATTGGAGCGTCGGTCCTCAAAACAAATGCGGACTTGCCTCGAAACAACCCAATCGCCACAAACCCACTCGCCATGGCTAGAGCCCTCACGGGTGAAGCAGGCGCGTCGGCGCATGCACACTCGAAATCCCCGTGGCTGCAGCAACCGCTTCCTCTCGACAGCAGATTTGCACCGCTACGGCCAATTCAAGGCCGATGCGCTCACGTTGTGGGAGCAAGTCATCGAACAACGCCGACTCACCACCCGGAGCAGCCTTCAATTACTCCGGGTCGCCCGCACCATCGCCGACCTGAACGGCCAAGACACGGTGCAATCCGAAGCGATCGCCGACGCCAGTGGTTACCGCTGTACGGATCTCATGGGAGATCACTCCGCCGGCGCTGCATCCCGATAGATGTAGAGGTGACCCAAAGTTTTCGTTCCATACGCCCGTCGCATGAGCCTCCAACCGGGCTGAAGATTGAGTTGAACAAAACCGCTCGCCACCCCACCGGCCCTGGCCACCACATAGACCGGTTGGGAGGTATTGCGCGTGGGGGCTGCCAACAGTTCGATGTCGCTACCGGTTTTAACCACAGTGAGGCGGTAACGGGTCCCCAAATCGTCCCCACCAAGGCGTAAGGAATAACCATTGCCATCGATATAGCGGTTACAAACGCCTGTGAAGTCGAAGCTTGAGAGCAACGGGTCCACCGCAGCAGGCATGCCACCACTCACCGCAAAGCAAGGACGCTTGTTGGTGCGCTGCTCATAGATATTCAGCTGAGATCTTTCGCCCTGGCCGATGGGAGCCGACACCAAGATGAAGTTGGCGTCCTCCACGGGAACAGCTGTGAACAGAGAACCCTGGGCCATCACCGGCACAGTCCCTGATAACGCAACGGCGAGTCCAGCAGCGGTAGGCAAAAAGCGAGGGATCACGGCCGAAAGCTGAGTTAATGGGATCGTAAAAGTCATGGCCACTTCAAGCCCGTCCGATCAGGCCGGTTTGTTCAACCGAATCGCGACAAGAAGTGTCCCGACGGTGGCGGGGGCAGCGACCGCCAAGATCCAACTGGTGGTGGACACACCGAGATCAGGATCCCCATAGGCCAGCTCAAACACGCATCCGGTGCTGGCAATTCCTAAAACGCATGCCAGAGCAAGAAACAGTCCGGCCAAAGGTTTCATTGGCATGGCTCAGGACACGCTCTGAACATATTTGGACTGAAATCCGTTGTCCTTGAGTTCTTTCTGAAGACCATCTTGATCCGTCACTCGATCCACAAACAACACACCGTTGAGATGGTCCATCTCATGCTGAATACAACGAGCCATTAATCCATCAGCTTTCATTTTTCGTGGTCGTCCCATTTCATCGCGATAGCTCAACTCGATTGCCGTAGGACGCACTACATCGAGATACACCCCAGGAATACTTAAACAACCTTCCTCGTAGGTATCCAAGCCTGCACTCGCTGCCGTGATCTCTGGATTAATCAACACCAACGGTGGCGTTGCTGGGTTTTCCAGATCGAGATCAATCACCAAAAGCTGCTGAAAAACAGCAACTTGAGGAGCCGCTAATCCGATGCCCTTGGCCGTATACATGCTGCGGAGCATGTCTCGGGCTAGTTCCCGCACTTGATCGTTCACCTTGCCAATCCGCTGCGCAGGCTGACGCAGCACATCATCGCCGAGGGTATGGATCTCTAAAGGAGGGGTTTCCAGGGCCGTCTTCGGCACCAACATCGTGTCCCTGGCCTTGTCAGCCGCTCGTGCCAACTGCGCAAAGCTTCCCGCCAAGACCTCTCCTGCATTGATTCAGCATGTTAAGCGGGATCATTCAGTTGCCATGGCACCCACGCCCCTCTCCGCACAAACCGCCGTTGGCCGGCTCCCAGGCCTGAAGGAACCGCAGCTGGTCCAAGGACCAGACAACGTTCTCTGGCTGATCTGGCTTGAACAGCGTCCGGCGGAAAAGGGGCGGACCACCGCAATCATGCGCCGCTTTGGCGAGCCGACCAGTCCTCAGATTGAGCTAACGCCTATACCGATCAACCTGCGCAGTCGGGTGCATGACTACGGCGGGGGCGTCCTGAGCACGGCCACAGACGATGAGCACCTGCATCTGGTGTGGATCAACGCTGGATGTTTGTGGCACCAACGGCTTTGTTGGGGGACTGCAGACCCACGCCAAAACCTTCCAAAAGCCGAGACCCCTCCACAACGGCTGACATGCCCTGGCCCCTGGGAGCTGGCGGATGGCCTGCTGAATCTTCAGCACCACCAATGGATCGGCATCCGCGAACAACAGGGGAAGGACGAACTCGTCAGCGTCGACCTGCAGCGCACCGATCAAGAACCAGCACTGCTCCATCAGCCAGCGGACTTTGCCGGGTATGCCGCACTCAATCCAGCAGGGAACCGCCTGGCCTGGGTGGAGTGGGAGCAACCCTCGATGCCTTGGGACAGCAGCAGCCTCTGGTGCGCTGAGCTCACCAAAACAGGACAACTCATCAATCCAAGCCAACGAGCCGGAGGCCATGGCGTTTCGGTGTTTCAGCCCCAATGGCTTCCGGATGGTCGGATCGTGGTGGCGGAAGACAGCAGCGGCTGGTGGAATCTCATGCTGGGGGATCTAGCCACTGAATCGTGGGAACGGCCTTGGCCGATGGCAGCGGAAACGGCCATGCCGCAATGGATTTATGGCATGAGTACCACCGCCTGGGATGGGGAACGGCTGCTGGCGGCGACCTGCTCAGACGGCACTTGGACGTTGCAACGCCTGGGACTCGATGGAACGGTGCTGAAGCTGGAGCAACCCTTTGATGATCTCGCGGGCCTTAGGGCCTGTAACGGCAGGGCGGTAGCCATCGCCAGTAACAGCAGCTATGGGGCAGGGCTCCTCGAGCTCGACCTTCGACCCCTCACGACAACCTGGAGCCATACCCCTGCCGTCCCGGCGCTGCTACCCGATGAAGCGATCAGCGTGGCGCAACCTCTCTGGTTTGAAGGACACCAACAGCAACGCACCCATGCCTGGTACTACCCGCCCATCGGTGCCGGGGATGGACCAGCCCCCCTCCTGGTGAAAAGCCACAGCGGCCCGACAGCCATGGCCCGCCGCGGCCT
>CAXDNN010000122.1:0-5162 GCA_963990675.1 uncultured Synechococcus sp.
TTCAAGCAGAAGACGGCATACGAGATTCGCCTTAGTCTCGTGGGCTCGGAGATGTGTATAAGAGACAGCTCTTTAAAGGGGTTTTTTAATGCAATTAGCAGAACTAAATACATACACGGAGGAGTGAGATAAACTGGCTTCTCGCTCAAACTAATCATATAATAGCCCCATACATATTCTTAGAAAGAAACACTAATACCCCGCAAATACAAATCAAGAACAATACAAATCTCAATGTATCTATCCCATTGAATTAACTAAATTGAATGCCAGTCATGCTTGATCTGATTAAGGCTCTTCAAAGCTGAGGCTCTATCATTTTTAATATTCAGCATTCGAGGGAAAATTATTCGTGGTGCGGTTGTTCAACTCACTTTCTTGAATTTATGAGGCGACTTGCCACCTGGCTCTCGGATCTTCGGGTTGCGATCGTGCTGCTGTTCTTGATCGCTCTTTCCAGCGCTGTTGGCACCGCCATTCCGCAAGGGGATGCTCCACGCAGCTATGTGGAGGCCTACGCCACGCGACCTTGGCTCGGGTTACTCCACGGAGAGCAGGTGCTTCGTCTTCAGCTCGACCATGTGTATTCCAGCGTTTGGTTTCTGGCTCTCCTCGCATGGCTCGGCCTGGCGCTGATTCTGTGCAGCTGGCGCCGCCAATGGCCGGCTCTTCAGGCGGCAAGGCGATGGATTGATTACAGCAACCCCCGCCAGCTCAGCAAACTCGCCATTGCAGAAAGTCTTCCCTGTGCTGATTCCAACTCGGCACTTCAGGCATTCTCAGCCGTTTTAAGCAAAAAGGGCTGGCGCCTCGAGCGCAAAGGCAACCGCTTTGCAGCTCGAAAAGGCACCGCAGGACGGGTTGGTCCCTTGCTGGTCCATACCGGTTTAATCCTGCTGATGCTGGGGGCTGTTTGGGGAGTCCTGGCTGGGAATCGTCTGGAACGGTTCCTCGCCCCAGGCCGCACCCTGGACCTGCTGAGCCGCAATGGCGACTCCCAGGTCTCAATTCTCTTGGAAGCCTTTCAAGTGGACCGCGACCCTGCGGGCCGAGCTGAACAATTTCGCTCTCAATTGCACCTCGAAGAAAACGGCAACTCGCTCGATCGCGAAATCAGCGTGAACCATCCCCTACGACATCGGGGCATCACCATCTATCAAGCGGACTGGTCGCTCGCCGCGATCACCCTGCAAATCGGCCGCAGTCCACAATTGCAGCTTCCGCTTCGCAGCTTCCCCGAGCTCGGCGAACAGGTGTGGGGACTCGTTTTACCGACTCGACCGGATGGAAGCGAGCCCGTGTTTTTGAGTGTTGAAAACGAACAGGGACCGATCACTATTTTCGACACCGACGGCACATTCCTCACCCTGCTCCGCCCTGGCGGACCAGCAGTGGACGTCAAAGGATTACCGATGCGGGTGAACTCGGTTCTCCCAGCCAGTGGCTTGTTACTCAAGCGTGACCCGGGCGTGCCATTGGTGTATTTGGGCTTCGCCGTGATGCTCGTCGGAGGGGGGCTCAGCTTGATTGCGACGCGTCAACTGTGGGCCATTGCCAGTGAAGGTCAATTGCATGTTGGTGGCCTATGCAATCGCAACCTCACCGCTTTTGCCAAGGAATTACCCAGTTTGCTGAGGGAAACAGCCTTGGCCCATCAGCAGGGCTGACGGGTGCCATGGCTGACGCGTACCACCGTATGAACGTTGCCCCTGGGGTTGAAGTCTGCTTCTAATTGCAACCAAACAGGGTCACAGGCGGCCACCACATCATCAACGATCCGATTGGACACTTCCTCATGGGAGATCGATCGATCTCTGTAGCTGTTCACATACAGCTTGATCGCCTTGAGCTCCACGACACGGGGACCAGGCTGGTAGGTGAGTCGGAGCACTGCAAAGTCTGGGTACCCAGAAAACGGACATTTACAGGTGAACTCCGGCAACTCAATACTCACCTCATAGGCACGACCCGGCCGAGGGTTGTCAAAACAAATCAGCTCAGCCTCAGCAATCGCCCGTTCTCCATACAGCGGAGTCTCGGTCTGTTGTTGAGATGCGGCTCCAGTCAATGCTCAAAAGGAATCAATCTGGCTTGACCTTAAGCAACAAAGACACGGCAGTGTTCTGTAACAGCGATGACACCCCTGGGTGTGTTCCGAGCCATCCTGGATTCAGTTGATCCAACAGCATGAAAAAGGTTGAAGCAATTATTCGCCCCTTCAAATTGGAAGACGTCAAGGTGGCGTTAGTGGAAGCCGGCATCATCGGCATGACCGTGAGCGAAGTCCGTGGTTTTGGCCGTCAAAAAGGACAAGTCGAGCGCTATCGCGGTTCTGAATTCACAGTGGAGTTCCTCCAAAAGCTGAAGATTGAAGTGGTTGTTGAATCGAACCGTGTCGATGAGGTTGTTACCGCCATCGCTGATGCAGCCCGCACCGGAGAGATCGGTGACGGCAAGATCTTCATCTCACCGGTGGAGTCTGTGGTGCGCATCCGCACGGGCGATCGTGACGGCACGGCCCTCTGAGGCTGAGCTTCACGGACCAACGAGTTGCACGGAGCAAAGCAGCGCTTCAACACAACGGTTGTTCAAAGTCAGATGTTTGGAAACCAAACATCTGATTCGCTGAATTGTCCCCTGAAGCAAGGGAGCAATGGTCGGAACCAGCGGCTTGATCAGATAGCTGCTGCCAATTCAATGCAGGGATGCGGGAGTGACCACCCACCGACCCATAGATTCATTAGTTCGTATGGGCGAGCGAGCCGGTGATCGAGCGCTACACCCTCCCCGAGATGGGAGCCATCTGGAGTGAGCAAGCCAAATTTCAAAGTTGGCTCGACGTGGAAATTGCAGCCACCGAAGCTAACTGTCGCCTCGGCCGTGTGCCTGAGGAGGCCCTTGAAACGATCAAAAACAAAGCGACCTTTTCGGTCGAGCGGATTCTGGAAATTGAGGCAGAAGTCCGCCACGACGTAATTGCCTTTCTCACCAATGTGAATGAGCATGTCGGCGATGCTGGCCGGCATATCCACGTCGGAATGACCAGTTCCGATGTTTTGGATACGGGCTTAGCCCTGCAGATGAAGCGCTCGGTGGTGTTGCTGCGCATGGAACTCGATGCCCTCGCCGATGCCCTCAGAACATTGGCGCGTGCGCACAAAAGTACGGAGATGATCGGACGCTCCCACGCCATCCACGGCGAGCCGATCACCTTTGGATTCAAAGTGGCCGGTTGGTTGGCTGAGACCGAACGGAACCGCAGCAGACTCGAACGCTTGGAAGCCGATGTGGCCGTTGGACAAATCAGTGGAGCGATGGGCACCTATGCCAACACCGATCCCCAGGTGGAGGCGATCAGTTGCGACATCCTCGGGTTAACACCAGACACGGCCAGCACCCAAGTGATCTCCCGTGATCGTCATGCCGATTACGTGCAGACCCTGGCCCTCGTCGCCGCGTCCCTCGAGCGGTTTTCCACGGAAATTCGCAACCTCCAGCGCACCGATGTGCTCGAAGTGGAGGAGAACTTCGCCAAAGGACAAAAGGGCAGTTCCGCCATGCCCCACAAACGCAATCCAATCCGCAGCGAACGGATCAGCGGACTCGCCCGGGTGATTCGCAGCTACACCATTGCCGCCCTCGAAAATGTAACCCTGTGGCATGAGCGCGACATCAGCCACAGCTCGACAGAACGGATGATGTTGCCGGATTGTTCCGTCACCCTGCACTTCATGTTGCGGGAGATGACCGCAGTCGTTCAAGGGTTAGGGGTCTATCCCGACAACATGCGCCGCAACATGAATGTGTACGGCGGGGTGGTTTTCAGTCAGCGCGTGCTTCTCGCCCTCGTCAGCACCGGAATGAGTCGGGAGGAGGCCTATCGGATCGTCCAACGCAATGCCCATACGGCATGGAATACCGAGGGAGGCGACTTCCGCGCCAACCTCGCAAACGATGCCGATGTGAAAGCCCAGCTCTCTGGAGACCAATTAGCCGCGTGCTTCAGCACGGACGTTCACCAGGACAACCTCGACGTGATTTGGGATCGACTGGGGATTTGAACGCTAGAGAAGGGAGCGCTGATCAGCGTCGACCGCTGCCTCCGGCCCCGGGGAGGCCCAAAATTCGTAAAACCGAAGCCGCATTCACGATCGGAGTGAGCGGTTCAAGGGCATTGTTCATCCCATCGCTGAACTTGGCGATGTTGTTGCGGTCCACCACCACCACATCACCACTCCGCAGAGGCGGATTGTCGGAGCTACCCAACTCGGCACCGGGGCTATACGACATTTGTTGAATCGTGGTTCGGCCCTCACCATCCATCCGAATCAAATCAACCCGCGACACGCTGGCCCGGCTGCTTAAGCCACCCGAAGCAAGAATCGCTTGCGAAAGGGGAGCGTTGGATGGAATTTCCACCAGCCCTGGCGCAGCCACTTCACCCACCACCTTCACAGCGATCGTTGAGGGGGCGAAATTCGACGATGCGGTCGTAATTAAATCGGTATTGATCGGAGCATCCGCCTTCAACACCCGAATGCTGTCGCCGTCGTAAATCAGTGGATTGGGTGCAAAGCCACCCTGTTTCAAAACGGTGAGGTAGTCGAAGACATAACGCTTTGAGCTCGCCCCCCGTTGCTGGGATGGCCGCAACAATTCCAACCGCGAGAGATCTCCCATCGCTGAAATCCCTCCGGCGCGCTGGATCACATCAACCATGGTGGGCCAACCACCACCACTCCCCAGCTCTCCATCGCTGGATAGGAGCCCAGGGCTGTTCACAGGGAGCGTAAAAACTCCAGGGCGACCAACCTGACCGGTCACCGTGACCCGAACAGGACGCTGCTCAACAAGATCGAGATAAACGATCGGACGTCGAAGGATCTGGCTGTAACCATCAGTAATTCGTTGACGCGCCTCATCCATCGTCAGTCCCCACACATCCATTGTTCCCAGGCGAGGAAGATTGATCGTGCCGTCGCTGAGCACCTGCACAGAGGCCTGATAGCCATCAATCTTGAACACCGACATCACCAATTTGTCGCCAGGGCCGAGCCGATAGCTGTCTCTTATACACATCTCCGACCCACGAGACTAAGGCGAATCTCGTATGCCGTCTTCTGCGTGAAAAAAAAAAGGGGGGGGGGGGGGGGGGGGGGGGG
>CAXDNN010000123.1:0-5089 GCA_963990675.1 uncultured Synechococcus sp.
GCCCTCAGCTGCTGACGGGGGCTCGGGCTCGGGCGCTACCGCTGCTGTGCCTTCAGGTGCAGTATTGCTCTCTGGATCTGCAATGGGGGCTGGATCAGCCTCCGATGTTGCGGGTCTTGGTGGAACAGGAATTGCCGGCTCGCTTGAAGTGGAGTCAGCGGATTCGGCGGCCTGAAGCGGCTCGTCGGTCGGTTCCATCACACCGGCAAAAAACTCAGATGCACCTTATCGGTGTTTTTCAAGCGAAAAACCAGGCGCGCGATAAAATTTAGGTAAGGGTATCGGTGATCTATGGCGGATTCTGTGGGACCAGGAGGCGGCGGTCCCGGCGATTCCGACGATCGGATTATTCAAACAGATCTTCGCAACGAGATGTCGCGCTCCTATATGGAGTATGCGATGAGTGTGATCGTGGGCCGGGCGTTGCCCGATGCCCGCGATGGATTGAAGCCGGTGCATCGACGCATCTTGTATGCGATGTACGAGCTGGGGCTCACCAACGATCGGCCCTACCGAAAGTGCGCCCGTGTGGTGGGTGAGGTGCTGGGTAAGTACCACCCCCACGGCGATACGGCTGTCTACGACGCCCTGGTCCGGATGGCCCAGGACTTTTCAATGTCGATGCCCCTGATCGACGGGCACGGCAACTTTGGCTCGGTGGACAACGACCCACCGGCGGCCATGCGATACACCGAATCGCGGTTGCAGGCGCTCACCACCGACAGCCTGCTGGAAGACATCGAAGCCGAAACGGTCGACTACGCCGACAACTTTGATGGCTCCCAGCAGGAGCCAACGGTGCTTCCGGCTCGGATCCCTCAGTTGTTGCTGAATGGATCGGCGGGCATCGCCGTGGGGATGGCCACCAACATTCCACCCCACAACCTCAATGAATTGATCGACGGCCTGATGGCTTTGATCAACAATCCCGAGATGTCGGATCAAGAGCTGATGGCTCTGATCCCAGGGCCCGACTTCCCCACCGGTGGCCAGATTTTGGGCCGCACCGGGATCCGTGAAACCTATTTAAGTGGCCGCGGCTCGGTGACGATGCGCGGCGTGGCTGAGGTCGAAACGATCGAAGCCCCCGGTCGGCCTGATCGGGATGCCGTGATCATTACGGCCTTGCCTTACCAGACCAACAAAGCGGCGTTGATTGAACGCATCGCTGAGATGGTGAACGACAAGAAACTGGAGGGCATTTCCGACATCCGCGACGAAAGCGACCGCGATGGCATGCGGATCGTTGTCGAGTTGCGTCGGGATGCCTACCCGCAGGTGGTGTTGAACAACCTGTTCAAGCTCACACCGCTGCAGAGCAACTTCAGTGCCCACATGTTGGCGCTAGTGAATGGCGAGCCGATCCTGCTCACCCTGCGCAAGATGCTCGAGGTGTTCCTCGACTTCCGCATCGAGACGATCGAGCGGCGCACCCGTTATTTGCTGCGCAAGGCAGAAGAGCGCGACCACATTTTGCTGGGCTTGCTGCTGGCCCTGGATCAGCTCGATCCGATCATTGCCTTGATCCGTGCCGCACCCGACACCGCAACGGCGCGAACGCAATTACAAGACCGTCATGGGCTGTCTGCGGTGCAGGCCGACGCCATCTTGCAGATGCAACTGAGGCGGCTCACCGCGCTTGAAGCGGACAAGATCCGCCTGGAGCACGAAGATCTTGTGACCAAGATTGCCGACTACAAAGACATCCTCGGCCGTCGGGAACGGGTGCTGGGCATCATTCAAGAGGAGCTTGGCCAGCTGCGTGAGCGCCATAGCGTGCCCCGCCGCACCGAGATTTTGGATCTGGCTGGTGGCCTGGAAGACATCGACTTGATCGCGAATGAGCGCTCGGTGGTGTTGCTCACGGAAACCGGCTATCTGAAGCGGATGCCGGTGAGTGAATTCGAAGCCACAAGCCGTGGCACCCGCGGCAAAGCCGGCACCCGCAGCCAGGGTGAAGAAGCGGTGAAGCTGTTCATCGGCTGCAACGACCACGACACGTTGCTGTTGTTCAGCGATCGGGGTGTGGCCTATGCGCTACCGGCCTATCGGGTGCCGCAGTGCAGCCGTACCGCGAAAGGCACGCCGGTGGTGCAGCTGTTGCCGATCCCACGGGAGGAGGCGATCACCTCGTTGTTAGCCGTTTCGGAATTCAATGACGACACCGATTTGTTGATGCTTACCCAAGGTGGTTTCATCAAGCGCACGCGGCTTTCGGCGTTTAGCAATATCCGTTCCAACGGCTTGATTGCCATTGGTTTGGAAGATGGCGATGCGCTCACCTGGGTGCGGTTGTCGATCCCAGGCGACAGCGTGCTGATTGGCTCCAAGGCGGGGATGACGATCCACTTCCGCTTGGCCGATGGTGAGTTGCGCCCCTTGGGTCGCACCGCCCGCGGCGTGCGTTCGATGAACCTGCGCAAGGGCGACAGTTTGGTGAGTATGGATGTGCTGCCAGCGGAGTTGGCCGATCAAATTGCCGCCAGTGCCGATGATGCCGGGGATGGCGACGATGCAGGAGAGGTTGCTGAAACGGCTGTGGCCGCGGAAGGCCCATGGGTGTTGGTGGCATCGGCGTCTGGGCTTGGCAAGCGGGTGCCCGTCACCCAATTCCGTTTGCAGAAACGGGCTGGCATGGGATTGCGGGCGATGAAGTTCCGCACCGATGCCGATGAACTGGTGGGCTTGCGGGTGTTGGGGGCTGGAGAAGAGCTGTTGTTGGTGAGTGAAAAGGGTGTGATCGTGCGCACCGGCGCTGATGCCATTCCTCAGCAATCCCGAGCCGCCACCGGCGTTCGCTTGCAGCGGCTCGATAAGGGCGATCGCTTGGCGGATGTGGTGCTGGTGCCGCCCGAGGCGGAAACGGACGACGACAACGAAGCCAGCGCAGAGGAGTCGTCTGAACCATCAGCTGAGGGCTGACCTTGGCTGATTGCGCTGATGTGTTGGTGATCGGGGGCGGTCCGGCCGCCCTTTGCATCGCTTCTGAATTGCATCAGCGCGGCGTGGTGGTGGAGGGCATTGCACCGAATCCGGTGGATGCCCCATGGCCGAACACCTATGGGATTTGGGCGAAGGAGCTCGAGCTGTTAGGCCTCGAGGATTTGCTGGAGCACCGCTGGAGCCACACGGTGAGTTTTTACGGCGCAGGGGGTTCTGATGCCGAGAACCAGCCCACGACGCATGGGATGGACTACGGGCTGTTTGATCGGCAAAAACTTCAGCAGTACTGGTTGGGCCGTGGCGAGGGAATCACCTGGCATCAAGACAGCGTCGATCGCATCGAGGTGAAGGCTGATCGCACCCGGGTGCATTGCGCTTCCGGCGAACAACGCCTGGCCCGGGTGGTGATTGATGCCTCAGGCCATCGAACACCGCATATCCGTCGTCCGGATCAGGGGCCCGTGGCTGGGCAAGCCGCCTATGGCGTGGTGGGTCGCTTTGAAAAAGCTCCGGTGGAGCCAGGCCAATTCGTGCTGATGGATTTTCGCTGTGATCACCTCAGCGAAGCGCAACGCCAAGAGCCCCCCACCTTTTTGTATGCGATGGACTTTGGTGATGGGGTGTTTTTTTTGGAGGAAACATCGTTGGCCTTCGCGCCCGCAGTTCCTGAAGCTGAGTTGAAGCAACGCCTAGAGCAACGTTTGGCCAAGGCGGGAAATGCAATCACCGAAGTAATGGATGTTGAGCATTGTTTGTTTCCGATGAATTTGCCGTTGCCGGATTTCCATCAGCCGGTGTTGGCCTTTGGCGGCGCGGCGAGCATGGTGCACCCAGCCTCGGGCTACATGGTGGGAGCACTACTAAGACGCGGGCCAGGCTTAGCGGAGGCCTTGGCCGCGGCTTTGAACGAGCAACCAGCGATCGGATCTGCAGCCCTGGCGCGAGTGGGTTGGCAAGCGCTGTGGCCAACGGAATTGGTGTGGCGCCATCGCTTGTTTCAGTTTGGTTTAGGCCGTTTGATGGGCTTCGATGAACGGCTGCTGCGCCGCCACTTCACCAGCTTTTTTCAGCTATCGCAAGACGATTGGAATGGCTTTCTCACCAACACGTTGCCGTTGCCGCAACTGATGGGCGTGATGCTGCGTCTGTTTGCGATTTCACCGTGGGATGTGCGGAGAGGGTTGGTGCTGGGGGCACCGCGCTAAGAACAAGCATGGGTTCCTGCTCAAGTTGAGGCGACAACGTGGCTGAAAATTGTTGGTGTGAATGTTTGGCAGTGAAAGCAAGACACCGAGCAAGGCAAGTCTTGGCTTGATACTTGCAATTCTTACTCGATTTGTACCCTCTCTCTCGTGAGAAGGGCCTACTTTTCGAAAAGTAGTAAAAAACGTGTGGCGAAGCATTCCGCTGGAAATTTGATATTCCTCCTGGTATTTGCACTACTTTGTGGTGATTGGGCTGAGCCAGCTAAAGCAACGGCGGCTGTTGGTGGACATAAGGCACTGAGCAAGCTACTGCCGGATAGTTCGAATGCTTCTACAACAGATATATTGCTGGCCCAGGCTGCTAAACCCAAAAACTTTCCTGACGATCAACAAATACCTCTGCCAGGGCCAGATTCAAAAGATTCGGTTACTCTTTGGCAATTGCCAGAAGACTTTAAATCAGTAATTGAAACTGATAGCGATGGCATTTATGGGATTTACTACTCGGCATGGAATAGAAATAAACCCGAGGTTAAATTGCCTGGGGTTTTTGGGGCTGGATGGATAGGTGGTGGTAAAAATAATAACTATCAACCGTGGAAGGATAATGCTTTTTTGGCAAAAGAGCTATCAGAAAAATATCTGGCTCAAAAGCAATCATTTATGGCTGAATGTGATTCTTCTGTAGATAATGGACCAGGTTGTGTTGACGAAATCAATGGCAAGAAAGTTAAAAATCTCAATCTCTATGGCTTCTGGAACGGGGGCGGATTTGCCTATGGAGCGATCAAATCAGATCAATCTGTTTCACGCCCGTCCGGGGGCAGTAATCCTCAAATAGGCTATTACTGGAATGGTGAGCTTTATCGTACTAATAACGGTGATAATTATAAAATCTGTCTCTTATACACATCTGACGCTGCCGACGAAGGCTTAGGTGT
>CAXDNN010000124.1:0-5037 GCA_963990675.1 uncultured Synechococcus sp.
CCTTATCGGGAGCAATGGCGTCGATTCCCTTGGGAGAACAACGAAGCGTGGTTTTCCTCTTGGCGGGACGGGATGACAGGCATGCCGATCATTGATGCGGCGATGCGTCAGCTCAATCAGAGCGGTTGGATGCACAACCGTTGCCGCATGATCGTGGCTTCTTTTCTTGTGAAGGATCTGATTTGTGATTGGCGTTGGGGCGAACGCGCTTTTATGGAATTGGAGGTGGATGGTGATCTGGCGGCCAACAACGGTGGTTGGCAGTGGAGTGCCAGCAGTGGGATGGATCCCAAGCCGCTGCGGATTTTTAACCCCGCCACGCAGGCGACAAAATTTGATGCCGATGGCGACTACATCCGCCGTTGGTTACCCGAGTTGCGGCATGTGAACACAAAAGATCTCCTCACTGGTGAGATTGGTGGTTTGGAACGTCGTGGCTATCCCGAACTGTTGATCAATCACAAAACCCAGCAGGCGCTGTTCAAGAGTCTCTACGCCACCATTCGGTCTTGACCCGCGCTGCCGCTGGAGGAGCTTTGGTGGAGAAGCTTCTCGAGAGTCGTCACGACTTGATCTTGTTGTGTGGCAGTTAATTCAGGAAAAATCGGCAAACTCAGAACTTCACTGCACAACCGTTCCGTCACAGGAAATGTGCCTTCTCCATAGCCCAGATGGGCATAGGCGGGTTGGCGATGAATCGGAATCGGGTAATAAATAATTGTGCTCACCCCCGCATCCTGCAGCGCTTGCTTGAGCCAATCGCGGCAACGGCTTTCGGGTAGATCGTGGGTGGCACTGGTGGCGGAGCTAGGGCAGCTACCTGAGCAGTGGGGGGAAGCATTGGCGCATGAACCCACACGCACTACAAATTGATTCCAGCTGTGCCCGTTGTCTCCCTTGGGCAACACGATGCCGGGTAAGGCGGCCAGCCGTTCTAAGTAGCGGTTTGCAATGCTGCTGCGGTTCTTGATCCAACCCGCCAGTTTTGGCAATTTCACATTGAGGACAGCTGCCTGAATTGCATCCAGGCGGCTGTTGTATCCAAGGGCCGTATGGAGATAGCGCTGCGGCATGCCGTGCACGGCAAGCTCGCGCATGGTTTGGGCGAGCCCAGCATCGTTGGTGGTGACGGCACCGCCATCACCAGCGGCACCAAGGTTTTTGGTGGGGAAAAAACTAAAGCAGCCCACATCACCGAAGCTGCCCACAGGCTGACCATCCCAGGTGGCGCCAGTCGCTTGGGCGCAGTCTTCAACCACTTTGAGGTTGTGGGTAGCAGCAATTGCCATACACCGGGTCATATCAACCGGACGACCGAACAGATGCACGGGAATCAGCGCCTTACTGCGTGGTGTGATCACCGCTTCGATCTGATCAAAGTCGATGAGGTACGTAGTTGGGTCGACATCCACAAACACGGGAGTGGCACCAACGGCACTGATCGCTTCTGCTGTGGCGAAAAAACTGAACGAGCAGGTGATCACCTCGTCGCCAGCTCCCACCCCTAGGGCTCGCAGCGCCAGGATCAGGGCATCGGTACCGCTGTTGCAGCCCACAGCAAAATCCACACCTGTGGCGGCTGCAAATGCGGTTTCGAATTGTTGGATTTGAGCGCCGCCGATGTATTGACCGCTCTGCAGCACCGACAGCACGGCCTTCTCAAGATCGGCGCGCAGATCATCGATCTGTTGGCTGAGGCTGAACGGAGGAACCTGCATAAAGGAAATCTTAAGCGGTTCAGTTGAACCACTCGGGCTCTTGGCCGGGGTTCCACTTCACGTTGCATCCCACTGAGGCCACCTGGTTTTGGCTTACAGATGTTCCTGTCAGCACCGCATTGAGGGCGGCCCGGAGGTCGGATCCATCCAAGGGTTGGTCGTTGCCCGGCCGACTGGAATCCAGCTGACCCCGGTATTGCAGCGTTGGACTGCTGCCCTTGCTGTGCTGGCTGAAGAGATAAAACTCAGGTGTACAGGCGGCTTGGAGAGATTTCGCCAGCACCTGTTGATCATCTAAGAGATAGGGGAATGCCCAACCATGCCGTTGGGCCTGTTCCGCCAGCTGTGCTGGCCCGTCCTGGGGATGGGTGATCAAACTATTGCTGCTGAGGGCAACGAATTGGACCCGAGAACCGAAGTCGTTTTCTAGGCGAGTGATCTCAGGTTCGATGTGCTTCACGAAGGGGCAATGGGCACAAAGCACCATGAGCAGGATCGGCTGTTGGCCAAAGTCCGTTGAGGCGAACATTCCACCATTGACCTGGGCTCCGTTGACCCTGGCCAAACGAAACGCTGGTAAAGGTGTTCCCAAGGCCAACATTGTTGAAGCTGTACGAGTCATCGCAGCGCTGCAGATCCAAACCGTCTCCATCAGGATGACGCCAGATGGCATGGATTGATGCGGCGGGTCTTGTTGCTCTCAGGTCTCGTCATCGGCCTGGTGAGCTGCGGTGTTTCATCTGAACCTCCGAGCTGGCGGATCTTGGCGTTGCAGCGGCATGGGGGCCATGACGGCCTGGCCGTGGTGAACCAGCCGGACGGCTATGGCATCCACATCGTTTTAGAAACCGACACCAGTGATCCGGATGTGTGTCAGCCCCGTTGGTTGCCGGACGCGGCTCGTTTGTTCAATGGCAATGGATCCACCCCCTTTAGCTCTGGCCTTGCCAGCCGCAGTGAATTTTTTCAGGCTGTTGCCCGCCGCGACGTGTTGAGGGCGCTTCAAGGTGAACTCAAGCAACTGTGTGCTTTGCGTGCACCTCAAGCCCGTTGGACGTGGACAAATCCTCCGCGTTCAGAAGCGGAAGTGATTCCCGTGGAGTTGCCGGCTTTGGAAGAGGAGGACCTCCTGACCAATCCTGTGGAGGAGCTGAAACGGCTGAAGAAACTGATGAAGACTCAACCCGACGATTTGTAGAGCTCCCAGACCACCGGCTCGGCTTCGCGCCAATAGCGACTAAATCGCCCGAGTCGAGGCGGACGCGGCAGGTCCACAAAGGGCTCCGCATCAAGAATCCATAGGGGGTAATTGCGGTTGATCGCTGCTCCATGACGTTGCAATCGCGGCTCAATGGCACCACTACTGATCACGCCATCAGCTCCATGACGTTCGGCGAATGCCAGCACTTCAGCGACGACATCGCCTTTTCGAATGGTGACTGGGAGATCCAAGCAACATTCATAGAGAAAGCCCAGGCGCTTGCGGCTGATGTGCTTGGTACGAATCCAGCCTTGGTCAAAAACAAACAGAGCCGGGGCGTCTGGGTAATCCTCCAGGGCTGGGTTGGTGCTGCCGAGCGATTCCTCGTGCACCCAAACAATCGGTCGTTTTAGATCCATCAGAAGCGTTGGGTGCTGGGGTTTGGGCGAGCCGTCGATTTTTTGCGATGGTTCTGTCGACGGGGAGGAACGTCACGAATTGGGGACCGTTGGGCAAACAGTGTGGTTTCGAGTTGCTCGTAGCTGGCATCGAATGGGCACTGATCTGCGCTGGAACAGCTCTTACAGAAATGCCCTCCGCTGTAGCGCTCCAGGTTGTCGCGGTTGAAAAAGTAGGGCTTATGGCTGAAGGTGCTGGCGATCCATTGCCAACTCAGATGGTTGCTGGCGGGATCCCCATCGAGCAAATGCTCAAGAAACCAATCCGCCCCGGCTTTCCAATGCACATGTCGCCAGTGCACCAGCCATGCGGCCATCCACATCCGGGCGTGGTTGTGGAGCCAGCCCGTGTTGACCAGTTCTCCCCGAAATCCATCCATGCAAGCCAAGCCTGTGCAACCAGCACGGACGTCGGCTGGGAGCTCTCGGCTGTAACTGGATGCGCTGTGCCCGGTTTTGAACTCTTCTTGGTCATCGTCGATGCGATCACCCAGTTCTTGCCACATGCGTTGCCAAAAGTCGCGCCAGCCCAACTCGTTGATCAACTTGCTTCCGTCATCGCGTTTGCTGATGCCTTGAAACACCGCATCGCGCACTTCCGCCAGGGTGAAAACACCGTGGCGAATGTATGGAGATAAGCGGGTTACGGCGCCGTTGAGGTGATTGCGGCTGCGGGCATACCGCTTCACATCCATTGTTTGGATTTGCTTTTCCGCTGCCTCCCGACCGCCACGGATCGGGCTGATCGAGCCGCTTGCTTCCGGAAACTCTTGTTCCAGCAGGGTGTTTAGAGCTTCGCGAGAGCTGATATTTCTTGGCAAATCACCGGTAATTGGAGGCGAAGCAGGGGCTGGCACCGGCTTTCTGAAGCAACGGGCGTTTGATCTTGGCGGGGGATGGGGGAGAATCGCGCGAATTCAACTCTGTTCCGGTTCGTTCTGATGCTGCTCGATCTCACCGGCAAAAAAATCCTGGTTACCGGCATTGCCAACAACCGCTCGATTGCCTGGGGCATCGCTCAGCAACTCAAAGCGGCAGGTGCTGACCTTGGCATCACCTACCTCCCCGATGACAAAGGCCGTTTTGAGTCCAAGGTGCGCGAGCTCACCGCTCCCCTGGAGCCCAGCTTGTTCTTGCCTCTGAATGTTCAAGATCCAGAGCAGATGGCGAGTGTGTTCGCCGAGATCAAAGACAAGTGGGGCGTCCTTGATGGATTGGTCCACTGCCTCGCTTTCGCCGGAAAAGAGGAATTGATCGGTGATTACAGCGCCACCACCGCCGAAGGTTTCGCGCGCTCCCTAGATATCAGCGCCTATTCCTTAGCTCCACTCTGTGCCCATGCCAAGCCGCTGTTTAGCGAGAAGGCTGGTGTGATCACCCTCTCGTACCTGGGCGCTGAGCGTGCGATCCCCAACTACAACGTCATGGGTGTTGCTAAAGCAGCCCTAGAAGCTTCGGTGCGCTATTTGGCTGCCGAGCTCGGTCCTGAGAAGCAGGTTCGCGTCAATGCCATCAGTGCCGGTCCAATCCGCACGTTGGCTAGTTCAGCCATCGGTGGAATCCTCGACATGATTCATCACGTGGAGGAGAGAGCTCCTTTGCGTCGCACGGTGACCCAGATGGAGGTGGGAGGCACAGCGGCCTTCCTCCTGTCTCTTAT
>CAXDNN010000125.1:0-4836 GCA_963990675.1 uncultured Synechococcus sp.
GCCTTCGTCGGCAGCGTCAGATGTGTATAAGAGACAGCTGGTAATCGGTGATGCCGCCAAGCTCAACGACGAACAGAAGAACGCCATCCTCAAGCAGTGCCTCGACCTGGCGATAGAAGGCGAGACCTATGAGTACACGACCATGTACCCAGAGTTCGCTGCCCAAGCTCGCGCTGATCGCGATCAAGGGGCCGAGGCGGAGTTCCAAGGACAAGTGGACGAATCCAAGGACCACGCAGGAATCTTCCACACGGCGGCTAAAAACTTTGGACTGCTCTCCCCCATCGAGCAGCACCATGCGGAACGCTATGGCGTGGCCTTAAAGGCTTTAGAGGGAGGAGGGAAGGCTGGTGAAGCCGATGAGCCTGTCTCCGGCCTGTGGATCTGCAAGGTGTGCTCGATGATTTATGACCCCAAAGATGGTGATCCCGACTCCGGAATTGAGCCCGGCACCCCCTTCGAAGCGATTCCAGATGATTGGCATTGCCCCATTTGCGGCGCTCGCAAAGCCAGCTTCGTGCCCTATCGGGAAGCGGAATTGAAGAGCGCCTGACCCTCGCCCCAGACATGCCGATCGTCCAGCACCGGACTAACTCACAACAGAGGTTCGTCACGCGTGTTCCACCCGTGGCGGCAGCTCTGCGACATCGCCACACCCTGGAAGCAGAAACTTCAGGCAGGATTCATCGTGCATGGTGAAAAGCTTGGACATGAGATCAGAGAAGCCGCTCGATGTCTTGGTGATCACGGCCAGTAATGGGGAAAACCTCAAGTTGGCCCAACGCTTCCAAACCAGCGCCCGCAGCCTTGGTCAAAAGGCAGACGTTCTGGATCTCACAACCCTCGACCTTCCGCTGTTCACGCCACGAACCCAAGCAGCCCAGGAGATACCAACGGCCATCGCCCCTCTCCATGAGTTACTGGCAACAACACCGCGCTGGGTGATTTGCGCTCCCGAATACAACGGGTCGATCCCGCCCTGCCTCAGCAACGCCATTGCTTGGCTTTCGGTCCAAGGCGATGACTTTCGGAGCCTATTCAATGGCCGACCCATTGCCATGGCCACCCATTCCGGAGGAGGGGGCATGGAAGCGTTGATCTCGATGCGGATCCAGCTCACACATCTCGGCGCCGAAGTGGTGGGCCGGCAATTGCTCAGCAATTACGCCAAGCCCGCAAAAGACGACAGCATCGAAGACCTACTCCAACGACTGTTGCAACAGCAGCCCTTAAAACTCTGAACCACTTGAGACGGCGTCGGACTGAGTAACCGACTGACTGACCCGGTTCTCCTGGCGCCGAAACTGATCAGCAAGAGCAACGATGCCAACGTTTGACTTTTTCGAATTCGACTGAGGCACTACCTGTGGTGGCTACCCCACCTAACAAGTCCACGAAGTATCAAGCAATACACCAATCTTTCTGTCGCCAAAAGCAACGAAAAGTTGGGCTGAAAGCGGTTAAAACCTCACTTTTATCATCAGATGGCAACAGGAATCGATTGAATTCTAAAAAAAATCAGCGGTTGCCTTGCACACCACATGTTGTGCCCTGAAATGGATTTACTCAACCAATTAGTTCCCTGAGCGATGGGATTTTTGCTTGGTCAGGAAGTGGTAGTCCGCTACCGCGGATTTCTCCTGCTTGAACAAACGAACAAAGGATGGCTGGTGCGCCCTGAACGCAGCCCAATGCGATTGCTGCCCTTTCGGACACCATCCTGTTCCTTAGCGGATGTGAAAGCTTTACTCGACTGGAGGCTGTCCAAAGACAGCACCGAGATCAACGCTGCTTGAGCTCAAGCAGCGGCTGGTGGTGGCGTTGGAGTTCCGATCGGTTGCAGAGGAATGACCAAAGTTGCCCAGTGATCAGGCCGCTCAGGGCGAGTTCGACGAGCTTCACGGACTCCAAAGGGCACACGCACAACGTTCGTGCCTTCGATGGAAAGCGTGTGGCCGCGGTTGAAGGCTGATTCCAAGCCTTCTGGCAGTTGTGGAAGGCTTGGACCTTGCAAGGTTCCAAGTCCCAAATTGGTGGTGTTGTCCCGATCCATGGTGTCCCCCGACAGACGAATCAGTTGCCGCATAGTGTGACTTCAGTCGCGAGAGCGATTGGTGAAATCCAACTAATTAATTCGCTTTTCAGTGAAAATTTACTTCCTGAAGAGACAAAGCGCCAGGGCGAAGCGGTGAATTAGGCCGCAATGGCAACAGCTTCCACAGACGGGCAGGTACAAACCAAATTTCTGTCGCCAAAGGCGTTATCAATCCGAGCTACGGCGGGCCACACCTTGTTTTGGGTTTGATCGAGCAAGGGGAATGCAGCCTGTTGGCGGCTGTAGGGACGATCCCAAACCTCAGCCATCACCGCAGCCATGGTGTGAGGAGCCCGCTTCAGGGGATTGTTCAAGGCATCCATGGCCCCGGTTTCAATCGCTCGGATCTCTTCACGGATGGCGATTAACGCATCAGCGAACCGATCCAGTTCCGACAAGCTTTCACTCTCCGTAGGCTCCACCATCACGGTGCCTGCCACCGGCCAACTCACGGTTGGGGCATGGAAGCCGTAATCCATCAATCGCTTGGCGATGTCATCGACATCGATGCCAGCATCTCGCTTCAGTGGTCGAAGATCGAGGATGCATTCATGGGCAACACGGCCCGTAGCGCCCCGGAACAACACCGGGAAATGGTCGTCGAGACGGTGGGCCAAATAATTGGCCGACAACAGCGCCACAGCACTGGCCTGACGGAGTGCATCCGCCCCCATCATCCTTAAATACATCCAACTGATCGGGAGGATGCTGGCACTCCCCAAAGCTGCTGCAGAAACGGGCCCGATGGCCGACGCCGTTTGATCTTCAAAGGGATGCCCTGGCAGGAAGGGAGCCAGATGAGCCGCCACACCGATCGGGCCTACCCCTGGACCACCACCACCGTGGGGGATGCAGAACGTTTTGTGCAGATTCAAATGGCAAACATCGGCACCGAAAGCTCCGGGTCGAGAGAGACCCACCTGCGCATTGAGATTGGCGCCATCGAGATACACCTGACCGCCATGGTGATGGACCACCTCACAGATATGGCGAATTCCGGTTTCAAACACCCCATGGGTTGATGGGTACGTCACCATCAAGGCCGCAAGACGATCGGCGTACTCCGTTGCCCGCGCCTCAAGGTCGTCTTGATCGATGTTGCCTTCGGCATCACAGGCCACCGCCACCACTTTGAGGCCCGCCATCACAGCACTGGCGGGATTGGTGCCATGGGCACTGGTGGGAATCAGGCAAATATCTCGGTGGTCGTCCCCGCGGGAGCGGTGCCATGCACGGATCACCAACAACCCGGCGTATTCACCCTGAGAACCTGCGTTGGGCTGCAATGAAACAGCAGCAAACCCCGTGAGGGCCGCTAACCAACGCTCTAAATCATCGGCGAGACGGCGATAGCCCAACGCCTGATCCAAAGGAGCAAAAGGATGCAAACGGGCAAACGCCGGCCAGCTCACCGGCAGAAGTTCCGCGGCTGCATTCAGCTTCATCGTGCAGCTCCCCAGCGGGATCATTCCATGCACCAGAGACAGGTCGCGACTGACCAAGCGCTGGATGTAACGCATCAGCTCCGTTTCACTGCGGTAGCGATGAAACGCTGGCTGAGTCAGCCAAGGCCGTATCCGCGAAGGGAGTGAGGGCAACGCAGTTTCTGCTGCGATGTCGGCTGCGGAGTCAGGCGCCGAGGGCGCGGGCTTGCCGACCGCCTTCGCCACTGCTTCAAGGAGCTTCGCCACCTCCTTCTGATCACTGAATTCATCGAAGCTGACGCCGAATCCGGTGGCTTGGGATGCAGGCACGCCGTCAGGGAGAACCCTCAGGTTGAATCCCGCCTCAGCCGCCGCTGCGTGCACAACCCGTGCATGGGATGTGGTGACGGTGACGGTGTCGAAGCGATCGGCCTGATCCACAGTGAAGTCAAGCTTGCGCAGGCCAGCTTCAAAATGCAGACGTAAGCCAATAAGCCGCTCGGCAATGGCACGGAGACCATCGGGGCCATGGTGCACCGCATAAAACGAGGCGATCACCGCCAGCAGCACTTGCGCCGTGCAAATGTTGCTCGTGGCCTTATCCCGGCGGATGTGCTGCTCACGGGTCTGTAGGGCTAAGCGCAAAGCAGGGTTGCCTTCGGCATCCTTCGACTCCCCCACAAGCCGACCTGGGATTTGACGTTTGTAGGCCTCTCTCGTGGCAAAAAATGCCGCATGGGGGCCGCCGAATCCCATCGGCACACCAAATCGTTGGGCGCTACCCACGGCAATATCAGCACCAAAATCGGCAACGGGCGCGAACAAGGTCTGCGCCAATGGATCAATCGCCACCGTGACCAGAGCACCATCCGCGTGGGCACGCTCAATCAACGTGGTGGGGTCCCAGAGCAGCCCATCGGCGCCCGGGAGTTGCAACAGCACCCCAAACACCCGCGCATCGAAAGCCATCTGCCCGGGATCAACCCGCTCAAGCTCAATTCCCAGTGGCTCCGCCCTGGTTTGCAGCACAGCCCAAGTTTGTGGCAGCACATTGCGATCGACGAGGAAACGCGTCGCATCTGGACGTCGACAAACACCAAAGCTCAAGCCCATGGCTTCTGCAGCGGCCGTGGCTTCATCCAGCAAGGAAGCATTGGCGATCGGAAGCCCTGTGAGCTCACTGATCAATGTTTGGAAATTCAGCAACGCCTCAAGCCGCCCTTGGGCAATCTCAGCTTGGTAAGGGGTGTAAGCGGTGTACCAAGCAGGGTTCTCGAACACATGGCGTTGGATCAACGCAGGCGTTGCCGTGCCGTG
>CAXDNN010000126.1:0-4630 GCA_963990675.1 uncultured Synechococcus sp.
ATGATACGGCGACCACCGAGATCTACACCTAAGCCTTCGTCGGCAGCGTCAGATGTGTATAAGAGACAGCTCCACCAATGGGACCGGGGACCTTGCCGGCTGTGTTGATTTTGGTGGTGATGATTCTGCCAATCATCACCGCAATCACCCGTGATTCGCTGCAACAAGTTCCTGAACGATTAACTCAGGCAGCCTATGGAATCGGGACCACTCGCTGGGGCGCGATTATCAACGTAACCTTACCCGCAGCAATCTCTGGAATTGTCGGAGGCGTGATGCTTGCCCTAGGCCGAGCGATGGGCGAAACAATGGCAGTCACAATGATTATTGGAAACTCAAATAATTTTAGTTTCTCGTTATTGGCACCTGGCAATACAATTTCGGCAATGCTTGCCAACCAATTTGGTGAGGCTGATGGATCGCAGGTCTCATCATTGATGTATGCGGCCTTCGTTCTAATGATCATGACGTTGGCCGTCAACATTTTGGCGCAGCTGCTTGTGAAACGGCTCAGCCTCAAATACTGACATGAACATCAATAATCTTGGTCTTATCACAAGAAAGGACCAACTCAACTACAAACCAAATATCAAGCGCAATCTTGGCAACCGATTGATGACAGGACTGGCAGCACTGTTTTCAACCGTTGCTGTTCTGCCATTAATTCTTGTCTTGGGTTACGTATTACTCAAGGGTGCCTCGAAAATCAGCATCAGCCTCTTTACCGAACTGCCACCGCCCCCTGGGCTAGAAGGAGGTGGAATCGGGAATGCAATCATTGGAACATTTGTGGTTACATTCATTGCAGCATTATTTGCAATTCCTGTAGGCGTTGGGGGAGGAATTTATTTGGCAGAATATTCTAGATCTGATTGGTTTGCACAATTTATCCGATTTGGAACCAACGTCCTTTCCGGAGTGCCATCAATCATTGCCGGCGTATTTATATACGGAACACTCGTAACGACCAGACTGATATTTGGCAATGCCTATAGCGCCGTTGCTGGTGGATTGGCACTTTCGATCTTAATGATACCAACCGTCATTAAAACAACGGATGAAGGATTAAAGCTCGTGCCAGACGATCTTCGTCGTGGGGCCTTGGGCGTTGGGGCCTCTCGATTCATCACGATTACCCGCATTACATTACCAGCGGCATTTACACCCATTGCGACTGGGGTGGTGCTTGCTATTGCAAGGGCAGCAGGCGAAACAGCACCTCTTATCTTCACGGCATTATTTTCTCCCTACTGGGCAGATCTATTGTCAGTGGATGGGTGGTTTTCGTCGATTGCCACATTATCTGTCTTAATTTATAATTTTTCTATCATGCCGCTTGAAGTACAAAATGAATTAGCTTGGGCAGCCTCTTTTGTGCTCGTAGCATTAATTTTGGCACTCAATTTATTTGCGCGATGGCTCGGACGATTTGCATCAAGATGACACCGTGCCAACATTCAACGACAGACCTCGCCGATTCTTCTCCCTTTTTACTTTGCACAGGCTGCCATGACTAAGGAATCCAATAAAAACAAGCAAAGTACTCCTGAGGAAATTGCCGTATCGATGCAGAATGTGACCATTAGCTATGGCAATTCTGCTGCGGTAAGAGATGTATTTTGTGAGATACCAAGCGGAAAAGTTACAGCTTTTATTGGTCCTTCGGGATGCGGTAAATCAACGCTTTTGCGTTCGATTAATCGCATGAATGATTTAATCGAAGGCTGCACCTTAAAAGGTCGTGTTTTGTTTGATGGTGTCGATTTATATGCTGCAACTGTCGACCCCGTTGAAGTTAGACGTCGCATTGGGATGGTGTTTCAACAGCCCAACCCATTTCCAAAAAGTATCTACGAAAACGTGGCGTTCGGGGCCCGCATCAATGGCTATACGGGAAATATGGATGAATTGGTAGAGCGATCGCTCCGTCAGGCTGCTGTGTGGGATGAATGCAAAGACAAGCTCAAAGAGAGCGGCTACTCCCTTTCTGGCGGCCAACAACAACGCCTGTGCATTGCCCGCACGATCGCCATCCAACCGGAGGTGATTTTGATGGATGAGCCGTGTTCTGCCCTAGACCCGATTTCGACATTAAAAATTGAAGAAACCATGCATGAACTTAAAAAGAGTTTCACAATTGTGATTGTGACTCACAACATGCAGCAGGCCGTACGTGTGAGCGATGAAACAGCCTTTTTCAACGCAGAGACAGTGGAGAACCGATCTGGAAAAGTTGGCTATTTAGTGGAATTCAATGATACTCAATCTATTTTTAATTCTCCCCAACAGCAAGCCACACAAGACTATGTGTCTGGGCGATTTGGCTAAATTCTGATACAAGAGTTAAGTAAGTCTTGATTCATCCGAAGTTATCAATCGTGAGAAGTTGGTCCTGATCATAGTGCCATCTCTCAAGAAAAAGCTAGTCGAGAGTTGGCAAAAAAAATCCGGTCCGTTAGGACCGGGATAGCGGAGAGCGAGGGATTCGAACCCTCGATAGAGTTGCCCCTATACAGCATTTCCAGTGCTGCGCCTTCGACCACTCGGCCAGCTCTCCACCGGCTTTTATGGGGCAGATGCCAATGTAGCAGGGCGTTTCCAGATGGATGGCATGAGCCGCAGCCACCGGATCACCATTCACTGGCGGCAGGAGAACCGCACGATCACCCACGAGGTTCCCGAAGGCGAGTACATCCTGCAGAGCTTTGAACAGCAGGGAGATCCGCTTCCGTTCTCCTGTCGCAATGGGTGCTGTACGAGCTGTGCGGTCCGCGTTCAAAGTGGCCAGCTGGATCAACAAGAAGCGATGGGCTTGTCCCATGAGCTGCGCCGTCAGGGCTATGGCTTGCTCTGCGTCGCAAGAGCCATTGGCCCTCTCGAAGCAGAAACCCAAGACGAAGACGAGGTCTACGAATTGCAATTTGGTCAACACTTCGGCCGCGGCAAAGTCAGTCCTGGCCTCCCCATCGAAGAAGAGTGAATCCATGGCCCAACAACTCACTGCAACGGCCGCAACCGAAGCCGGTTTGTCAACAACTGAACTCGCTCGACTCGTTCGCATCGCTCGCGAAGCCGCTGAACGAGGTGGAGCTGAGTTGATGCGCCACTACGGACGTTTGGCCTCCATTGAAAGCAAAGGTCGCGTCGGTGATCTCGTCACCAACGCGGATCTTGCAGCGGAGAAAGTTGTTTTGGATGTTTTGGCAGACGCAACGCCAGACATTGCAGTTTTGGCAGAAGAGAGCGGCGCCGCAGGGGAACAGGACGGTCTGCGTTGGTGCGTCGATCCGCTTGATGGGACAACAAATTTTGCCCATGGGTATCCGTTTTTCGCCACATCGATTGGACTCACGTTTCGTCAGACTCCGGTGCTTGGAGCCATCGCTGTTCCCTTTCTTGGGGAGGTGTATTGGGGCGCACCCGGAGTTGGGGCGTTTTGTAATGAACAGGCCATCAACGTGAGCAGCTGTCGATCGCTTGAAGATTCACTCCTCGTGACTGGATTCGCCTACGACCGACACACGCGACTGGATAACAATTACGCGGAGTTTTGTTGGTTGACCCATCGCACCCGGGGGGTTCGGCGGGGTGGAGCTGCAGCGGTCGATCTAGCTTTCGTCGCCGCTGGTCGGCAAGACGGCTACTGGGAACGAGGACTTTCTCCCTGGGATCTCGCTGCGGGTGTAGCTCTGGTGGACATCGCCGGAGGCTGCATTTCTGGCTATGGAGGCGATGTCTTTCAACTGAACAGTGGCCGCGTTGTCGCAGCTGGACCGCAACTCCACCCAGCCATTCTCGACGTTCTTGCCCAGGTGACCCCCTTGGATGGATCAGCATTCGGAGCCCCCGAGGTCACGGCCATGGGATCCTGAACACGAGGCGAGTACTCCGACAATGGCGCTGCAACCTGCCGCTGGCGCAAGGGATCTGAACCCGCACCAGGTGGAAACCAATCGGAACCTCACTGAGCGACTCGCTCGGGTGTTTCGACTTTGGGGTTACGACGAGGTCTCTCCGCCCCGCGTGGAACGGATGAAAACCTTGATGGCGGGAGGGGCCATCGCCAGTCGCGACATCGTTCGTCTTGTGGCCGATGACCCACTGGGCTTACGACCAGAGATGACGGCATCGATCGCTCGAGCCGCCTGTACACGACTGGCAACACGACCACGCCCCATGCGTCTCTGGGCATCTGGCACCGTGTTTCAATCCAGAACCGCTGACGAGGGCGGTCAGTGCATTGAAGAAAACCTCCAAAGCGGCGTGGAACTGTTTGGAGTCGCCGCCATCGAGGCGGAGATGGAATTGCTCAGCCTGCTCATGGCCTCCATCGACGCTTTAAAGCTGAATCAATCGACGCGACCTCGACTGCTGTTGGGACATACGCAGCTCATGGCGTTGATCCTGTCTCCGTTCGAAGGTTCGAAACGGGATGCTGTGCGTTCAGCTCTGATCCATTTCGACCGTTTAGCCGTTGAAACGATGGAGTTGTCTCCCAACGAACGACAAACTCTGTTGGCACTCATGGAGTGTCGTGGCACGCCGAGGGATGTGCTCAAGCTGTCTCTTATACACATCTGACGCTGCCGACGAAGGCTTAGGTGTAGATCTCGGTGGTCGCCGTATCATT
>CAXDNN010000127.1:0-4628 GCA_963990675.1 uncultured Synechococcus sp.
CGGACTTGAACCGAGATGACCGAAGTCGGTGCATTTTGAGTGCACTGCGTCTACCAATTCCGCCATGCTCCCGCACAGCAATTGTATGGACTGACGTCCCCCTTTCAGGAATTCAAGGGACTGGTTTAGAAACCGTCGCGTTCAACGCTTGCGCCCACACCGCGAAGTTTGGCTTCCACGTTGTCGTAGCCACGGTCAAGATGGGTCAAGCCAGACACCTTAGTAGTGCCGGTTGCTGACAAACCCGCTAGCACCATGGCCGCTGCAGCCCGAAGATCGCTTCCGGTGACAGGTGCACCGCTGAGGGTCGGCACACCTTCAACGATGGCTGTACTGCCATCAACGCGAATAGCAGCCCCCATGCGTTGCAGCTCGGCAACGTGCTGAAGTCGATTTTCATAGATTTTTTCGCTGATCACGCTGGTGCCTTTCGCCGTTGACATCAAGGCCATGAAGGGCGCTTGAAGGTCGGTAGGGAAGCCAGGGAAGGGTTGGGTTGTGATGTCTGTCGCGACGATTTCTCCAGGGGTGATTTGGATGCTTCTGCCGTTGATCTCGAGGGAACAACCGCAATCACGCAATTTTTGAAGAACAGCATTCATGTGCTCAGGCACGACCGGCTCCACACACATGCTGGAACGAGTAATCGCAGCAGCCATGAGAAAGGTGCCGGCTTCGATGCGATCAGGAATGACGGCATACCCGCGGCAACCATGGAGGGATGCCACTCCCTTAATCGTGATCACGGGGCCCCCCGCACCAGTCACATTGGCCCCCATCACATTCAGCAGGTTGGCCAGGTCTTGAACCTCGGGCTCTTGGGCTGCATTTTCGATTGTGGTGGTGCCTTCCGCTAAGACGGCAGCCATCAAAATGGTTTCTGTTGCGCCAACGCTGGGGCAATCCAAAACAATGGCAGCTCCCTTGAGTCGTCCGTTGGATCCCTTCGCCGAGGCCGTCACAATGCCGTGTTGGACGGTGACGACTGCGCCAAGGGCCTTCAGCCCACGGATGTGTTCGACGACAGGCCTGGCTCCAATCCGGCATCCACCGGGGAGAGGAACCTTGGCGTGACCCATTCGACCGAGGAGAGAACCAATGCTGAAAAAACTGGCGCGAAGGCTATTGACGAGTTCGTAAGGAGGTTCTGCATTGGTGAGCTGGGCTGCGGTCAGAGACACCCGACTCTCGCTTCGCACGACCTGAACACCAAGGGCTCCGAGAATGTCGCCCATTCCTTGGATGTCAGTTAGATCCGGAATATTGACCAGCTCGACCGTTTCATTGGTTAGAAGACTTGCAGTCATCAAAACGAGGGCCGAATTCTTGGCTCCGCTCACCGCCAAGGTTCCGTGTAAACGTTGGCCGCCTGAAACATTTAGGTGCTGGGTGACACTCTCTTGAGACGTAATCACACCCACCACCATGTCCACGAACAGCTGACGATTTCCGCATACTCGCAATTGTGGATGAGACCGTCTAGACGTCCGGCACTCAAACTGGATTGGGAGCTTGGGTCTGCACGCGTAGTTCGCGGTGAGTCAATGCCGTATGGTCATTCCGTCGCTAAAACGACAACGCCCGCGGATGTGGCGGAATTGGTAGACGCGCTAGTTTCAGGTACTAGTGGTGGCAACATCGTGGGAGTTCAAGTCTCCCCATCCGCACTACCTTGACGATGCGACCAACAACGTTCCAACCATGATTGTCCTGAAGATTTCCAATGCTTCGGAGGTTGTGGCTTCAAAAGTTGGCCGATTTCTAGAGCGTCTCACCCCTGATTCCATCGATCAAACGACGGTGGAAGACCAGGTGATCAAAAAATTGATCGAAAATTTGTCGGCTGAAGGTTTAAAAGGAGAAGTTGCTGCCATTAACGGTTTGGACCTTGAAGGTCAAGATCTGAGTGTGCATAAAGGCCTCAAAGTTCGGAAGCACAGCACCTTTTAACGGGGAGTTTGCGAAAGTTTTGTCGGATTCGTTAATCAGCAGCCGGCGAAATCCGTTGGTCAAGCGGCTCCGAATGTTGTCGTCCCGGTCTGGGAGAGACGAAGCCGGTCTGCTTCTTTTGGAAGGCACGCATCTGCTCCAGGAGTTGTTGGAGATGGGTGGACAGCCCACCGAACTCATCGCAACGGAGGTTTGGTTCGACCGCCATGCCGATCTGATCCAGGCGTTGGATGCGTCTGTTGTTTGGCGCCATGTCACCGAGGAGGTCCTGGGAGCCGCCCTCACCACCGTCACTCCTGATGGTGTGGCTTGTCTCTGCCCCTTAATGCTGCTGCCGGAACCACCCAAAACCTGTGATTTTTGGTTGGTTTTGGACCGAATTCAGGATCCCGGAAACCTTGGATCCCTTTTGCGCACTGCCTTGGCCGCTGATGTGCAAAGCGTTTGGATGGGATCTGGAGTGGATCCGTTAGGGGGGAAAGCCCTAAGGGCATCGGCTGGGGCGCTGTTGCAATTGCCCCATCGCCGCTTTGGTCCGGATCAACAACAGGGGATCGACGATCTTGATCAAGCGTTGAGGTTGCTCGTAGCCCAAGGGATCCAGGTGGTGGCCACCTTGGTGCCGGATGCCTCTGGGCCGCTGCGTCCAATACCTTATTGGGAGCTGGATTGGACGCAACCCACAGCGTTGGTGCTTGGCACCGAGGGCGCTGGTCTTCATCCGCGCCTTCAGGCCTGCTGCACCCATGCGGTGACCCTCCCGCATAGTTCACGGGTTGAGTCGTTAAATGTGGCGGCTGCGGCGGTTCCCCTTCTTTTGGAGCGACGAAGAGCAAGAATGGCGGGTACGCAGCAGTAGTTCGGGTGAGCGACGCCAGCTTCGACTTCGACGTCATTGTGATCGGTGCCGGGTATGGAGGCTTTGATGCTGCAAAGCATGCTGCCGATCATGGATTGAAGACGGCGATCATTGAGTCGCGCGACATGGGAGGCACCTGCGTGAATCGAGGCTGTGTGCCATCCAAAGCACTCCTGGCTGCCAGCGGAAAGGTGCGTGAGCTTGCCGATGACAAGCACCTGTCGAGCTTCGGTATCCACGCAGCGCCGGTGCGCTTTGAACGTCAAAAAATTGCTGATCACGCCAATCAATTGGTGCAAGCGATTCGCACCAACCTGACGAAGACGCTCGAACGATCAGGCGTCACCATTCTCCGCGGCCATGGTCGTCTTGAGGGCTCCCAGCGGGTTGGATTGCGGGAACCCAGTGGTGTCGACCGTGTTATTACCGCGCAAGACGTGATCCTGGCCACGGGCTCTGATCCCTTCGTTCCGCCTGGTATCGAAACCGATGGTCGGACGGTGTTCACAAGCGATGAAGCCATCAACCTTGAGTGGCTCCCTCGCTGGATTGCCATCATCGGCAGCGGTTATATCGGTTTGGAATTTGCCGATGTTTATACAGCCCTTGGTTGTGAAGTCACGATGATTGAGGCCCTCGACCGTGTGATGCCAACGTTTGATCCAGATATTGCAAAGATTGCTCGCCGCAACCTGATTGAAGGCCGCGACATTGATGCACGCTCTGGTGTTTTGGCTCGAAAAGTTACGCCTGGTTGCCCTGTCCAGATTGAACTCGCCGATTTCAATAGCCGTGAGTTTGTCGAGACCTTGGAAGTGGATGCTGTGTTGGTGGCCACCGGCCGAGTGCCCACAAGCAAAGCGCTCAATCTCGAATGCTTAAACATCGAAACCAATCGTGGTTTTGTGCCGATTGATGATGCAATGCGTGTGTTGGTGAATGATTCACCAATCCCCCATCTTTGGGCTGTTGGTGACGTCACCGGAAAGCTGATGTTGGCGCATACGGCTGCTGCTCAGGGAACAGTGGCTGTCGATAACATCCTTGGCCACGCGCGAACCATCGATTACCGCAGCATTCCAGCGGCCACGTTTACACATCCAGAGATCAGCTCTGTTGGACTAACGGAAGCTGACGCCAAGGCTCTTGCTGAAAAGGACAATTTTCCCTTGGGAGCCGTACGCAGCTATTTCAAGGCCAATTCCAAAGCATTGGCAGAGCTTGATAGTGATGGCGTCATGAAGCTCCTCTTTAACAAGTCCAGCGGTGAGGTTCTTGGTGCCCATATTTATGGTTTGCATGCCGCTGATTTGATTCAAGAAGTGGCGAATGCAGTGGCACGACGCCAGAGCGTTTCACAACTCTCGCAAGAGGTGCATACGCATCCCACCTTGAGTGAGGTGGTGGAAGTGGCCTACAAGCAAGCTGCCTCACAATTGGTGGCTTGATTCAGTCTTTGATTCGTTATTAACCAGCGTTAATTCACTTTTACATCACTGTTATGGAGATTCGTCGTCGTTCGCCTAGTCCCAAGATTCGTGTCTCATACCTTGAGTATGGCGTTCCCCATGACGATGAAAAGCCGCGCAATATTCTTGAAAAAATTGTTTGGGAGAAGGATTGCGAAGTTGATCTAGCGCGGCAGAAAGTGCCGTTAGATCAACTGAAAAAAAAGATCAGCTTGTTGCCACCCACAAAGGATTTTATTGCCGCACTCAAGCGGGCACAGATCAAGCCGGCGGTGATTGCAGAGGTCAAGAAGGCCAGTCCCAGTAAGGGCTGTCTCTTATACACATCTCCGAGCCCACGAGACTAAGGC
>CAXDNN010000128.1:0-4522 GCA_963990675.1 uncultured Synechococcus sp.
CCAGATGTGATTCAAGAACTCAGCTGGAGTGCTTCTGTTGAAAGTCATGGTGAACTAATTGTTCAAGACACAAAAAAAGGACGCAAGTTAATTCTTTCTGCCAGTCGCGTCGACTACACCAAAGGAAACGAAGCACTCCTTCTTACCTTCGAAAGACTGTTGGAACGTCGTGAAGACCTCCATGGCGAAGTGGTTTTGATGCTTGCATGCGTTGCAGCGGCAAGTGGGATGAAAATCTATGAAGATACTCAGCGCACAATCGAAGAAATTGCAGGACGAATTAATGGTCGTTTTAGCAAGATAGATTGGGTTCCAATTCGTTTTTCAACGCGAAGAATTCCCTACGACGAAATGGTGGCTTGGTTTTGTCAAGCCGATGTTTGTTGGATTACTCCTTTACGAGACGGCCTCAATCTTGTGGCGAAGGAGTACGCCGCAGCACGACGCAACCGTGGAGGAGTTCTTGTTCTTTCCGAATTCACAGGAGCATCTGTGGTCCTCGACGGAGCGGTTCTCACCAACCCGTATTCCAACAAACGGATGGATGAAGCCATTGAAAAAGCTCTGTTCATGGATTCAGATGCACAACGCGATCGCATGACGCGCATGTGTACGGCGGTCGAGAATTACACCGTGAAGGACTGGGCTGAAGAACAACTCGCTGGTTGCGAGCCGCCGTCGACGACGCCCGAATGAGACGAAGCATCCGGCTTGCCAGCGGCTTGATCGGTCTGCTGTTTGTTCTGGCTTGTGTGGCGTGGTCAGGCCAAAAACAGCCTGTACCAGTCTCAATTTTGATGCCTGCGCCCTACGCGGATGCAAGCAGTCAAATGGTCGAAGCCTTCAATCGTGAGCACCACGGAACGATTCACCTCGAGGTGATCCGTGGCCCCCTCGAAACCGAGTCAATCTCTGATCTCGCCATTAGCAGTTTGTTGCTGGGGGACACCCCCTTTGATGCCCTGTTGATGGATGTCACCTGGCTACCGAAATATGCCGAAGCAGGTTGGCTCGAACCCCTTGACCCCTGGTTCGATCAAGACGCTCTTGATCAATTGATCTTGGGCGCTCGCCTTGGCAATCACCACAAAGGTCAGCTCTATCGATGGCCCCTTGGCGCTGATGTTGGCGTTTTGTATTGGCGAACAGACCTGATGGACTCGCCTCCCTCCACTCCGCAGGAACTATCCGAGATCGCCATCAATCTGGTCCAAACCAAGCGCGTCACCAATGGCTACGTCTGGCAAGGCAGGCAATACGAAGGGTTGAGTTGCAACTTCTTTGAAGTGCTCCATGGCTTCGGAGGCCAATGGATTAACCCAGCCAACGGACAGCTTGAACTGGACTCAGCGTCGGCAGCTCGTGCCGCCGCGTGGATGCAATCACTCATTGCGACTGGAGCCAGTCCAAGAGCAGTGACCAATTATTCCGAATCAGAGTCGCTGCAAGCGTTTAAAGCCGGTGATGCAGCATTCATGCGCAACTGGCCCTACGCCTGGGCAGAACTCCAAAAACCCGAAAGCATCGTCCGTGGCAACGTTGGTATCTCTCTCATGGTGGCTGAACCAGATCAAAGTCCTGCGGCCACCGTTGGCAGCTGGGGATTGAGCTTGCTCAAACAATCACCGCATCCTGAAGCCGCCGTTGAGGCGATCCGATATCTCACTTCGGAAGCAGCGCAGCGTGAACGGTTCCTGAATCAGGGGTACACCCCCACCAGCCAAAGCTTGTTCAGGGATCCAGATCTCATCGCGGTGTCGTCGGCTCTTCCTGAAATCGCTAAGGCTTTGGGCCACTCTGTTTCAAGGCCGGCGTCACCGCTTTATGCCCAACTGAGTGATCTTCTGCAACGCCAACTAAATGGTTTGCTAACAGGCGATGCAGAGCAGGCCAACACCGAGATCACAACACCAACGGACGCCTCAGCCGCAGCGATGAATCGGGCGCAAACCAAAAGCGACATGTTGCTCAAAGCAACAGGTGCAGAAGCATGACGATGCTCCTTGCGCTGCCGGCGTTGCTGTTGATGGCCGTCGTTTTTGGCTGGCCAATGATTCGCTACGCCTGGCTGAGTTTTCATGCCGATTCCGTCCTCACGGGATTAGTCCCGGTCCCAAACGGCGGGGCGAATTGGTTGCGTCTTCTCACGGACTCAAGGTTTTGGCTTGATGCCGGCCAAACCTCAAGATTTGCCATGGTCTCCGTGGGTCTGGAGTTGATCCTGGCCCTCGCTATTGCTCTCTTACTCGACCAGCGTTGGCGAGGCCGCGGTGCCGTGAGAGCCCTTTCGCTTTTGCCATGGGCTCTTCCAACAACAATGATGGCCCTGGGATGGCGTTGGATTTTCAACACTCCCTATGGACCGATTGAACAACTGGCAGAAGCCGCTGGTGTCGGGCCACTCAATCTTCTTTCCACTCCAGCCATCACTTGGATGGTGACGGTTCTTGCTGATGTATGGAAAACAACCCCATTCATCACGCTCATCCTTTTGGCTGGGCTTCAAACGATTCCAGATGATCTTTATGCCGCCTTTCGCCTGGAAGGCGGTTCTGCATTCCAGGCCCTCAGGCGCGTCACCATTCCTCTATTGATGCCATACATCCTGCTCAGCCTTTTATTCAGAATGGCTCAGGCGTTTGGTGTTTTCGATTTAATCCAAGTGCTCACTGGAGGAGGTCCAGCAGGGAGTACGGAAAGCCTTGCCCTTTATGCGTATCTGAACGGAATGCGGTTTCTTGATTTCGGGTACAGCGCCACCGTCATGGTCGGTGGATTCTTACTACTCACAATTTTGATTCTGCTTGGCGCTCTGCTGCTCCGAATGACCGGCGCCCTAAGGGCGATGCAGCCATGAACATCAAACCGTCATGGGTGACCAGTCGACACGCTGTGTTGGTCACATTGCTATTGATTTGGTCTCTGGCCCCGATGGTTTGGCAACTCATCAGCTCCTTCACAAGCTCGGAAGCCCTCGTTAACGGAGCCATTCCATTTCAGAACCGCTGGACGTTGATGCATTACCGCGAGCTCTTATCCAGCGATCCACCGTTCTGGCGATATCTGTTAAATAGCACCGTTGTCGCAAGTGGTTCAACGGTTCTAACCCTGATCTTGGCTGTGCCTGCGGCCTACGTTTTGGCTCAACTTCCGCGGCGATGGCGGCGAAGCATCAGAAGTGGCGTAATGGCGGCCGCTCTTTTTCCTTATGTGCTTCTTTTCTTGGCCCTTCTTGAATTGGCGCGCAATTTTCATCTAGGCAACAGCCTATTCGCGCTTGCTCTGCCATACAGCGCGCTAGCAATGCCCCTCGCACTTCTCCTGCTAACCGCTGCGTTCGAAGGATTACCCAAAGATCTTGATGATGCAGCCAGGCTTGAGGGGCTTTCACTACGGCAAAGACTGCGATGGGTGATGTTGCCGCTCATCGCGCCGGCCTCAGCCAGCACCGCAATCCTTGTTTTTCTCTTCGCTTGGAATGAATATCCCATTGCCCTGACTTGGCTTAGCCGCAGCGATTTACTGACGCTTCCAGTCGCGATGGCACGGATCGCAGGATCATCGATTTACTCCATTCCTTATGGGGCCTATGCCGCTGCCACAGTGCTTGGAGCGATTCCACTCTTATTACTTGTGTTGTTCTTCCAGCGCCAAATCGTGAGTGGACTCACCAATGGAGCGATCAAGGGATGACACTCAGCCTCAAAGCGATCACCAAAAAATTTGGTAGTCGAACGATTCTCAACAATCTCGATCTCAACGTTGGCGATGGTGAATGTGTCGCATTGTTGGGCCCAAGCGGTTGTGGCAAAAGCACGGCTCTCCGCTTGATTGCGGGGCTCGATCAACCGGACAGCGGCTCGATCAGCATCGATGGCACTGCGATGAACAATGTCCCCGCGGAAGACCGCAGGATCGGCATGGTGTTTCAGAGCTATGCCCTGTTTCCCCACCTCAGTGTTCGGGAAAATTTGGAACTAGGGCTGAGGATGCGCGGCAGCCACGGAGCAGAGCGTGAGCAGCGCATCACAACGATTTTGGAAGTGCTGCAACTCAACCATCAGGCTCACCAGAGGCCATCGCAGTTATCTGGAGGTCAGCGGCAACGCGTTGCCCTAGCTCGCGCTCTGCTCCGTGATCCTTTGGTGTACTTGCTGGATGAGCCGATGAGCAACCTCGATGCCCAGTTGCGCGAAGAACTTCGGCCTGAACTGAAACGGTTGATGCTTGGCGGGTCGCAACCTGTGGTGTACGTCACCCACGACCAACAAGAGGCGATGGCACTTGCCGACCGAATTGCGGTGATGCGCCATGGACAAATTGAACAAATCGGCACACCCAGGGAGTTGTATCACCACCCCGCCACCAGCTTTGTGGCTCAATTCATCGGACGTCCCCAGATGAACATGCTCAGCGCTGGGAAAGGGCGAACGTTGGGTATCCGTCCAGAAGATCTTCGCCTCGATCCCAATGGAATGCCTTGCGAAGTCGAGAGCCGTGAATGGCATGGAGCGAGTCAACT
>CAXDNN010000129.1:0-4505 GCA_963990675.1 uncultured Synechococcus sp.
AAGCGCGCCCAGGTCAACTCCGTGTCTGACCTGATGGGCTTCAGCTATGAAGACCTCCTCGAAATCAAGAACTTCGGTTCTAAATCCGCCGACGAAGTGATCGAAGCCCTCGAGCGCATCGGCATCTCTATCCCCCAGAGCCGCACCTCGGCCTAATTTGAGCCGCCTGCTCTTCCTTAATACTTCGACTAAGACAGAACCATGAGACACCAATGCCGAGTTCCCCAGCTGGGTCGCCCCGCTGACCAACGCAAGGCAATGCTGCGCGCCTTGACCACCCAGCTCATCCGGGAAGGTCGGGTCACCACCACCAAGGCACGCGCAAAGGCTCTCCGCGACGAAGCCGAACGTATGATCACCCTGGCGAAGGACGGCAGTTTGGCCTCCCGACGACGAGCGATTGGCTACATCTACGACAAGCAGCTGGTGCACGCCCTGTTTGACAAAGCTCCAACCCGTTATGGCGAGCGCAAAGGTGGCTACACCCGCATTACGCGGACAGTGCCCCGCCGTGGTGACAATGCCGAGATGGCCATTATCGAATTGGTGTAGCCCTGACCCCGTCAGGGTCTGACTTTTGACAGCTGAACCCTCGTCTGCACCACCTGAGCTAGCAATCCTCCGACGGATCGGCCTCAGCCTGCAGTACGAGGGTTCAGAATTTTGTGGGTGGCAACGGCAGAAGAATGGCAGGAGCGTGCAAGCTGTTTTAGAGGCAGCAATCGCTCAACTCGACCCCCAACGACCAATCCAAAGCTTTGCTGCTGGACGGACGGATGCAGGCGTTCATGCTGCAGCCCAAGTGGTGCATTTCGACTGTTCCGGACCCATCCCAGCCGCCAAGTGGGCACCTGCTCTGAACGGTCGACTACCGGGTTCGATCAGGGTGCGTGAATCTGTGGAAATGCCACAGGATTGGCACGCCTGTTATTCGGCTACCTACCGGCGTTACCGCTACATCATTCACAACGGTCGGCGCCCCAACTTGTTCCTGACCCCATGGACTTGGCACCGGTACCACCATCGGCTTAACGAAAAGAACATGCGGGCTGCCCTTGAGGGGATGATCGGCCTCCACGATTTTGCCGCGTTTATGCGCGCCGGAAGCCGACGGCTCCACTCACGCACAACCATCCAAGATGTGCTGGTGGAACGCGAAGGTGACCTCATACGCGTGGAAATCCAAGCCAGTGGATTTCTTTATGGAATGGTGCGGCTCTTGATGGCCCAGCTCGTTGCCGTGGGGGAGCATCGCCTCAGCGTGGAAGCCTTTGAGCAACGCTGGAAGGACCGGCGCCGAGACCAAGTGAAGGAAGCTGCGCCTGCCAGGGGCCTTTGCCTGTTAAGGGCCGGGTATGCCGAAGAAATATTTAGCAAAGCAGGCTGGTACGATTGCCAGCCGTGGTTTTCTTTAGCAACGGATGATCCACCTCCGGATCCTCCTTGTTTTGCCAGAGACGAGCAACAAGACCTCTGATGACCATCCCCGCTCTTAGGAGGGGGTTTGTTGGGGAGTAAGCTCGATCTTTGATCCACGGTTTGGTCCAGTTCTGGACCGAACCATCCTGTACAGCTCCGCCGTCTTCGACGGGGCACCACCGAACCGGCATGCCGGCGAGATGAACAAGACCTCCCTTCCTCCCATCGATTCGATCGACCGCCAGTGGTATGTGGTGGACGCTGAGAATCAGACCCTTGGTCGCCTTGCAACCGAGGTCGCCTCAATTCTGCGCGGCAAAAACAACCCCAGCTTCACGCCTCATCTCGACACAGGAGATTTCGTGGTGGTGGTGAACGCTGAAAAAATTCAAGTCAGCGGGAAAAAGCCTCAGCAAAAGCTCTACCGCCGCCATTCAGGTCGTCCTGGTGGCATGAAGGTTGAAACCTTTGAATCCCTTCAGGAACGCATCCCAGAAAGGATTGTGGAAAAAGCCATCAAGGGCATGCTTCCCCACAACGCCTTGGGTCGTCAGATGTTCCGCAAGCTCAAGGTCTACAAAGGCACCGAGCATCCCCATTCAGCACAAAAGCCCCAGCCCCTTCAGCTCAACCCCTCAGCTACCGCCAAATGAGCAGCAATTCCGTCGTCTACTGGGGCACTGGTCGTCGTAAGACCTCAGTTGCCCGCGTACGCCTCGTTCCAGGCAACGGCACGATCACCATTAATGGTCGTCCCGGAGATAACTATCTGAATTACAACCCCGCCTACATCGCTGCTGTTAAAGCTCCCCTCGAAACATTGGGACTCAGCACGGAATACGACGTTTTAGTAAACGTCCACGGTGGCGGGTTGACCGGTCAGTCCGGTGCCATCAAGCAGGGTGCAGCCCGGGCTCTGTGTGAATTGTCCGCAGACAACCGCAAGCCCCTCAAAACCGAAGGCCACTTGAGCCGCGACCCTCGCGCCAAGGAACGCCGCAAGTACGGTCTGAAGAAAGCCCGTAAGGCCCCTCAGTTCTCCAAGCGCTGATTTTTTACCTTTCCCATGCCTAAGTCCGACATCCATCCCACCTGGTATCCCGATGCCAAGGTGATCTGCAACGGCGAAGTGGTGATGACCACGGGCGCCACCCAGCCAGAAATTCACGTTGACGTGTGGAGTGGCAATCATCCCTTCTTCACCGGAACCCAAAAAATCCTTGATACAGAAGGTCGTGTGGATCGCTTCATGAAGAAGTACGGCATGGGCAGCAATAAGCAGAAAGACGACGACGCCACATCCTGAAACTGAGGCGGGGCGATGGATGCCTCAACCCTGACGAGCCGATTACAGACGGCCACAGCCAGCTTCCGCAGCCTCGAGCGGCAGCTGGCGGATCCAGATGTCGCCAATGATCCCAAGCGACTGGAAACGATTGCTCGAGAGCGATCAAGGCTCGAGCCACTTGTGCTTGATTTTGAGGCACTCCAAAAATTGGAGCAGGAGCAAGCGGATGCCAGGGAGCTCCTGCGGGAAAGTCGGAGTGACACCGCGATGCAAGAGCTCGCCCAAGACGAGCTCAGCGAGCTAGATGCTCAGCACAGCGCATTGCTGCAACGCCTCACTTTGGCGTTGCTTCCCCGTGATCCGCGCGACGATCGCAGTGTGATGTTGGAAATTCGCGCTGGAGCGGGGGGCGATGAAGCCTGTATTTGGGCTGGAGATCTAGCCAGGATGTATGAACGGTATGGCCAGAAGCTCGGATGGTCTGTGCAACAGCTGAGCTGTACTGAGGCTGATCTCGGTGGTTATCGAGAACTGATCGTTTCTGTGAAAGGAACCAGCGTCTTCAGTCAACTGAAGTTCGAAGCCGGGGTTCACCGTGTGCAACGCGTTCCGGCAACGGAATCCCAAGGACGGGTTCACACCTCAACGGCAACGGTGGCTGTGATGCCAGAAGCTGATGCCGTTGAAGTGCAATTAGACCCAAAGGATCTTGAGATCAGTACGGCCCGATCCGGCGGAGCCGGCGGCCAGAACGTCAACAAAGTGGAAACGGCGGTCGATCTCTTGCATAAGCCCACAGGCATTCGCGTGTTCTGTACGCAGCAGCGCTCTCAATTACAGAACAGAGAGCGCGCTTTGGAAATTCTTCGCGCCAAGTTGCTCGAACGGGAACTGGCGGCAGCGGCTGAACGCGAAAGCAGTGATCGTCGCTCCCAGGTTGGGAGTGGCGATCGCTCTGAAAAAATCCGCACCTACAACTACAAAGACAACCGAACAACAGATCACCGTCTTGGGCGTAATTTCTCGCTTGAACCCGTCCTTCAAGGGCAACTTGAGGATCTCATCGGGGCCTGTATCGCCGAGGAGCAACGTCAAAAACTGGAAGCACTCAGCGAAGAATCAGACGACTGAGCGAACGACGACTGAGCGAACTAGGCCCCAATGACATATTTCGCCCACTCGCCGTGCTGCCCGGCATGAATTTGGCGTGTCGCTTCAAAACTCAAACTGCTCAATGGGCGCCGGGGGGCACGCTTCAAAGGCATCTCGGCTTCCCCAGGCGTGCGATTTCCCTTACGGACGTTGCAACTGAGGCATGCCGTTGTGATGTTGTCCCAATCGTCGCTCCCCCCACGGCTCCGGGGAATCACATGATCGATTGATAGCGGCTCACCTGAACAGCCGCAGTACTGACAGCAGTGATTATCCCGATAAAACAGATTTCGACGGGTCAGCGGCACCTGTCGGAACGGAACACGCACGTATTGACGCAAACGAATCACCGTGGGGAGATGCGTACCCCTGCGAATTTCACGGCTTTCATCCAGTTCGAGACTCTCCGCCTTTCCCTTCAGCATCATCACCATGGCTCTTCGCCAGGTCGTGATGTTTAGCGGCTCATAGGACGCATTGAGAACGAGAACCTGGCCCATGCCAGCTCCCTGAATAAACGTCATGCTATTGGGCACACCACGTTTGTCTCGGTAGCCCCGAGCACAGTTGTCATGTCGGATCAAAATCCACGCCAGCGCGCCTGGGTGGAGGTATCACCGGCAGCGATTAAGGCCAATGCGGGCGC
>CAXDNN010000130.1:0-4496 GCA_963990675.1 uncultured Synechococcus sp.
CCGAAGTTCTTGATTTCGAGGAGGTCTTCATAGCTGAAGCCCATCAGGTCAGACACGGAGTTGACCTGGGCGCGCTTAAGGCAGTTGTAGGCCCGAACCGAGAGGTTCAATTCCTCGAGAGGAATTTGTGCTTCTGCAGAAGGTTCTGGCTCGACACCCACTTCTTCAACAAGGGTGACGGTCGCTAGAGGTTGGAAGAGTTCCAGCAGTTGATTGGCCGTTTGTGCCAGGGCGTCGTCAGGGGTGATGGAGCCATCGGTGCTGATTTCAATCCGTAGGCGTTCGCGGGCTGAACCACCTTCTGCAACGGCTGTTTCGTCAATATTGAAATTGACGCGTTTCACTGGCATGAACACCGCATCGATCTGGAGAAGATCGATGGCACTGGTGTCTTCGTTGTGACGGTCGACCGGGCGGTAACCGATTCCACGCTCGACGTGGACTTCCAGTTCAATGCTGTGTCCGTCGGCGACGGTCGCGATGGTCCGGTTGCCATCGATGACCTGGACTTGGGATGAAAACTGAAGATCGCTGGCTTTCACCTCAGCGGGACCAGCCACGACCAGTCGTCCAATCTCCAGTTCTGCTGAACGGCTGTTCACTGACAGCTCTTTGCAGTTCAACAGAATGTCGAGAACATCCTCACGAACCCCAGGAATTGTGGCGTACTCGTGGTTGACACCGGCGATGCGGATCGCAGTCACAGCGCTGCCTTCAAGGCCGCCCATCAGGACACGGCGCAAGGCATTGCCCAAGGTGGTGGCTTGGCCACGCTCGAGAGGACCGATCAGGAAGACGCCGGTTTGGGCGCGATCCTCGGCGGTTTGATGCTCGATGCGATCGATCTGGTATTGCAGCACGGTCTGAAGCGAGGTAGGGAACGAGAACCGGAAAGGCGGGGAGGTTCAGACGCGGCGGCGCTTAGGCCGGCGGCAACCGTTATGGGGTAGAGGCGTGACGTCTCTAATCAGGGTGATCTCCAGGCCGGCAACCTGAAGGGCACGGATGGCTGTTTCACGGCCAGACCCAGGACCACGTACTAGGACTTCAATTTGACGCATGCCCTGTTCCAAGGCCCGGCGGGCAGCAGCTTCAGCGGCCGTTTGTGCGGCAAAGGGAGTGCCCTTACGAGCGCCTTTGAAACCGCTGGCACCGGCCGACGACCAAGCGATGACCTCCCCAGCTGTGTCTGTGATCGACACAATCGTGTTGTTGAAGGTGCTTTGGATGTGCGCAACGCCATTGGGGACGTTGCGTTTGGCCTTCTTGGGACCTGATTTTTTTGCGGTTTTGGCCATGGGCCGTTAAGAGACGAGGTAAGGGACGGAGGTGAGTTACTTCTTCTTGCCAGCCACAGTCTTGCGAGCGCCGCGGCGTGTGCGGGCGTTCGTGCGTGTGCGCTGGCCGCGAACCGGAAGGCTCATCCGATGACGACGGCCTCGCACACAACCGATGTCTTGCAGACGCTTCAAGGCCATGCCTTCTTGACGACGCAAATCACCTTCGATGGTGAAAGCCTCGGTGGCACCGCGGAGCTTCTGGATGTCGCCATCCTCGAGATCCTTGACCCGGATGTCGGGGTTCACCCCCGCTTTGGCCAGAATGGCTTTGGCCCGTGTGAGGCCAATTCCATAGATATATGTGAGGGACACTTCAACCCGCTTGTCGCGGGGAATGTCAACGCCGGCGATCCGTGCCAAGGAGGTTCAATCGAAAGGGACATAAGGCCTCCTGTGTGTCGGAGGCAATGGATGGGCAACTGAGGAATCGATATGGATTCATTCAGTTGCTGAGAAGAACGTTGGGGGTCAGCCCTGACGTTGCTTGTGCTTTGGGTTGGTGCAAATCACCATGACCCGACCATGGCGACGGATCACCCGGCACTTGTCGCACATTTTTTTAACAGAAGCGCGCACCTTCATTAGGCGTGGCTCTCCCAATTTCCAAACGACAAACTTACCATGCGGGTCAATTGAGCACCTTTGCGATCCGTTCAGTGATTTCCTCCACTGAACCCTCGGCCGGAACGCTGATGAGCAGTCCCTTGTTCTGGTAGTAGCTGATCAGCGGAGCGGTCTTGTCTCGATAGACCTCTAGGCGGTTGCGGATCACAGCTTCGTTGTCATCGGCACGGCCGCGGCTCAGCATGCGCGAGATGAGCACGGCGTCGTCCAGCTCAAGCAGAACGACTGCCTCGATGGGTTGCTTCAGCTCATTCAGCAATGGTTCTAGTGCTTCAGCTTGTGGAACAGTGCGCGGGAAACCATCCAGGAGCCACCCATCCCCAGAGAGGGACTTCATCTGACTCTCAACGATTGCCAGCACAAGCTGGTCGCTGACGAGCTCTCCACGGTTCATCACGGCTTCGGCTTCCTTGCCCAGCTCTGATCCCGCAGCAACTTCGCTTCGCAGCAGATCACCTGTGGACAGGTGCTTCATGCCGTTGGTGTCGCAGATGCGAGCGGCTTGGGTGCCTTTACCAGCACCAGGTGGACCGAGAAAAAGGAGGCGGTTTTTCATCGAGGATTTGGGAAGGAATGACAACAAGTGGGCGCGAACCCGTGGTCGCGAAACCGTGGGTGCTGTGGCGAGAGCTCACTGACGCACGAGGCCTTCGTAGCGCTGAGAAATCACGTAAGTCTGAACTTGTTTCGCGGTGTCAATGGCAACACCCACAAGGATGAGCAACGACGTTGCACCGAGTCCTTGGAATGTCTGCACATTGGTGGCGCGTTCCACTGCGGCAGGGATGATCGCGACGGAGCCAAGGAAGAGACCACCCAACAAAGTAAGCCTGTTTTGCACTCCCGAGAGGTAGTTGGTGGTGGCGCTTCCAGGGCGCACTCCCGGGATGGCCACACCTCCTCGCTTGAGGTTTGTGGCGATGTCCGCCGGGTTCACCGTGAGAGAGGCATAGAAATAAGAGAACCCCAGAATCAAGGTGAAAAAGGCCAGGGCGTAGGGCCAGGGATTCGATGCGCTGGGATTGAGCATGCTTGCGGCTCGAATCAGCCACTCACTTTTGGTGAGATTCGCCACCGTGACAGGCAAGAAAATCAACGCCGAAGCAAAAATGATTGGCATCACCCCACCGGCATTCAGCTTGAGGGGTAAGTAGCTCTGACGCGTTGGTAAAGCACCAGCACCACCGACTTGCCGCTTGGCACTCACAATCGGAATACGACGGGCTCCTTCTTGAACAAAGATGATTCCGACAATCGTGGCTAGAAACACCAGAACAAGAACAACAATTCCCAAAACGGTGTCTCGGTCTCCCGTTTGAGCGGCTTCGATTGTTGCTCCCAGGGTGCGAGGAAGGGTGGCAACGATGTTCAAGAAGATCACCAGAGAGGCCCCTTGGCCAATCCCTCTTTCGGTGATGACCTCTGCAATCCACATCACCACCATGGATCCGGTGACAAGGGCTAAGGCCGTTTGAACGACGAAGACAACTTCGCTTAAGCCTTCAACGGCGTATTGGCGCAAAATCATGGCGAACACCACGCTTTGGATGAGTCCCCAGCCAAGGGCGACGTAGCGGGTGATTTGTGCAATTTTGCGCCGTCCTGCTTCGCCTTCATTTTTTTGAAGGTCTTCCAACTGCGGCAAAGCTGCTGTTAGCAGTTGAAGAATGATCGACGCATTGATGAAGGGAAGAATTCCGAGAGCGAAAATTCCCAAAGTGGAAATTCCTCCACCCGTGAAAATATCGAGGAAGCCAATCAGCTGCCCCCCTTGATCGATGAACTGTTTGAAGGCTTCCCGATCAATTCCTGGCATGGGGATGTAGATGCCAAGACGGACCAGAAGCAGCAGACCAAGGGTGGTAAGCACCCGACTGCGCAACCCTGGGTTTGTGATCAGCTGGCTGATCACTTCGGCGGCATTGGGGTTGCGTCCCCGACTGACGAGCATGTCCGGAAGAGAAAAAGGTTTGGGCTGATGCAGCGAAGCCGCCCGTGGACCAAAGTCCAGCGGACGGCTCAGACCCTAAGGCTGAATAGGCAATGAAGCCCGATCAGTCAGTCAAGGGTTTCGCAGGTGCCGCCGGCCGCTTCAATCTTGGTGCGGGCGGAAGCTGTGAACGCCGAGGCTTGCACCGTCAGGTTCTTCACGGTGAGGTCACCGTTGCCGAGCATCTTTAGGGGATGCTTCGGGCTTGTCACGATGCCATCTTTGACGAGGGAGTCCAGATTCACGGTGGATCCATCCTTGAGATCTTTCAAGGCAGACACGTTCAATACCGTGAAGTGCTTCGGATTAACCAGAGGAAAATGCTTCAGCTTTGGTACCCGGCGGTACAGAGGCATCTGTCCACCTTCGAACCCAGGACGGGTTGGACGGCCAGACCGTGACTTTTGGCCACGCATGCCAAAGCCGCAGCTCGCGCCTTGACCAGCGGCAATGCCACGGCCTTTACGCAATTTGCGGCGACGAGCGCCTTTGTTGGCTTTGAGGGAGTCGAGTCGGAGAGTCATCGCGAATCAGGAGTAGAT
>CAXDNN010000131.1:0-4301 GCA_963990675.1 uncultured Synechococcus sp.
TAATGATACGGCGACCACCGAGATCTACACCTAAGCCTTCGTCGGCAGCGTCAGATGTGTATAAGAGACAGTCGGTGTAGATCTCGCAGGCATCGGCACCCAGCGCCGCGGCCAAGGCCACCGCAGAGGTATCGGATCCACCGCGGCCCAGCGTGGTGATTTCATGGATGCCATCACTGCTGGTGCTGGTGCCTTGAAAGCCTGCCACCACCACGACTTTGCCTTCGCTGAGGCGGGTGCGAATTCGATCGGTGCGGATTTCAAGAATGCGGGCTCGGCCATGGGTGGATTCCGTGGCGATGCCCACTTGTGGCCCAGTCATCGACACGGCAGCGATGCCTTCGCTGTGAAGAGCCATGGCGAGCAGAGCGCTGGACACCTGCTCACCGCTGGCCAGCAACATGTCCATTTCCCGCTGGGCAGGGGACGCGTTGAGGGCATTCGCCAGTCCGGTGAGTTCATCGGTGGTGTGACCCATGGCGGACACCACCACCACCACGTCGTCCCCGTTTTCGCGGCAACGGGCAATCCGCTGCGCTACAGCCTGAATGCGTTCGACGCTGCCGACGGAGGTGCCGCCAAATTTCTGCACCAACAGGGCCATGTCAGCGGTCTCTCACAGCAGGGGATTGTCTCACTGTGGCGGCTAGCCCAGGAGTCCGTCTCGAAAGGCATTGCCTGGAAGGGCACCTCGTTTGAGCAGCGCCTCCACCTCTAATAGTCGTCCCAGCAGCGATAAAAAGCGTTTTGGTTGACGGCCTTGTAGCTGCTTTCGCATCACATAGATCCGTTTTGGATTGCCGATGCCCGCCGCTTTGGCAATCACCGCCACATCCCGTTCTCCCTGTTGCTCAAGCAGGCTCACCCAAAGCCAGCCTCGGATCTGCCCGGTGAGGGTGGCCACGATGCGGAGCGCAGGCTCACCCGCTTCGATGAGAACATCCCAGCGGGCAATCGCTTCCCCTGCATTGCCATCGAGGAGGGCATCCCCCACCGCTAGGGCATTGGTGGCGCGCCCCCCCACAAGCTCCGCCACCAGAGCGGCGGTAATTGTGGAGGTGCGTAGGGAGAGTTTCCGCAGCTCTGATTCCAATCGGGCGCTGTCGGTTCCAATCGCTTCCACCAGGGCATCAATCGCATCTGGTTCCACCGTGAGCGATAACGCGTCTGCCGTGCGCTGCACCAGCTGCCGTTGTCCAGCGCCATCCCAAGCCGTTGGTAAGGGGAAGCTTTGCTCCAGATCAAGCCCTTGTTTGATCCGCTTTTGCAGTGTTTTGGTGGTTCTGAGTCGTCCATCCGGCTTGGCGGGATTCACCAGCACGAGATGACTGCTGTTGGGAATCAGTTCGAGGGCGGCCTCGAAGCGGTCGGCGAGCTCGCTTGGGCAGCCATTGCAGAAGGGGCTGCGCTGCAGCAGCACCAAGCGTTCTCCTGTGGCGAAAGGAGGTGTTCTTGCCTCTTCAAGGGCCTGGATGGCCTGGCCCGTTTCCGCGCCATCGAGGCGGCTGAGGTTGAGGCTGCTCCAACTTGGATCCACGTGGCTTTCGATCAAGCCATCGATGGCCCGATCCCGCGCTGCGGCGTCATCTCCCCAGATCAAATGGATCGGCATGGGTTGATGATGGCCGGGATGGCCCAAGACCACCCGATTTTTACCGAAAGCATCCGCAGGATTCGCGCTTTGCTGGGCGACACCGGTTTGCAGCCGTTAGAGCAGGAGGTGTTGGAGCGCCTCGTCCACAGCAGTGGAGATCCCTCCATCGTTGAGTTGTTGCACTTCAGTGAGGGCGCCTGTGAGGCTGGTTTGTCAGCTCTGCAGGCTGGGGCTGCGATCCTGACGGATACGGAGATGGCGGCCGCGGCAATTCGGCCGATGGTGCAGCGAACGTTGGGCGTTCCCGTGCGAACGGTGCTCGAGTGGGCTCCAACGTTGGCTCCGTCAGGGTCGACGCGAACGGCGCTAGGAATGCTTGCCGCATGGGGGGAGCTTTCCGAAACGCGTCCTGCCCCTGTGGTGCTGATTGGCAGTGCCCCGACGGCGTTGGAGGTGTTGCTTAAGCAAGTGGAGGCCGGTTCACCAAGGCCCAGCCTGGTGATTGGCATGCCCGTGGGGTTTGTGGGGGTTGCGGAGTCCAAGCGCCAATTGGCTGAGAGTGGCTTGGATCAGATCCGTCTCGAGGGAAGTCGTGGTGGAGCCGGTTTGGTGGCAGCAGCTGTGAATGCCCTGCTGCGGGCGGCTAAATAATTGCGCTTTTCACTGCCATAGAGACTCGATGGATGGTTTCAATATTCTTTTTGTTAATGATTTCGGCTTAAAAGTCTTGCTCTAAAGTAATTGATAGCCTTGCCATAAATTTAGCATAGAGTTTCCGTGCCGATTTCGAATAAAATTGTATGTTTGTCTGTAGCGTTCCGCAATTTCAAGGTTTAGTTGCTTGGGGAGGGGCAGCTGTTTTGGTGATGCATTGGCAATATGTGCGGCATTAAATGGCTGCAACTGGATTCCTAAAAAGTGTTCTATCTTTTGATATGAGATGTCGCTAAATAGCTCCTCGTAGAATCCATAGTAAATGTCGGCGGGGTGGAAGACTTCTTCAAGGTTGTTGATCGTTAATTCATATCTTGTTTTAAGGTCCTGCTCGTTTCCTTGCTTGCAGGAAGTTAAGAAATCGAATTCATCAAAAGAATCTTTTTCTGTTTCTTTCATCTTTCTTTTTTTCATGCGAGCTGAAGACCAAAGTCGTTCAACGGGGTCTCTCATTAGAAAGAACACTTTTATATTGAACCCCCTCTTTTCGAGGCCATTTTTTAGAAGCTTAAACGTCTTTGGTTTTAAATTAGCGTAATTCGGAGTAATGTCTCCAACGGCTTTTATTTGATCATTTTTGAGGTAAATATAGTCGAAATAATTAAAGTAATTGTCTATATTATCGATAAATGCAAGCATTAGAGAGTGTTTGGCGCAGCCCTTCATTTTATTGCTTAGATTTTTCCCGAGCCGTCGCTTGTGGTGTAAATCTAGGGCATTTTGGATATACTTTTCACGAAAGCCATTGTGTTGCTTGGGATTCTCAATCGAGTCGAAAACATGATATTCCTTGCGGAATCCCATGTCGACTGATTTGTTTGCCTTGAATTGGTCGTAAAGCCAGGTTGTTCCGCATTTTTGTGCTCCCACGCCAAGAATAAATGTTTTCATTCGTTGCGATTCAATCTTTTTATATTACATGCTTGATGGATTTATCGGCCAAAAAGGCGTATAGATGTTCTCATATTTGCATCTATTAATATTGTCTGGGTCCACTCAAAAATTCTTGTTGTCTCGTTTTTTGATAAGTGGAATTTGATCAGTATTGGATAGATCTGGTCGACTTGGATTTGTGTTGCGTCTTGGATTTGGTTTTGAGGTGTTTAATTCTCGTTGCGTTGCTGTTTTGACGGGCCCTGCTCATGAGGGGTGTGTGTGAGTTCAATCGATGCGTCCCGCCAGGTCAGATGCCAGCCGTTCGGTAGGTCGGCATGTCCGGCCGGCTGCCCTGTTTTCAGGCGATGACTCAATTGTTCGAGGATTTTGGCTGTTGGTGGCGTTGCTCCCTCCTGCTCAATCCAGGTTCGAAGGATGCACCGACGTGCGGCTGTGGACAGTTGTCCCAGCTCGCGGCGACGCACTGTGCGGCCGTCCATCAAGCCTTTCAACGCGAGCTGGCTGAGTTCTTGGGTTGCATCACTGTGTTGAGCCATGCGGTTGGCCATGGCGGCAAGGCGGAGATTGCATCCTGGATAAAGCGCTTCCAGCACAGGCATCACCTCTTGACGGATTCGATTGCGGGCGAAATCCGTGGATTGGTTACCCGGGTCGTTCCAGATCGGCAGCTGAAGATCGCTGCAAATTTGGTTTGTTTCGTCGCGGGTGAAACCCAACAGCGGACGGCGTAGCTGGGGTCCCTCCGGAGCATGGGCTTGCAGGGGTCGCATCGCCCTCAGGCTGCCTAATCCGGCTAGATCACTGCCTCGACTCATCTGCAGAAGCAGGGTCTCCGCTCGATCGCTGGCGGTGTGACCGGTCACCGCATCAGCTCGGTGGGTGTGGGCCAGCTCAGTGAGGCAGCGGTAGCGCCAGCTGCGGGCATCTGCCTCTGTTTGGGGAAGATCCTCAGGAGCAACGTCGATCTGCAACGGCAGGTTTTGGCCGTCACACCATCGATTGAGCTCGGCTGCGATTTGGCTTGAGTCTGTCTCTTATACACATCTCCGAGCCCACGAGACTAAGGCGAATCTCGTATGCCGTCTTCTGCTTGAAA
>CAXDNN010000132.1:0-4222 GCA_963990675.1 uncultured Synechococcus sp.
AATGATACGGCGACCACCGAGATCTACACCTAAGCCTTCGTCGGCAGCGTCAGATGTGTATAAGAGACAGTTCCAAGTTCGTTACGCTCCAAATGATCGTCTAAGTGTTTCGGTTGATTGGAAGCCTTATTACGTCACGCGTAATCAGGGTGATGCAAATCGTGGTCTTAAAAATGATATTGGGGCCGAAATTGTATGGGCTCTCGGCGATGGTGACCTCAATTTTTCTCTTGGTGATGGTTTGGAAAGTCTTGCTGACGGACTATTCATTTCCTTGGAGCACCGTCAAGGTTGGGAATCTGATGGCACTTGGATCGGAAATTACACCGACTCACGTGTTGGACTTGGTTTCATTGTCGGTGAGGATCAAATCAATGTGAAACTTGACGGTGGACCGCGTTTCTATACGCCTGGTAGCTACTCAGGCTTGAATCAACGTACTGACTTTGCTGGTGAGCTTGAGGTCTCTGTCCCTGTTGGAAAAGCAACGCTATTCGCTCATTGGCAGCCGACCTATAGCTCTGTAAATGCCACAGGTTGGGGAGAAGGTTGGCAGCACCATGTTGGAACTGGTGTCACCTTTAGTTTCTAGTCTCGTGAATTATTAAAGTCCATTCATTGTTTAATTAAAAGCCACGCTTTATTTAAAGCGTGGCTTTTTTGTCTGTTTTTGTATCATTTGTATTGCCTTTCTCAAGGATATAGATTCCTCGATTCATGCTTTCGACGAATGTTCTTTAATTAATAATTTAGACTTTGTTTTGTACTGGCTTTCTTTTGAAAACTCACGGATTCAGCAGCTGGGCTTCTTCTACGTCGATAGGGACAATTGTTTGCCACTGAAGGGTGGCGGCATCGATAAATGCTGGATTGGCTGAGTTCTGCCCCTTTTTACTCACGGTGAGTAGCAATCGCATGCCCACTGGATCCAATTGAAGTGGTGTTCCCCCTTTCATCCTCCATGGCGTTAGGAGTCGTCTGGTGATCTCCTTGCCCTCGCTATCGATTTGCAGGATCACATGTTGTGCCCACTCTCCTGTCCATGTTCCGATCACCGCCCAGATTCGTTCTCCCTTTGCGTCACAGGCAACACCCAAAACAGCTTCTTCCCCAAGCCAAATTTGACGGGGCGCCATTCCAGGAAGAATGAGTTCGATCGAGCGCCGGTAGTCCGGCCAATGGCGGATCAACAGGGCTCGTCCGGACGCTGCGCAGAAAGCCCCCAGTTCACGATTTCCTGGTAATGACTGAACGGTGCGTCCGTTGTTGACAAGGGCTTGCAGATTGATGCCGTTGTATGTCGGTACGACTAAACCCCCTCCTCCCGGAAGCAGCTCCATGGGACCGGCAGAGTGCACGTTGATGGGATGGCGTTGTCCATTGGCCAGGATCAGCTCGTTCTTCTCGCTATCGGGTAAAAAACCACCGGTTTGGACGAGGAGGTCGCCATTCAGGTTGCTGCTGAGGTGAGCGAATAAGACGTTCCCTTTCGCTAACCGCTGAATTGCTTGTGGTTTGGGGGGTAAGAGGGAGGCAAATTTTTGGTTGACACTGACCGGTTCGAGTGGTTGCAGCCAGATCTGCTCCGATCGGTCGTCGTGGCTCGCCACCATGGCGACACCGCGACCATTGCCAAGGGGAACGATCTTGTTTAGCCGTGTCCAGGTGGGACTGATTGGGGTCCATTGACCATCTCGTTTCTGCAGCTGTAATTGCTGTCCGTTGTTCGTTGTTCTGTTGATCAGAAGCCATGGTCTTGGATCCCACCACCAGGTTTGCGGTTTCAGCTTGTTGTTCCTGAGATCCTGTCCTGCTAACTGGAGCTCAATGGGCTCATGAATAGCCTTGGCTGGATTAAGGATCAACCGCAGTGCACCATGGTTGCCAATCCAGCGATGGCGAAGCGCAGGTTTGAGATCGCTTTCTGCCTTAACTGTGTTCAGGTCCATCGGTCTGCTGAAGCGCAGATCGAGGCCAGCGCTCCCAGAATGAATGTGCTGTGGCCTGAGCTGGACTAACCGAGGTGGTAAGCGCAGCAAGATCTGCTGCTGTACCAACACCCCTGCAGTGGTAAGTCCAAGGAGGAGCCCTAGCCGATTATTCATGGTTCCAGAGGGTGTTTGGGGCGGACGATCGGTGTGATCGTTTTGGCGATCACCACTGCCACCCGTTGCTCATTGCGCATGGTCACCGCCATTTCCCCTTGAATTGACAACCATTGGTTGGTGGTCGGACTGAATCCCTCTGGCCAAAGCACCGGTAAGCCGGCTGGGGTGGCATCGGCCAGGCAGCACCGCACTGTGAGGCGTGCAATCAGGGGTGGGCCTTTCGTCTGTGCCCAAACAAAACCGCTGATGTTGACAGGATTTCCATCCACGAGATCGGGATCTTGCTGGCTTCGCAGGAGTCGAACCCATTCCGTGAGGGTTCGTTGTTCTGGTGGTAAGACGAAGGCAAGTTCAGGTGGCTCCGGCAATCCTTGTGGTCGGCTTTGGGCGAGATCACTGAACGAGGGATTGGGTGGTACGAGTAAGACAAGAATGGCAATGGCAGCACTGCTCCACCAGGTCCAGGGCAACCGTTCCCGTCGACCGCGATGGCGGACCAACAAGCTCACTCCCGCCATGAGCAGCGCAGCCCCCGAGAGCCCAACCAGGCCATGGAATACGCCACGAAGGAGTAGATCGAGGCGTCCGGAGATGACACTCCAGAGCACAATCCACCCCCAAACAATCAGAAGTGCGCCTCGAATCATGCTTTTCCTCTCATAGCTGCCAGAGATTGACCCATTGACCGATGAGGAGCACTCCAAGGCTGGCGGCGATGGCCGTGATGGCAATGGCGCGCGGACGCATCAAAACTGTGAACAGTCCGGCCAGTTTCAGGTCGACCACTGGCCCGAGAAGGAGGAACGCCAGCAGTGCCCCGGGGGTGACCTGTGCTGCAAATCCCAAAGCCAGAAAGGCATCAACGCTGGAGCACACCGATACCACCACGGCCAGCAGCATCAAGGCCAAAATTGATCCCGTTGGGGCACCACCCACCGCCAGCAACCAACTGCGCGGTAGCCAGGTTTGGACCAGCGCGGCGATCAGGCACCCCAGGACCAGCAGAGCTAGAAGATCCAAGAATTCGCGGCTGCTCTGATCCAGCACCGCCGCCGCTCGCAGACGAGTGGGCTCTGCTGGTGCAATCTCCTTAACGGGATCTCCAATTAAACCGCCGCTGCGTTCCAGCAGCCCAATCTTGCTAAGGGGTTGGCTCATCCTCCGCTCGCTAAGTAGGGCATGCTCCAGCAATTGGGTTTCGGGCAGCTGGACCAGCAGCAAGCTGAGTAAAACGGCAATCACGAATGCCCCCATGGGTCGTGCTATCAGCAGCCAGGGCTGATCGGGGAAAGCGGCCCAGGTGCTCGCCAAGACAATTGGATTGAGAACCGGCGCCGCAAAGAGAAAGCCAAACGCTGTGCCCATGGGCGCTCCACTAGCCAGCAACCTTCTGGCAACGGGGACGTTTCCGCATTCACAGGCCGGTAATGCAAAACCCATGAGCGCCCCGGTGATTGGAGCCAACAGTGGATTTTTGGGAAGCCGGTGGACCCATGCGGTCTGAGGAACGAGCCAGCGAGCCAGCCCTGCGATCGCGACGCCCAGCAAAAGGAAGGGAATCGCTTCCAGCAGGAGGCCCTGGAAGATCGCCCAGGCGGTGGAGACTTTCTCCAAGCTCGGCGTTAACAAGGTCTCTTCACCATCTCAGGTCGTTTGTGACATGGGACGTCATCGGTCTTCATCTTGTCGTGCAGCTGACCAGCCCTTGAGGACCGTAGTCAAGGATAATCAGCTTAAATTTTATTCAATAAATTACTCTGAACTTGTTGTAATTACAAGCACTAAAGTGTTCCTATGCTTGGACTTGTATGCAGTCTTGTTGACCTATCGTGAATGATCGGAAAGCTTGCTCTGATTCGCTAGTAGAAAAATATCTAGTGATCAGCCATACATTTAGATTCCTGTCAAATAATTTGTGATGCAATGGCTCAATACATAAGTTAAAAAACGTGCTAATATAATTAAAAATCAAGGCCGTGAAAAATTATTCAAAACAAATTCATACTCCCGGAATTTTGGGAGGCATGGGTCCCCATGCTCATATCCTGTCTCTTATACACATCTCCGAGCCCACGAGACTAAGGCGAATCTCGTATGCCGTCTTCTGCTTGAAA
>CAXDNN010000133.1:0-4123 GCA_963990675.1 uncultured Synechococcus sp.
TGGCTTTGCGATCCATGGGCTTCGCTACGGCCATGTGGTGGTGTTGATTCAGCCAGATCGTGGCTACGACCCCGATCAAATCGCTGATCTGCACTCCCCAGACTTACCGCCACCCCATCGTTATCTGGCGCAGTATCTCTGGCTTAACAGGGTTCACCACACCCACGTCATGGTGCATGTGGGTAAACATGGCAGCGCGGAGTGGTTACCAGGCAAGGGCGTTGGCCTCAGTAACAGTTGTGGCCCCCATCTCGCGCTAGGGGCGTTGCCCCATCTCTATCCATTCATCGTGAATGATCCTGGTGAAGGCTCACAGGCAAAACGACGTGGGCAAGCCGTTGTGTTGGATCACCTCACGCCTCCGTTGGGGCGGGCTGGATTGCACGGTCCATTGCAACGCTTAGAAGGCCAGCTCGACGAACTCGTTGAAGCGCGCCAACTACGAGCCGAACGCGGCCCGTTACTTGAACGTGCTGTTCTGGTTACGCTTCAAGAGCTGAATTGGCCTGGGGTTCCCACCAAGGACGACCTCAAACGCAATCCCAACTTGATCCATGAATGTTTGGATTCAGCGGAAACTTATCTGTGTGAACTGAAGGAAGCGCAAATCCGCACGGGGCTGCATCGATTTGGTCAGCGTCCATCCAAGAAGGCTGAATTGGAATTGCTCCTGGCCTTGGCTCGACCACCCGCCCATGGCCGACCAGGACTCACCCAAGCCATGGCCCATCAAGTGGGTTTAGCGATGGATCCATGGGGACAAGAGGATGGCGAGCCGTTAGGGGAGAACGATCGACGACTGCTCGAACGACTCGGGTGTGATCGTCGCCAACGGGTGGGCGATGGTGTTGCTTGGCTGGAAGATCAAGCGTTGGTTCTGGTATCAGCCCTGATCGGCAAGGGCGAGGGGAATGGCGCGGGCAAATCAGCCAACTTGGTGAAGCCGTTCCGTGACTGGATCCAATCACGAGCTGAAGACGACATGACCTTGGCTGGGGTGACCCAAGATCTCTGGCCGCGTTTGATTCAGTGTGCGCCCTCAGAAAAGAACGCGTTTTGCCAAGGAGTCGCTGGGGGTCGCATTCCAGCCGGTCCGTCTGGCGCTCCCAGTCGAGGTCGGCCTGATGTTCTCCCAACAGGCCGAAACTTTTACTCCGTTGATCTCAGAGGTTTACCGACAGAAGCGGCATGGGACCTTGGCCGACGGTCGGCAGAACAACTTCTGGAGTTACATCTCCAGGCAGAAGGGGAAAATCTGAAACATTTGGCTCTATCCGTATGGGGTACCGCCACGATGCGCAATGGAGGGGAAGACATTGCACAACTCCTGGCCCTGATCGGTGTCCGACCCGTTTGGGACGGGCCCACTCGCCGCTTGGTGGATCTAGACGTGATTCCGCTGAGTCTGCTTGGACGTCCACGGGTGGATGTCGTTCTACGCATCTCAGGACTGTTCCGAGACGCCTTCCCTCAACTAGTGATGTGGGTTGATCAGGCCATCGCGATGGTGGCAGCCCTGGACGAACCCAGCGATCAAAATCCACTGGCTGCACTCACCCAACAAGAGGGACCCCAGGGTCGGATCTATGGCTCCGCGCCAGGAGCCTACGGAGCTGGACTTCAAGCCCTAATGGACAGTGGTGCATGGGACTCGCGCGCAGATCTGGGTGAAGCTTTTCTCCAATGGAGTCAGTGGCGCTACGGCGGATCATCGGAGCCAGCCCAGGATCGAACAGGGCTCGAATCAGCATTAGGACGGGTCCAGGTGGTATTGCACAACCAGGACAATCGGGAGCACGATCTTCTGGATTCCGACGACTACTACCAATTCCATGGCGGCTTAAGTGCTGCTGTCGAAACCAGTTCAGGACGTCGTCCGGAGCTTTGGTTTGGAGACCATTCCAGACGGGAACGGCCCCGACTTCATCGGTTAGAGCATGAGCTGGACAAAGTGATGCGGAGCCGCTTACTCAATCCACGCTGGATTGAAGGAATGCAGCGGCATGGCTACAAAGGGGCCTTCGAAATGGGGGCAAGCCTCGATTACCTCTTCGCCTATGACGCCGCGACGGATCGCGTTCCGAACTGGTGTTATGGCGCTTTATGCAATCAGTGGCTCAACAACCCATCGATCGTTGAATTCCTTGGGCAACGCAACCCTTGGGTGCTTCGGGATATGGCAGAGAGACTGCTCGAAGCGTCCAATCGAGGGCTATGGGAGGGGGCAGAACCTGGGCAACTGGATTTACTGAAAAGCCTCGTTTCCAGTAGCGAGGCTCAAATCGAACGAGGGGGACTAACTACTTGTTCAGATCCCGCACCATCTGCCTGAAGGGATCTATAGAACCAGGTTTCCCAGAGACGCTGGATTGGCCCACCTTGGCCACCGGCTCTTCGACTTCCTTCAGCTGTTCCTTTCGAGCAACAGGTTTGGCATTTGCGGCCGCTGGTGTATTGACACCACTAATCGCACTCCCTTTAAGGCGTTTATCCATCTCCTTAGTGCTGACCTGTTCGGCGAAGGTTTTCTTCACCGGTTTTGGAATGCCAGCGGTGAGGTCGATGCTCTTCTCTTTTTTGACCTCGCCACCAAGCCCCTCGCTTCGCTTCTCGAGTTTCTCGGTTTCAGCAGCCACCTCCATGATTTGTTCTTTGGTCCCGGGGCTGTCGGCGGTGCCAGGAAATGTGCGGCGAATCGTTTTCGACTCCCGCATGTAGTTCACGTCGCCGAGGGAGGACGAGGAGTCGGCATCAAGGAAAAACTCCTCAGGTTTCTCTTTTGCGGGTTTCCGCGGCTTGAGCGAGGCGTCCGCGTCCTGCGAATCTTTTTTCAGGAGACGATCAAGTAAGCCCATGCCGACTACTACAGCTGTGGTGTGACGAACTTAGCGGCCGCAGAGGTCAATTCCATGACTATCTGTGCCACACGTACGCAAAAGGCCAAGGTTGGCCAGCTGACGATCAATGGATTCACAGATCAGAGGGCTGGGAGTCCAGGCTGGATTCATGTCGTAGTCGTACCAGGCTTCGCCGCCATCAAAACCAAGCCGAGCGGCTTCCTCAATCAAAACTGCATGGCTCAATCGATAGCGAGCGGGATGGGCAAGGACGGCCAAGCCGCCAGCCCGATGAATGGCGTTCACCACCGCTTCTGCACGGAGTGGCTCCCCAACCACGGCATCACCTTGGTTGTAGGGCTGTAACGCCTTATGACCCTGCTCGAAACCGAGAGCCAACACGTGGACCAAACACCCCTTGAGCAGAGCGCTGATCTCCATGCCACTCCACAGGGTCGGTACGCGATCACCGAGGGACCGACGTTGCTCCAACCAAGCCTGCATGGGGCCATGGGCATGGGAGCTGTGGTGATCCGTGACAGCCAATTGGGTGAGGCCCAAGGCCGAAGCCTGTTCAATCAACGCAATGGGTTCGAGGCTGCCGTCACTGCAGACGGTGTGGCAATGAAAGTTGAACGAACCTGGACAGCTATCGGCTGCCACTTGAACCAACACCTCGCGCAGCGGATGCCCCATCTCAAAGCCTCGACGCTGCTTCAGCCCGCAGACGTCTCCAACGGGCATAAAACTGGATGGAGCCGGCCATAAACACCACCAGTGCAACGATGAACCATGTGGCAGCACCCGTCGGGAACTGGGATTTGAAGACCACCAACATCACAACAATCACCAGCAGCAATGTGGGGAGCTCATTCAGAGCTCGCAGCTGCTTTCCAGTCCATTGACAGGTGCCGGCATGCAGCTGGCCCATCAGGCGGTAGCAAAAAAAGTGATATCCCAATAGAGCCGCCACGAATCCGAGCTTGGCGTGCATCCATGTCTGTTGAAGCCAACTCGGCTGGGCCACCAGCAGCCCGATGGCCATCGTCACAGCAACGACCATCCCAGGGGTCGTGATGATGTTGGCCAGACGCTTTTCCATCAGCGTGTACTGATCTCGAAACGGCTGTTGCAGAGAGGGTTCTAGCTCTGCCGTTTCAACGTGATAAATGAACAGGCGAACCAGATAAAACAACCCTGCAAACCACACCACCACCCCAACGATGTGGAGTGTTTTGAACCAGAGGTAAGCCTCAGGAGGAAGCGTCATTGGCGCAACCGCACTC
>CAXDNN010000134.1:0-4054 GCA_963990675.1 uncultured Synechococcus sp.
CGCCGAAGACGCCTGCAACACCCAGCATGTGGAAGGGGTGCATCAGGATGTTGTGCTCAGCCTGGAACACCAACATGTAGTTGAAGGTTCCAGAGATGCCCAGGGGCATGGCGTCAGAGAACGAACCCTGACCGAAGGGGTAGACGAGGAAGACTGCAGATGCAGCAGCGACAGGAGCGCTGTAGGCAACACAGATCCAAGGGCGCATGCCCAAGCGGTAGGAGAGTTCCCACTCACGACCCATATAGGCGTAGATGCCGATGAGGAAGTGGAAAACGACGAGCTGGAAAGGACCGCCGTTGTACAGCCACTCGTCGAGTGAAGCTGCTTCCCAGATGGGATAGAAGTGCAAGCCGATGGCGTTGCTGGAAGGAACAACAGCACCAGAGATGATGTTGTTGCCGTACATCAAGGAGCCAGCGACGGGCTCGCGGATGCCATCGATGTCAACCGGAGGAGCGGCGACGAAAGCGATGACGAAGCAGATGGTGGCAGCCAACAGAGTTGGGATCATCAGCACACCGAACCAACCGACATAGAGACGGTTGTTGGTGGAGGTGACCCACTCGCAGAAGGACTGCCAACTAGAAGCGCCGGAGCGCTGCTGGATGGTGGTGGTCATGAGAACGGAAAGAAATGCCCCCGAGGGGACGGTTTATGGAAGGGACAGGAATCCCTGCCTGAAGCCATTGTAAAGCAATATTGCGTTGTGTGTTCGGAGATTGCGCCCATGGATATTCAGACCAGTTGCTAGCGCTGGGGCGCTCAGAAAGATTTAAGGTTTGCGAAACGAGTTTTCATTTTGGTTTTAATCCGCTGGCTCCTTGCAGGTCAACGCCTCGAAGAGAAGGTTCCTCTTGCCTCAGCGCGTCATCGCCGCAACCAACTTGAGGCGGAAGGAGCCACGGTGTATTGGAGCGAACGGTTGGTCAACGGCTGATCTCACGCAACGGCTGAAATCAAGACTGAGCATCGCTATGGGTCGGCCTTCACAACTCAACTGGCTAGTAGCTGCCTCCATTCTGCTGGTGGGTTGCTCGTCCTCGGGGTTCAAGACAGATGGCAGCAACGAATCGAGGGCGGCAATAGAGCGGCTGGAGTTAAGGCTGAACCAGCTCGAGCAGCAACTCAACGACGTCAAGGGGATAGCTCCTCCAACTGACAGCAAGACTCCAGCAGGACCGATTCGCTCCCTAACGCTGCGGCTGGGGACAGATGACGATCGACTGCGGCTGTATTGGGGAGATGGACAAACCAGCGACCTGGCCTGCAGCAAGGAAGGCCAAGGGACTTGGGCTTGCGGGTAAGTCTGGAATCAAGCTCAACGCAGGAGTTCTTCTAACTGCTGCAGCCATTGGGGCTCCATCACCCAGACCTCCCTTTGCGTTAGGGACAACGCAATGTGCTTTTCGGAATACGCCGCTTCATTAATGAACACAGGAATGGGCTGGTGCTCGCTTTGGGGCATCTTCACCATTGTCTCCAATCTGGTCCCCAGCGTGGTTCCATCAGCTGCTTCGAACATCGCATCCAATGGCTTTAAGGGAACCCAATCCCTTCCCTGAAGCCGATGATGAACCAAAGCTTGGGGCTGATCGGCCTCACCTCGTGGCACATCACAACTACCGAGATGCCGATGCACCACCACCTGTCGGGGAAGACGCACCACTCCTGATCGAACAGCCGCAAGCGCCTCTAAGCAGGTCTCCACAGCAAGGCGTGTCTGACGGACAATCCGCGCTTCAAGAACACCCTGGGGAACAGGACCTACTTCAACAACCAATCCACAGGGCCACTGCTCAACCAAAAACCCGGTTTGGGCCGAATCTGATTCATGCAAATAAATCGGAAGTCCCAAGGCACTTTGAACAAGGGCCGCCAATACCAAATCGGCAGGTCGCCGCCCATAGAGCACCAAAGAACACCCCATCGCAGCAGTTGTGCTGTGCAAATCGAGCACAACGGAGCAGGGCTCGTCTCCCTTTGGCCCATACCTCCCGACCAGTTCACGCGCCCGACGTATTTCCAGATCCCCACCCGACTGCTCCAGCAGATCCGCCCTGAAACTTCGGTTGAGATCTCGGTCGATATAGCGACGCATCGCAGCTTGAGCCTGGGGATTGCCCACCAACCGTCGAATGGAAAGCCCCCCGGAATTGATCAGATCAGGCCGACGATTCCATTGCTCCAACAGCCAAGGAGCATTGAGCTCATTGCCGTGGGTCCCTGCCACAACCAGAACATCGCTGGCAGCCATGAACTCCAAACGGATCTTGTTTGACTGAAGCATGGAGCCAAAATGGCTGAGGTCGTGACGACCTCAGCCATTGCACCGGCAACAACCATGTCGATTCCACCCATCGTTGTGATGGCAGCCAAAGCGGGCTGGCGTTGGCAATGGCAACGCCTTATGGGTGGTCTTGGCCCCGCCGATGCTGCTGGGAACTACTGCAGACCAAAGAGCGACCACCTTGAGGCGGAAGTTCCCAACCCTTTGGACTTGCAATCCCGCCCACCGGAGCAACGCCCCCACCTACTCGTGGGTCGCAGCTGTCCGTGGGCCCATCGCACTTGGCTGGTCCATCAATTACGAGGGCTTGATCAGAGTCTCAACCTGGTGACAGCCCATGCAGATCACAAGGCTGGACGGTGGCAACTCGATCCTCCCTGGCTGGGATGCAACAGCTTGCTAGCGCTGTATCAACGCTGTGGCGCACCGCCCTCCCATCGCGCCACAGTTCCGGTGCTGATCGATCCAAACCATCCCAAAATTCTTGGGAATGAAAGTGCCCAACTCGTTGAGGTTTTAAACCGCTGGCCAAGCCATGAGGACGCCCCAGATCTGGCTCCAGCAGAACTGGAGGACAGCATTCATCGTTGGCAGGAACTCCTCCAACCCAACGTGAATGATGGGGTCTACCGCTGTGGCTTTGCCCGCAATCAAGCGGCTTACAACCGTGCCGTGACAGCACTATTTGCAGCCCTCGATCAAGTTGAGGCAAGCCTGGGGCAGTCAGGCCCCTGGCTTTGCGGAGAGCACATCACCTTGGCGGATGTGCGTTTATTTCCCACCCTGATTCGATGGGAAATGGTCTACGCCCCCCTGTTTGGCTGTAGTCAACGTCCTCTCTGGCAGTTCCCAAAACTTTGGGATTGGCGACGACGGCTCTATGGGCAACCCGGTGTCCAAGCCAGCTGTGACGCAGAGGCTTGGAGACATGACTACTTCGGAGCTCTATTTCCGCTGAATCCTGGTGGAATCGTCCCCAATGGGCCAGATCTGACCACACTTGTAACCAGTGAGTTTTCGAACAAATGACGACGGGTGATCCCCAGTTTGAAGGCGTTTATGGCCCCTACACGATCACCTCAACAGATCGGCTTGAAGTGCAGCGGTATCGCATCTCACTCCTCATCGCCGGACTCGCGATGACTGCAGCGTTAGTGCATTGGTGGCAATTTGGGGATCGCTGGGCCTGGGTTTGGCTTGTGCCACTAATGGCCGGACTCGGCTTCGCGCTGCACTGGATCCATATCTATGTGCGACCACTCCACAACGCGCTGAAGTTGTTTTGGTTGATGGGTTGCTTGGGCTGGGGACTCCTATTACTGCGTGCTGGTCCAACGGAATCCCTCGCCACCCTTGCTGCACAACCGTTGTGGATCCTGGCGATCGGTCCACTGTTTGCGGCCCTAGCAGGCATTGGCTTTAAGGAATTTTTCTGCTTCCGACGCCCCGAAGCGATTGGGCTCACCCTGCTCTTACCCATCGCCCTCCTTGGACGTTTGGTGGGCATCATCAACACAAGCTTGTGCGCGGCTCTTCTTCTAAGCGCTGGAGTGCTGATGGTGTTGCTCGCACTCCGTAAATTCGGGATGGAGGCCGCTGCAGATGTGGGCGATAAGAGTGTGTTTGCATACCTAGACAGCCAACGCCCTGCCAGCACACCGTGAGTTTGATCAGCTTGGTGGGTGCTTCGAAAGACTTCGGCATCCGAACTCTGTTTGCCGATCTCAATCTTCATATCGGCGACAAAGAGCGACTTGGGTTGAT
>CAXDNN010000135.1:0-3862 GCA_963990675.1 uncultured Synechococcus sp.
CACCGAGATCTACACCTAAGCCTTCGTCGGCAGCGTCAGATGTGTATAAGAGACAGCTTCTTTCTCATATGTACCTTGGATCTTGGGTGCCAAAAGAGAGCCAAGAGCGGAAGAAAGAAGCCTCATACCTTGAAACAAACCAGATTCAACAACAAAAGGAGAAGAACCGACCTTCCCCCTCACAAGGGCGTCACCATAGAAAGTAATTGCAGCTATGAACAGCTTTCTGGGATCCAATCCCTGATTAATAAGTTGACAAATTGCTTTGGCTTCAGGAGAAGCAGAGCTGGGCAGGGAATATTTCATAAACATCAAACCGCTCAACAAAGATTACTTGTCATTCAGCTAGATCTCAGCGCAGATGGCTTGTGCCCTGGCTTGGGCGACTGGATCGTCGAAACGACCAAGGCGATTGATGTAATGGTCCCGCCCCTCGAGCCTCAACCTGACTTGGAGAGCACCGTTGTCATCTCTCAGCCTCGGTGGCTTCTTCAACATCCCTCTCCCTTGCGTGAGATTCGGGCTTAGGGCTCACAACCCTCAAAAGCCAAGCCAGATCCACAGATCTAGTAGCTCTTCTTAGCCCTATGGCGTCTCAACGCGAGATCCAGTGCCCTTCTGGCTTGGGTTTTGGCTTATGGGGTCAGGAGAGTCCTGAGCGATTCCTTCACAACCACTGCAACAACATGGCATCGGAACCCCACGCCTCGCCCGCGGCGACAAGTTGCATCACAAGTTCGCCGTAATCGATCACAAAAAAGTGATCACGGGATCATTCAACTGGTCGCCCTCAGCTGCTCACACCAACGATGAAACACTGTTGGTGATCCACTCACCCCAACTCGCTAAACACTTCACCCGTGAGATGGATCGCCTCTGGGACACTGCAGAGCTAGGGATCACACCACACCTCCAACGAAAACTTGAGCGCCAACGAATCCGCTGCGGTAATGGAATAGAGAGGGATTAAGCAGGTTGAGAAACCAGAGAAAGCAGGGATGAATCGATTGAGCTCATGGGATAAATCGGATGCCTTGACCATTCTCTCTTTGACGAAAAGAAGGAGTGCAGAATGAGGTCATGAATGTGATGCTTCCAGCTCGAACGCTGCTGCTCCTCGCCCTAGCAGCGCCCCTTCAAGCGGCTTCTACCTATGTGCCTTGGCCCGACCAAGACGGATTCAAAACGCTGCAGAAGGAAGCCTTCCTCTGCTCGCTGAACAACAGCCCAGACCAATGCGAGCGCGTACGCCAACACGCCGACGAGCTCATGGATCACCCTCGTCTCCCAGCGGTATGCAAAGACGTTCTCTGGAGCCTGGTTGGCGAAGCACGTGTTGCAGCAGCAAACAGCTTTCAGCGCCGCGACGCGATTGATCAGCCCGCACGCCGTCTGATCGGAGTGTGCAGCGAACCCAGCAAGCCCTCCCAAAAGCCTGCTCCAACTCGCACCTAACTAGTCACGAACAAGGGGAGACCACAGTTCAAGACGCGTGGCCTCGTGGAAGACGATCTCTTGAAGGGGTCCTTTGGAAGAGGAGCTTGCCGTCGATCTCTTCCGTTTTAAGGCGATGGGATCGCTCGCTCGAGCATCAACAGCAGTTGCGTCGAGGTGGTCATCATCTCTCCCATGCTGAGCTCGTTTTCCTCGCCGGCAATGCTGGAGGCCATCAAACACACCGACGTCTCGAGGCCCGCGACATCACAGCTATTGGACAACTGAACAATGGCATTGGAAAGCTTGCCCCTCAGGCACTCTTCTGTTCCCGCCTGCTTCAAAACAGCATGAGCCGCGGTCGCAGCATCACTGGAGGCTTGCTCAAAGGGAATGGCCCGCTTCCAAGACTGCGACGATGCCTGCACAGCGGAGCCCGCAACCACACACCCCAACAGCAACATGAGAAGCGATCGGGACATAACTTGATGAGATTTCCAAGTCCTGAGGGTAGCGGCGTTAACTGGTCGGCTCGACCTCGGACAACGCCAATCCTGGGTTTAGGTTCCGCATAACGCCACACCCGTTGAGATGACCAGCTCGACCCCTGCGGAACCGACCCAACGTCAGGTTCGTCTCGACACCCCATTCACCGACCAAAAACCAGGCACCTCTGGCTTGCGTAAAAGCAGCCAACAGTTTGAACAGCCCAACTACCTCGAAAGCTTCGTAGAGGCGGCATTGCGCACCCTTCCGGGCACGGATGGCGGCACCTTGGTGGTGGGTGGCGACGGACGTTACGGCAACGTTCGTGCCATCGATGTGATCCTGCGCATGGCGGCCGCCCATGGTCTCGGCAAGGTGATTGTCACCACTGGCGGCATCCTTTCCACCCCGGCGGCATCCCATCTGATCCGCAGCAACAAGGCCATCGGAGGCATCATCCTCTCCGCCAGCCACAACCCCGGCGGCCCAGATGGTGACTTTGGCGTGAAGGTGAACGGCGCCAATGGAGGCCCCACACCGGCGTCCTACACGGACGCTGTGTTCGAGTGCACCAAAACCCTCAGCCACTATTCCATCGTTGACGCGACGCCGATTTCGCTCGATGGGCCCGGGCAGCACTCCATCGGTGCCATGTCGGTAGACGTCATCGACGGCGTCGATGACTTCGTGGCACTCATGCAGCAGTTGTTCAATTTTGATGAAATCAAGGCGTTGCTTCACAACGACTTCCCGCTCGCCTTCGATGCCATGCACGCGGTGACGGGTCCTTACGCCACTCGCATCTTGGAATGTCTGTTAGGCGCACCTGCCGGCAGCGTCCGCAACGGCGTTCCCCTGGAAGACTTTGGCAAGGGTCATCCCGATCCCAACCTCACCTATGCCCACGACTTGGCAGAGCTGCTTCTCCAAGGCGATGGTTATCGCTTTGGCGCGGCCTGTGACGGCGATGGTGATCGCAACATGATCTTGGGGCATCACTGTTTTGTAAATCCCAGTGACAGCCTTGCGGTTCTCACCGCCAATGCCACCTTGGCTCCGGCCTATGCCAAGGGATTAACCGGGGTAGCTCGCTCGATGCCCACAAGCGCGGCGGTGGATGTGGTTGCGAAGGAATTGGGCATCAACTGCTTTGAGACGCCAACCGGTTGGAAGTTCTTCGGGAATCTGCTCGATGCCGGACAGATCACCCTCTGCGGCGAAGAAAGCTTTGGCACTGGCAGCGACCATGTACGCGAGAAAGATGGGCTTTGGGCCGTGTTGTTCTGGCTGCAAATCCTGGCCAAACGACAGTGCAGCGTTGCCGAGATCATGGCGGATCATTGGAAGCGCTTTGGGCGGCACTACTACTCCCGCCATGACTACGAAGCTGTGGACAGCGCAGCCGCCCATGCGCTGTATGACCGGCTCGAGGCCATGCTTCCAAGCCTGAAGGGTCAACCCTTCGCGGGAGGAACCATCCGGGATGCGGACAACTTCAGTTACACCGATCCGATCGACAACTCGGTCACCCAAGGCCAAGGCCTAAGGATTCTCCTGGAAGATGGCAGTCGCGTTGTGATTCGCCTCTCCGGAACCGGCACTAAAGGGGCGACGATCCGGGTCTATCTCGAGAGCTATGTGCCCAGCATCGGTGATCTCAACCAAGACCCCCAGGTAGCCCTAGGCGAGATGATTCGTGCCATCAATGCTCTTGCGGAAATCGAGCAGCGCACTGGGATGAAGCAACCCACCGTGATTACTTAAAATCCAATTTCTCTAAAGATCACCTCAAACTCATCAATAGAGCTATTACTCCATTGACTAATTAGAGATCAACTCGCCGCCATCATACATTTAGCGAACAACAATATATTCCTGTCTCTTATACACATCTCCGAGCCCACGAGACTAAGGCGAATCTCGTATGCCGTCTTCTGCTTGA
>CAXDNN010000136.1:0-3840 GCA_963990675.1 uncultured Synechococcus sp.
CACTCTTCCGTGGAGCATTGCCAACCCTTCATCGTTTCAAAAATGGGTTTGCAGCGGGCGAAATCATCGGAGCTGCTCGGGAAATACTCGATTCGTTCACCGTCGAGTTCGTAGGCCACGCACACCTGGATCTCATCCATTTCGTCGAGCACATCGAGCTTGGTGATCGCCAAACAGTCCAGACCGTTCACTTGAACGGCATAGCGGCCAATAACGCCATCGAACCAACCGCAGCGGCGGCGGCGGCCGGTGGTGGTACCGAATTCACCCCCACGTTCAGTGAGCTGGTCATTGAGGCTGCCGCTGAGCTCAGTCGGGAATGGTCCTTCCCCCACCCGCGTCGTGTAGGCCTTGGCAACACCAATGACACGGTCGATCAGGGTGGGACCGACGCCCGCACCAATGCACGCTCCACCGGAAACCGGATTGGAGGATGTGACGTACGGGTATGTGCCGTGGTCGAGGTCCAACAGCGTGCCTTGGGCACCTTCAAACAGAATGTTTTTACGAGCTTTTGCTGCGCTGTGGATCGCGCGCGTGCAATCCACAACGTGCTTAGAGAGCCGTTCGCCGTATCCCAAGTACTCCTGGATGACGGCTTCTCCATCGAGAGGTTCGATGCCGTAAATCTTCTCTAGCAGCTCATTTTTTTCCTTGAGTGGGCCTTCCAGTCGGTTGCGGAGTCGCTGCTCATCGAGCAGATCGATCACTCGGATTCCACTGCGCTGTGATTTGTCGGCGTAGGTGGGGCCAATGCCTCGGCCCGTGGTGCCGATCCGGCGATCACCACGCTGTTTTTCCATCGCCAGATCAAGAAGGCGGTGGTACGGCATGGTCACGTGGGCAGACGACGCCAGCTGAAGCCCTGAAATATCGATGTCATTCGCGAGCAGCATGTCCAGCTCGCCAAGCATCACCTTGGGATCCACCACCGTTCCCGGTCCGATCAGACAGATGGTGTCTGGGTAAAGGATTCCGGAGGGGATGAGATGAAGTTTGAGCACACGCCCGTCAACGACGATCGTGTGCCCAGCATTCACACCCCCCTGATATCGCACCACCACATCGGCGGAGCGGCTCAGGAGATCGGTGATCTTTCCTTTTCCTTCGTCACCCCATTGAGCGCCGATGACGACAACATTGGCCAAGGACACGGCGGCCCGAAGCCGCAGATCTGCACAATCCGCGAGTATTTCAGATCCGGTGTCCCTAAGTCAAAAGTTGTTGTCTTTTGTGGGATCAGGTTCCACGAACAACGGCTTTTTCAGCCTTGGTTAATTCCTTGGCCAGACGATCGTGCAGGGCCTCAGGAAGGGGGCGGTTTGAATAGTTGGCGTAGTGCCCCGCAAGGGAATTAAGAGCCGTTTGCATCGTTGTGAAGGAGCTCAGACCATTCACGCGGGGCTGGGGGCGGTAACGCGACATGTAGTCGGTAATCAATGACCGTGCGTCACTTTCCGCCTGTGCATGGCTTGGATCGTCCTGGGGGATATCGATCACCTCAAGCAAGGTTTGGGCGACCGAGATCGTGTCATCGGCGTAATTACCAGTCAGGCGACCATCCGCGTCGTCACTGCAAGCTGTCAGCAGCAAACACAGACCCAGTCCAAGGGCGACAGCTGCCCTCGAGAGGGGTTTGAACAGGCGAGCCAGTGCTGAGAGCATGACATCGTTGAAAGTTCTCGAACTTTAAGGGCGCAGTGTGCTGAGAAGTTCTTTCAAAGCATCCGCATGGGGCAACTTCTGCACCCCGCGGTTGGCACGCTCAACCAGTTCAACGACACCGTCGGTTGCATCACGACCGACCACAACGCGCCAAGGAATACCGATGAGATCGGCATCTTTGAACTTCACGCCAGCTCGTTCTTTGCGGTCATCGAAAAGAGCGTCCACCCCAGCTGCAATCAGCTGGTTATAAAAAGACTCGCCCATTTCGGCCTGGGTTTGATCCTGCATGTTGGCCACGACAACGATCGCTTCGTAGGGGGCAATCGCGGTGGGCCAGCAGATGCCAGCGTCGTCGTGGTGTTGTTCAACGGCTGCTTGGGCAAGCCGTGAAATTCCAATGCCGTAGCAGCCCATCCAAAAGTGTTCGGTTCTGCCGGCTTCGTTGGTGAAGCGGCTATCCATGGCTTCGGAATACTTCCGTCCTAATTGAAAAATGTGTCCCACTTCGATGCCCCGCTTCTCAATGAGGTGAGCCTTGGGATTGTGAACACAGGCTTCACCGGCTCGGGCCTTGCGTAGGTCGAGGCTTTTGGGTGTCCCGCCGAGATCCTCCCAGGTGACGGAGACGCGATGCTGATCGGATTGATTCGCTCCACAAATCATCCGATCCATCGTGGCGGCGGTGCGATCGGTGCAACGCACAAATTGTTTCGTCCAGCTGCATGCTGAGCGCAACACAGCGTCGTTCAAGTCCGGTCCGATAAAGCCGAGGGGGATGGTGTCAATGCCCTGTTTGTCCAGGTCTTCAGCTTGGATCGGACGGCAGTCCAGGACCTCTTGCCCTGTTAAGCGCCCCACCGCATTGATTAATTTCACCTCGTTGAGGTCTTGATCCCCCCGCAAGCTGATGAGAAGGGGTTGTTCAACGCCGTCGTTCAAGCGGGCGACGAACAGTAAAACCTTGATGAGTTGGCTGGGATGCCAGCCATGGGACTGGCAAAGAACGTCGATGCTTGCTTCGTCTGGCGTGCTGATGAGCTCCATCGCGGTCCCATCGAGTTCCACCGCCTTGGAGGGAAGCGAGATGGCCTTTTCTTGGTTCGCGGCATAGGTGCCGTCGTCGCTCAACAAGATCAGGTCTTCGCCTGCATCGGCGGTAACCATGAACTCTTGAGAGGCTGCACCCCCGATGGCACCGCTGTCGGCATCCACGGGGACCGCTGCCAAGCCGCAGCGCTCAAAAATGCGTCGATAGGCCTGATCCATGTCCAGATAGGTGCTCTGGAGATCGGCCTCGCTGGCATGAAACGAGTAGGCGTCTTTCATGATGAATTCGCGGCCACGCATGAGCCCAAAACGGGGGCGAATTTCATCCCGAAATTTGGTTTGGACCTGGTACAGATTTACTGGCAACTGTTTGTAGGACTGCAACAGGTCCCCGGCGAGACTGGTTACGACTTCTTCGTGGGTGGGACCTAACCCCAGTTCGCGACCTTGTCGGTCTTCAAGGTGGAACATGATTCCCTCTCCAGCGGTGTAGCCCTGCCAACGGCCACTGCGTTGCCAAAGTTCAGCGGGATGAAGCTGAGGAAGAAGGGTTTCTTGAGCTCCGGCTGTGTTGAGTTCGTCTCGAACAATGGCCGTGATCCGTTGGATCACTTTCCACATCAGCGGCAGGTATCCGTAGATCCCTGATCCCACCCTGCGGATGTAGCCACCGCGCAGGAGCAATTGGTGTGAGGCAATCTCTGCTTCTGCTGGCACATCCCGGAGCGTCACCAGCAACAGGCGGGAGACGCGCATGGGAAAGAATTCAAAGGGTTTTGGAAGCTATCACCGGCTTGATCTGGTGCCGCTACCGGAAGTGTCTATATCTCTTGAATACCCCTGTACGACCTGAGTCTCAACTGCTACCGTCCGGGCCATCAAGCCGTAGCGCGCGAATCTCACATGTTCCCTCGATCTGTTGAAAGTGTGGCCTCACAAGTTCAACAATCAGTTGATATATCGATGGAAACTCCGATTGTTCCCGCGCAATCTGATGCTCTTGTTGGCATCGATGACGTCCAAAAGTCTTTAAATCGATCCAGGGCTTCGGTGTATCTGTCTCTTATACACATCTCCGAGCCCACGAGACTAAGGCGAATCTCGTATGCCGTCTTCTGCTTGAAA
>CAXDNN010000137.1:0-3497 GCA_963990675.1 uncultured Synechococcus sp.
TTTTCAAGCAGAAGACGGCATACGAGATTCGCCTTAGTCTCGTGGGCTCGGAGATGTGTATAAGAGACAGGAACGCACCAGGGTGGAGATCGGCTAAGTCATCCGTGCTGGTCGGTAAACGCCTCTCCAGTTCCTCCAACGACAAGGAGAGATAGCGGGCGAGGTGAGCCTTCACCTGCAAAGCATCCGTCAAAAAGCCATCCACGTTCACATCCCGACTGCTGCGGAGCTCTTGCATGGGATTGCTGGTCCTCGGTCGTCTTAGATGCAACAGTCTGAGCTCACGACCTCCATCTGCCTGCGATGCCCCCCTTGGACGGTCCCTTTGGCTTTGTGGTCATCGACAAACCCGCCGGACTGACATCCCACGCCTGCGTGAGTCGTATGCGGCGAAGCTATGGCCTCCGGCGCGTTGGCCATGGCGGCACCCTGGATCCTGCCGTCACCGGGGTTTTACCCATTGCACTTGGACCTGCAACGCGTCTACTGCCCTATCTCCCTGGCGAAAAAACCTATCGAGGAGTGCTTCAACTGGGCACACGCAGCAGCAGTGATGACCTCCAAGGCGAGATTTTGGAGACCCTTCCATGGCCAGAACTCAGCGACCATGACTGTCTCGAGGCCCTTGCCCCCTTTCAGGGAACGATTCAACAACGTCCGCCACAGGTTTCAGCCGTTCATGTGGATGGGGAACGGGCCCATGCAAGAGCTCGCCGCGGCGAGTCGATGGACCTACCCGCTAGAACCGTCACCATCGAACGACTCGACCTACTCGATTGGGACCCGACATTGGGCCGCCTACGCATCGAGGTGCATTGCACGGCAGGCACCTACATCCGTGCACTGGCAAGAGATCTGGGGGATGCCTTGGGCTGCGGTGGCTGCCTAGCAGAACTGACTCGCACCCAAGCCCTGGGCTTTCACTTGGCGCAAGCCCATCCCTTGCCGGAATCCGATGGCGAAACAGAGCTTCCCGAACCCCTATCGCCGCTAGAAGCCTTGCAAACATTTCCAATGCGGATGCTCTCGGATCGCGAAACAATCGACTGGCGCTGTGGCCGGCGGCTCAGCCTGGGGGACAACTTGGAGGGGAGCCTCGGGGACGGCGATGCGGTGGTGGTATGCAATGCCGATGGAAGCATTGCTGGGATGGGATTAGCCGAGGCGAACCAGCAACTACGACCCAAGGTGGTGTTCGACGCCGCCGGTTAACGCCACCAGGTTGACCAGCCCTGAGTACCCTCCAGACACCTGACATCCCTGCTTCGCCCCGATGGCCGGCCACAGCAAATGGTCACAGATCAAACGCACCAAAGCGGTGGTTGATTCCAAGCGCGGGGCACTGTTTACCCGTCTTGGGCGCGACATCATGGTGGCCGCGCGAGCTGGGAACGACCCGACTGGCAATTTCCAACTGCGAACAGCCATTAGCAAGGCCCGTGCGGCAGCGATGCCGGCCTCGAATATCGATCGAGCCATTGCCAAGGGATCCGGCCAAGGCGGAGAAGGAGCCCAACTCGAGGACGTTCGCTACGAGGGATACGGCCCCGGTGGCATGGCCGTGATGGTGGAAGCCCTGACCGACAATCGCAACCGCACAGCAGCAGATCTGCGGCTCGCCTTCAGCAAAAACGGAGGGAACCTTGGCGAGAACGGATGTGTGGCCTACCTCTTCGAGCATCGCAGCGAGGTGACCATCAAAACGGAGGCCGGTAGCGAAGAGCGATTACTGGAGAGCCTGCTCGACCTTGATGCCGAAGGCTATGAACTCATCGATGCGACGTCGGCCACCATCTTCGGACCGTATGCAGCCCTTGAGGCCCTGCAAGATGGCTTACGACAACAGGGCTGGGATGTCACAGAGTGGGGGCACCAGTGGGCCACAACCACCAACGTATCGATTAGCGATCCCGCCACAGCCCAGAGTTGCCTAAAACTGCTGGATGCGCTGGAAAGCCTCGATGATGTCCGCAGCGTCAATGCCAATCTGGAGCTAGATCGAGAACTTGAAATCAACTAAAGAAACTGGGTGACATGGCGAAGTTGATCTCTCGACCAACATCAGCGAAGCCAAAATGGAGCCCAGAAGGTTCCAAGACCATTCCGCATCAAAAGCAGGACATTGGAAACCGAACACTGAAGAAATAACCAACCCACCGATACAGCTCCTTATCCATACAGATACATCCAAACGGCACCTAAACAACAAGTTAGGGGGATTTAATATCTGACTCAGCCAATCCGCATTCATTCAAAAATCGTGCAACTGACACATAACTTCAGGGGCTTACATCGGCCAGACCTACAACCTTCCTCTGGATTAATACAAAAAACTAATCCAATGAAGATCCAGCCAAAAGCGTCGAGACAGTACCAAGAAAAGATTCAACAACAGCCCCTAGCTTGTACAAAGGCATCAATCCTCTGGAAGACACCTCAGCCAAAACACTATCTATTCCTAGATCTATAACTTCAGCAACAGCCGCACACATTATAAAAACAGACAAGTACAATAGACGTCTCGACATATCCTCATCTTTCATACCGATCAGCAACCTGCTAATCCCAACTTGCATATTTGAAGCAGAAAAAAGATTGCCGACATAGCCAGATGATGTACGTCTTTCTGGAGATATAACTCGGCGATCTTAATACGGAGAGGGTCACCAAGAGAAAATGCTCAAAGACTGCTTTTCTTTTCATATAGAACTAAAGAAATTTTTTGGGTACTGTTATTGTGATTGCCTTGAATGGCTTGTCACCAGTGACATGACCAAGCAAGCCAAGGACTAGGCGTAACAATAATTACTAACAACTCACGTTGCCAGCAAGGATGACAACAACATGAGTGCTTAATTGAGACGAATCACTGATTGAAGCCAATCACCGAAATAATCGAGCCATAAAGAGCATCAAGCGGCTCACCCTCTCCATCAATCGCTGCAGAACGGTCACCTGCTGATGCCCAATGGGCCGTTCAAGCACCGACGCCTGAAGCGCTGTGCCGATGGGTTGATATCCATCAAAAGCCGTCATGGCGTCTTGAGCCCCCTGAAGATGCAATTGCAAAGCACGAGACTTGAGGTTTGGGCCATCGCTGGACTGGGAGCGGTTGCGAGCAAAAGACATCTTCCTCACTCTTAACTGTTTCCTTTCTGCTCGAGCTTTAAATAATCGACAAGAGCCATGTGATGTTTCTTTAAATCACGTTGAGGCAAAGAGTGAATTCAGCCAGACATCGTCAAATCGCAGAGATCTACAACAGAGACGAGCCAAACAACTACAACACATTTGCAAGAAAATTTATCACAATAGATTCGGATTTTGTCCAAATTCATCGATCCAAAAAGCCATGATTTATGCACCTTCATTGAATCACAAAGCATCTGTAATCACACACGTTTCGATGTGCTCCTGACCAAGGGGAAGGCCGCCCCTCCCGGATGGAAGAGACGGCCTATCTCGCTCGTTTGTTCATGTCGCTACCCACTGTTCAG
>CAXDNN010000138.1:0-3301 GCA_963990675.1 uncultured Synechococcus sp.
GTGCTCACCAGCCGCAGCGAATATCGCTTGATCCTGCGTGGCGACAACGCCGACAGGCGTCTCACGCCCCTGGGCCGCGAACTCGGCCTAATCGACGACCGGCGCTGGCAGTTGTTTGAAGAGAAACTTCAAGCGATGGATGCTGAGAAAAAACGGCTGGAATCCACACGGCTCAAGGTGAGTGATCCCATCGCATCAACCGTGGAAGAAGAAACCGGTGCACCGATCAAGGGTTCGATCACCCTGGCGGACCTGCTCCGCCGCCCAGCAATGCATGCCGCCGATCTCGTGCGCTATGGCCTCGCTGATGGCGACCTGCCGCTTCCCGTGCGCGAGGGCGCCGAGATCGACATCAAATACAGCGGCTATCTCCAGCGGCAGCAACAACAAATCGACCAGGTGAAGCGCCAAAGCCAACGCAAACTTCCGAGCGATTTGAACTACGCCAGCATCGGAACCCTCTCCAATGAGGCCCGCGAAAAGCTCAGCGCCATTCAGCCCACCACCCTCGGCCAGGCCAATCGCATTCCAGGCGTCAGCCAAGCCGACATCACCGCCCTCTTGATGTGGCTGGAACTTCAAAAGCGCCAGCCCCTCGCCCCCACCCCACAAGCTCGATAGCGTTGGGGACCTCAACGTTCTGCTTTGGCCGCTCGCCATCCCACATCCCACGCCTATTGGGCACTGCGTGCGGAGCAGGTGATGGATCGCGTTTTCGACAACCGATCAGGTTCAACGCGCCAAAGTTCAGCAAGCAATCGCCACCTCGTGCCCGTTGAGGTGGCCGTCCATGAGCCCATCCAGCCCTTGGCACCTCAAGTAGCAGCGCAAAGCAACCGATGGCATACCCCCCTGCTCACTGGCATGGCCATGGCTGGAGTGCTGAGCAGTGGTTGGCTGCTGTTTGATCTACAACGTTCCGCTCGAACGCTCGAACGAGAGCGCAACGTGGCACTGGTCGAACGCCTACGCGCCACTGAACAGGCCAGTCCTCCAAGTTCCGAGCCAGCGACAGTCGATCGCCTCGAGCCACTCACCCTGCCCATCCAATCGCTGCCGATGCCACCCATTGGCCTCACACCATCTGAGAGCACGCCGATCTCCCAGCTCCCCGTGCTCACCGGCGTGATGCAAAGCCCGGGTGGGCGCAGTTCCGCCATCTTTCAAATCAACAACGCGTCCGTCTCTGCCGAAATTGGCGAGAGTCTGGGAAGCAGTGGCTGGACGCTGGCATCCGTCGGAACATCGAGCGCCGTGATTCGCAACAACAGGCAAGAGCACACGCTTTCGGTGGGAGGCGTGTTCTGAACACACCATCCCAATTGCTGGCATCGCCTCGTCATCTCTGGCAAGCACCCGCAGCCACCGTGCTTGCCGGAGAAGGACCACGGCAGCTACCTGGGCCATGGCGACTGATGTTGCTGGGGGATGGCAGCCCAACTCGCCATCTTCGCTTGCTCACCGGTGAACCCGTAGCCATCGACCTCATCGCGATGGAAGCCGAACAAGGGGACCATCCCGGTGCACCTGCGGAAGTGGAGGAACTGCAAGAACCTCTCTTACGCCGCCAGGTTTGGCTCACCTGCGGCGGAACACCGCTGGCGTGGGCTGAAAGTTGGTGGAACCAAGCTGAAGCGGAACTGCACCTCCAAGACCGCAATCAGCCGATCTGGAAAAGCCTCACCCAGGGACGATCCGAACTCTTTCGTGAGGTGGATGGACTTGCCCTCGTCGAAGCGGATTGGCTGGACGCAACCTTTGGCTATCGCGGACCCTTTTGGAGCCGCCACTACCGCTTCTTTCGAAGTGGAACAGCGCTCACGGTGATCCGAGAAGTCTTTAGTCCGCAGCTTGAAACATGGCTGGGTTCCACCCTGCGCCAAGAACTTCAAAGGAGTTCATGAACAAATTTCCCGTTATGTAGGGATTTGTTTTTCACAACTTGCGGCTTTAGAGGTGATGAACACCATTGGCACAGTTTGTTTCACAGCGCCATGGGGAACAGCACAACTTGGATCAGCCTCAACGACCTGGGTCGTTTTTATGGGATCTCCGCCATTCATTGCGGAAAAATCCTGAATCAACGCGGCTGGCGTGATCGCCGCGGCCAGCCAAGCACCGAGGCATTGAAGGTTCAAGCGGCGAGACACCTCGGACCCCATGGCCAAACGCAAAGCGTTGTTTGGAACCAAGAACTTTGCGGAGGTTTATTGGAAGCCAATGGGCATCAGCCCGTGAGCCTGAGTCGTCAGATTGATCAATGGAGCCAATTGCTGGAAGCCATGCAATCGGGCTCCCCTTCAATTACAGCCACGGCAGCTCAAATGGCTGAAGACATGCCAAACGAGCTGGTCGACGGCGTGAACCAACAACTCGCGGAACGGGGGTGCTCCTTTCGAGTTCACCCAGTTCCTTGAGGAGATGTCAGGCTCTGCGACGACTCGACCGGGGCAAACCCCTCCGGGCCGAAGGTCGCTGATCTTGCGGCTCCTCCGGTTGAGAAGACCGCTGAGTGGAGTCGCGCTGCCAGCGCTGAACCTGAAACAGGTCGTCATCGGGCCACTCGTCAGGCCCTGAAGTCTCTGCAACTGAAGGGGCTGCTATTGGGGGTGGCTGAAACGCTGCAGTCGGCATCGAACGAGGACGTGACCGACGCGAAATGGCCTGCAGCGGTTGCTTCCCACGGGCCTTGTACTCAGAACTGTTCTGCCAGGGCTCCCTCCAATCGTCGTCCTCTTCCAACAACCACTCCACCTTGTCGCCGACCCATCGCCCAACGGAATCGAGGTCTAGGCCCGGACGACGTTGCCCCGGACGTCGTCCGGCCACTCCATCCACAAGCTGACGGCCAGTTTCAAGCCATTGATCCAAACGGCGATCACGAGGATCACGGGACCTGTCCAGACGCTCGTAACGCTCCTCCATCCTTCGAGATTAACGACGCCTGCGGCGCAGCCAATGCTCCCGTCGGAGACCGATCAGGGCAATGACAACGCCACTGCATTCGAGGGTGAGCCAAAAAACGTCCATTCAGGCCGTTTACTCCGCAGGCTCATAGTGCAACAAACAACTGGGATGCCAACGCCCCCCATGATGCTGATTGCAACACGATCGGCAGGCCGCATGACGGATACGTCGGCGGCAAGGGGTCCGTCGCTGGCAGCTTGCACAAACCGCGACCCAACGTGGAGGCCGGACCGGGATCGGGTAGTTGTGACGAACGCTCACCTGAAAGCGGCTCTGCGCAGCATTGATGGCGGCCATCTGAGCCCGAAACAAGGGGCCATGGCTTTCCCGACGC
>CAXDNN010000139.1:0-3261 GCA_963990675.1 uncultured Synechococcus sp.
CAAGCCGCAAGCTTCAGCAATTGGTGGTGGATTTAAAGCCGTTCGGTTTCAACGACAACTGAGGAGTAGCAACCGAACCAAGTCGTATAGACCGAATCAAATCAGACGGTTCTTACGCTCCTCCTTCTCATCAGGACCACGCATATTGCTGTGGCGGGCAAACAACCAAGTCCGCTGATGTTCAACTCTTCGGATCAACAATCATGCTGACTCTCCGCCAATCACCCTTCGAACTTTTCGAGCGACTGGAGCAACAAATGGCCACCGCCGAGCGCGTGCCCCACGCCGAAATCCTTGAAGCCGAATCCACTTACACCGTACGCCTAGAACTACCTGGCGTGGACCACGACTCGATCGACATCAAGGCCACAGATCGCAACCTTGTGATCAGTGCCGAACGCCCTGTTACCCCCGATGACGACAGGAATTCCACAGTACTAAGTGAATTCCGCAATGGCACCTGGAGCCGCAGCTTCCGCTTCCCCCATAGCCTCGACAGAGAGCAATTGAAGGCCAGCTATCGCGACGGCATTCTTGAGATCACTGCTGGAAAAGCGATCGAACACACCAGCGTGTCTGTGCATATTGAAAAGTGACTCACCACGATCAAACAATGAAGATCAAGAGCTGACCTTCACGCCCTAGGACGATTCCGTCTTCACCACAGGAAACGCACCACAACGAACGGACCCCACCCCCGCTTCCACGGGGGTTTTTGATTGGATCCATCCCTAAATTGATCACCGATTAAGCACCAACCCCAAAAAAGGCACTAGCAATAAATAGGAGACTAAAAACAAGAAAGAACAGCAAGCCAAACCAACACAATCCACGCATCACCGGGCCATAACGGTGCTCAACCGGAACGAGGCTGCTGTTGATCGTGTCCATCGCCATCCAGGCGAACAGAGGAGCGGAAAGAAAACTGCCGGTCATCGCGCCGAACACGAAGTCCTTCACGCCAATGCCTCCGCTTTTTGCCACCACCAAGGCCACCACCGCAACCAGCAGGTGAATCACTACCCACAACTGAAAACGTCGGCGCTGGGGGCCTGGAGCGGCATCACCACTATCGTGACCGCTCAACAAACCCTGAATGGCGGCGATGCTGCGGGGATAGGCATCCAGACAGGTGATCGTGGTGCTGAACATCGCCGAAAACGCAGCGGGAATAATCACCCAAGCCGCCCAACCCCCCATGGCTGCGGTGTAGAGCTTGATCAGCTTCTGTGCAAAGGACACGCCACTGCCAGCGAGCATCCCGTCGCCGCTGCCGTACATCGTGTACGCCCCGAGGATCACGAAAAACATCGCCGTCACTACGGTGACGCCGTAGCCAAGGTTGAAATCGAATTCCGCCTCCGCAGGGGTAGCGGTGTGCTCCGTATCGCGTGCCCTGGAAAACATCCACAATGACGGCCATACACACATTTCCACCGGACCTGGCATCCAACCCATCAAGGGGATCAGAAACGCCAAATTCGCCAAGGTCCATGGGCTGGGATCGGTCGCGAGCCAACTTGAAGCCACATCACCCACTGGGCCGCGAATCAGCAACGACACTGCCGCCACGCCGGTGAGCAGCGTGAGCAAGGCCACCAAAAGCTTGGACAAGCGATCCAGCGCTCTGTAGTGGCCCAACAACAAGATCAGCCCACTCAGCACCAGCACCCCGATGGAGAGGCCATAGGGATCCCAACCCGTTAAACCGGGCACATTGGTGAGCAACAGCCCAGCCACGAAGCTCACGGCCGCGATCGTGGCCGTGCCGGTGACCAAACTCACCAACAGGTACAGAGGTAGATAGGCCTTATTGCGCCGCTGGAATCCTTCCAGCAGCGAGAGTCCTGTTGCAGCGGTGAAGCGCGTCCCCACCCGCAAAAAGGGGTACTTGATCAGATTGGTGAGCAGGATCAACACCACCAGCGCGAATCCAAACCGCGCTCCGGCGGTGGTGGACGACATGAGATGGGATCCACCAATACAGGCACCGGCCAACAGGATTCCCGGCCCAATGCTCTGACGCAGCGTCGATGACGCCATAAAGATCAAGCGATTTCTGCCATCTTGCGCGTCATCGAAGCAAACAGCCTTCCTACAGTTGAACTCCGTCATGGTCGGTTTCATGGTTGTTGCCCCTGCCGCGCCGCGCCTCAGCCTTCAATGCGAAGCCATTGCCGCGGATACAACCACGATTCGGTCCCTGGATTGGGAACGCAGCCGTTTCGATATTGAATTCGGACTCCGCAACGGCACCACTTACAACTCATTCCTGGTGCGAGGTGAACGGACCGCACTCATCGACAGCAGCCACGCCAAATTCAGGGACAGCTGGATTCCGTTACTGAAGGATCAAATCGATCCCACTGCGATCGATGTGCTGATCGTGAGCCACACCGAGCCGGATCATTCAGGCCTGATTGGTGACCTCATCGACCTCAATCCTGAAATTGAAATCGTCGGATCGAAGGTGGCAATTCAATTCCTCCAAGACCAAGTGCATCGTCCGTTCCGATCCCGAGCGGTGAAGAGCGGTGAAGAGCTGGACTTGGGAACCAATCCAGAGAGCGGTGTTCAGCACCGCTTTGAATTCCTCAGTGCCCCCAACCTGCACTGGCCGGACACCATTTTTTCCTTCGATCACGGCACCGGCATCCTCTACACCTGTGATGCCTTTGGACTTCACTACTGCTCTGACGAGCTGTTCGACAGTGATCCCGGCGCGATCGCTCCAGACTTCCGTTTCTACTACGACTGCTTGATGGGCCCCAACGCCCGCAGTGTGTTGCAGGCGTTGAAACGCATGGATGCCCTGCCGGAGATCAATACGGTGGCCGTCGGCCATGGCCCCTTGCTACGTCATCACCTCAGCCACTGGCTCAACGATTACCGCGAGTGGAGCGGCCAGCGCAGCAAGGGTGAAAGTTATGCCGCGGTTTGCTACCTCAGCCAATACGGCTTCTCCGATCGCATTAGCCAGGCCATTGCCCATGGCATCGGCAAAGCCGATGCCCAAGTGCAGCTCGTGGATCTACGCGCCACCGACCCACAGGAGCTCACGGCGTTAGTGGGTGATGCCAAGGCCGTGGTGGTTCCCACATGGCCGGACGAACCAGACGCCGATGTGCAAGCAGCCATTGGCACGCTTCTTGCCGCCTTACATCCCAAACAACTCGTTGGCGTTTACGACGCCTTTGGCGGCAATGACGAGCCGATCGACGCCGTTGCAGACCAGCTCCGCAGCCAAGGTCAAAAACAAGC
>CAXDNN010000140.1:0-3243 GCA_963990675.1 uncultured Synechococcus sp.
GATGCACATGCCGAATCAGATCCCATTGCGGCTGGTTTGGCGACCCTCGAAAGTCGGCGAGAACGGCATCCACCCCATCGGCACTGGTGCCGCTCATTAGGCCGAGACAGCGCATGGCTTACATCTTTGGAAGGCGCTGAAGGTCGTCGATTAGGCCCATCACCACGAGTAAGTGCCCGAGTTCGAGCACATGGGACGCTGGTGGATTCACCGTCAGGCGGCTCTGGGGACCAGCAGCCAGAACGTTGACTCGGAAGTTTTTACGAAGGTTGAGGTCTCGAAGGGAGCGCCCAACGAAGAGTTCCGGAACTTTGATTTCTTCGATGCAGTGCTGCTCGTCCAGGGCAAGTCGCTCCATCAGGTTGGGGCGGACAAGTTCCAGTCCCAGTCGCTCTCCTTGCATCCTTGAGGGGAAGATCACGCGATCGGCACCAACCCGTTTCAGCATCTTTTCGTGCAGGTCACTTGTGGCCCGCGCGATCACCTGCTGGACCTGACTTCCTTCACTGTCTTTGGCGATCAACGTTGCGGTGATGCTGGCCTCAATCGGTTCGCTAATGGCCACAACAACGGTTCCCATATCCAGTACGCCGGCCTCCCTCAGGGATTCTTCGTCGGTGCAATCCACCACCCGGGCTTCCACGCTGGGCTCCACCTGTCGCAGTTCCTCAATCGCCCGAGCGGATCGATCCACGGCCAGGACGTCCGCACCGTTTTGGAGCAATTCTCGGCACACCGCGATGCCAAACCGTCCCACGCCAATGATTGCGAAGCCAAGGCGTTCACTGCCTTGTAACGGGCTCCAATGCCACCACTCCTTCATGGCTTTGAGGCGCTTGGGGTGCACTCAGACATACAGGTCTTCACGGGGGTAACCAACCCGATTCTGGCGTTGGATGTGGATTTGCTCCCGTGTTGTGGCTTCCCAGATTGCGCTGAGCAGCAAAAGGATGCCGAGACGACCCACAAACATGCCGACGAGGAGCACGGATTGTCCAAATCGACTGAGTTCTGCCGTGACCCCTAGATCGAGCCCCACCGTTGCGAAAGCCGAAACACAGGTGAACAGCATTTCCAAAAAGGTGAATGGGTCTTCACCATTGAGGTTGCTGCCGATACTGATCAGCAGTGCCATCCCCAGCACAAACAGCAGCGACGCAACGGTGATGCCAACCGCTCGCAGCACCACTTTGTCTGTGATCTCGCGGTTGCGAATCACCACAGCATTCCTTCCCTGCAGGGTGGAGCGGGTGGCGGCCATGAGCGCTGCCACCGTTGTGGTCTTAATGCCACCCCCCGTGCCGCCAGGACTGGCACCGATGAACATCAAGGTCATCAGCAGCAACAAACCGGATTCGGTGATGTTCTCCAAGGACAGCGGAATGGTGGTGAAGCCTGCGGTCCGGGCCGTGACGGATTCAAAAAGAGCCGTCATCCAGTGTTCCGACCATGTCATTTCAATGAACACCCCTCCCTTGTTCAGCCACTCGGTCATCGCGAGTCCTAGAGCCCCAAATCCAATGAGCAGAAAGGAGGTGCGCAACACCAGCCGGGAGTGCAGGCTGAGACGTCGGCGGCCGCGGCCACGGCGAAAACCCTGAGTTGCGAGGTCACTGGTCACTCTCCAACCCAGTCCTCCCGTGATGATGAGCACCATCACCACGCCATTCACAACGGGATTGGCGTGGTAGCGCTCCAGGCTGTCCGACCAGAGTCCAAATCCAGCATTGTTGTAAGCAGAGATGCTGTGGAACACCGCAGCCCACAACCGTTCCCCACGATTGGGGATGTCGTCGAATCCGTAGTTGTAGAGCACTAACGCGCCCAACAAAATCACCACAAGGGCGGTGAGGACGATGGCGCGAAAGGTGCTCCCGACTCCTCCCACACCAAATTCGTCGAGGGTTTGACCTCGATCTAATCGGCGGCGTAGGGCTGTGCCGTGCATCACAAACCCTTGAAGGAAGGTAGTAATGGCCATCAATCCAAGCCCCCCCGTCAGGATCATCAGTGCCAAAACCACCTGGCCAAAAGCGGTGAGGTCAACGCCGATATCGATGATGGAGAGTCCGGTGACGGTGATGGCCGATGTCGCTGTGAACAGGGCTTCCCAAAGCCCAACGCTGCTGTTGGAACACAGCGGGGTGGCTAAAAGCAGTGTTCCGAGAAGCACCACCAGCAATCCCGTCACCACAGTGAACTGAGGCACCGTGAGGCGTAGGCGCCAGCCCTGGCTTCGCTCAATGGCCTTTCGGATTGGCAAGGGCTAAGCCTCAGTGCAACCAGTGTTAGTCAGGATTAGCCGTAATGCCAAAGGATCAGCGCAGGGATCAATGCGGTCATGATCAATGTCAGTCCTAAGCCATAGCGGGTGACATCGAGGAACCGATACCTGCCTGGGCCGAACACCATCAAGTTGGTTTGATATCCCACGGGGGTGAGGAATGATTGGCTTGCCCCAAACAACACGGTGATTAAGAGGGCGAAAGGGGAGAGTCCAAGGGCTGGAGCCAGTTGCACCGCCACTGGGGCCAAGAGGGCCACCGAAGCGGCATTGCTCATGACTTGGGTGAGAAGGGTGGTGCCAAGGAAGATCACCACGAGGGCGTAATAGGTGGGCCAACCGTTGAGCCACTGCTGGACTCCAGCGGCCAGGGCATCGGCAAGACCTGTGGTCTGCAGCGCCACACTGAAGCTGGTGAGGGATCCGAGCAGCAAAATCACATCGAGGCGGATCGAACGTTGGAGTTCGCCAAGGCGCAGGCATCCCGTCGCCACCACCGAAACCATTGCGAGCAAAACAGCTGCGACGAGAGGGATGGGGGTGAGCGTGGGCAGCAGCAGCATGGCAATGGCGATGCTGACGGCCACGGGTTTGCGACCCACCGTCGGGAGATCGTCTTCCAGCCGATCGAGCACTAGTAGGTCATTGCTCGCTTGGAGGCCGCGGATCGAATCGAACGGTGCCTGGAGAAGCAACACGTCGCCTTCTCGGAGCACCACTTGGCCCAGCCGTTCTTGAACGGTTTCTTGGCCGCGGCGCAGCGCTAACACTGTGGCGTTGTGGCGTTGCCTGAACCGCAGTTCCCGCAGGCTAGCTCCGGCGAGGGTCGACCCCGCTGGTAGCAAAACCTCCACGGTTTTTTGGCCACTGACCTGGCTTGTATTCAGGCTGGAGCCAGCGTTTTGCCCTTGGGTTGTCAGTTGCACGGTGTGGTCTTGTTGGAGACGCAAGAGGTCGTC
>CAXDNN010000141.1:0-2846 GCA_963990675.1 uncultured Synechococcus sp.
TTTCAAGCAGAAGACGGCATACGAGATTCGCCTTAGTCTCGTGGGCTCGGAGATGTGTATAAGAGACAGATCCTGAATCAGATTTTCGATGTCTGCCCACAAAGCGTCGGAATCATCTCCGTGCCACTCAACCAAAACCTCGAGTAACACCGAGCCTGTTGAGGTCGAACGAATTCTTTGCAACCATTGCCGTCGAACAGCAAGCAACGGAATTCGCTGCTTGGGCATGTGCGTCGCCGACAACGACTATTAATCAAGGCTTGCCGATGAAGGCAAGAAAAAACTGGAAGCGATCATGACCCGAGTGAGTCCCAAGGGGATTTGGGAGACTGGAATCAATGAAACGGTGCCCTGCCGTTAAACCGCTTGTGTCGTCGCACGAAGGCTCACTCAAACAACAAACCGTGCGGCTCGTTCGTTCGATCTTGAAAAAGGCGGCACCCAGATTCGAACTGGGGATAAAGGATTTGCAATCCTCTGCCTTACCACTTGGCCATGCCGCCGCAGGGGAACGTCGAGTCCCTCAAAGCGATCGTATCAGCCACGGTTCAACAACACTTCTGGTGCTCTGCAATGGCCATGGGGAAGATCTCATCGCCCTTCGCATCCTGGAAGCAGTCCACCGCCGCAATCCTCAACTTCCTTTGGAAGTGATGCCTCTGGTGGGCAAAGGGAGAGCCTTTGAAGCAGGGGTGAAGGCTGGATGGCTGCAACAGATTGGTCCGACAGCAAATCTTCCGAGTGGAGGCTTTAGCAACCAAAGTCTGCGGGGCATGCTCCAAGACGTTGGAGCGGGATTACCACTCCTGAGCTGGGGGCAATGGCGACTCATTAAACGGCGAGCTCAGCAAGGACGCTTTCTCGTTGCAATTGGAGATCTTTTACCTCTGCTGATGGCCTGGAGCGGTGGTGCTTGCTTCGGATTCATAGGAACACCGAAAAGCGATTACACCTGGCGAAGTGGTCCTGGCCGAGACCTCAGCGATCGCTATCACCGCCTCAAGGGCAGTGAATGGGATCCATGGGAATGGGCTTTGATGCGCTCAAAGCGATGCCAATGGGTCGCCACGCGGGATCAACTCACCGCCAGGGGATTACGTCGTCATCGTGTGGCCGCCCAAGCGCCCGGCAATCCAATGATGGATGGCCTCCAACTGCGAACGATTCCAAAAGCACTCGAGCGTTGTCGACGAGTGCTTGTTTTGTGTGGAAGCCGAATGCCTGAAGCCCAGGCCAACTTCGATCGTCTGTTGAAAGCGATCACCATGGTGACCTCAGCTGTGCCGATGGCGTTCCTTGTGGCAGCGGGAGCAGAACCCTCAGCGAATGGGTTTAGAACCAGCTTGGAACGACAGGGCTTTCGGCGAAGCTTGCCTCCATCCGATCAACTCAAGGCAGAAACCTGTTGGGTGAAAGGCCCCTGCATGCTGCTGATTGGACGGTCCTGTTTTGAATCCTGGTGCGGCTGGGCTGAAGTGGGCCTTGCTACAGCAGGAACGGCCACAGAACAGCTGGTCGGTCTTGGTGTTCCAGCCCTTTCATTGCCAGGGCCTGGCCCACAATTCAAGGCAAGTTTTGCGCGCAGGCAAAGTCGATTGCTTGGGGGTTCAGTGCAGCCTTGTTCAACCCCAATGGCGCTAGCAACTGCCCTTGAACGTCTTTTGGCGGATGCAGATTTACGGGAGAGGCTGGGGCGAATCGGCCAACAGCGCATGGGAACATCGGGGGGTAGTGATCGGCTCGCCAAGCTGATCCTTGACCACCTGCACTGATACTGAGGAGTTCGGGAAGAGAGCGATGGCTTCGATTCAAGATCCCCTATTCGTGAAGCTTTGCGCCCAGCTCGCCAGCAGACTGAGCATCAGCTTGGCCAGTGCTCGGCGCCAAGTGGATCAGGCCGCCGCCAAGGAGGGCAAGCGTGATGTTGAAACGCGACGATTGCTCGTGCAGTCGATGTTGGATGCCCTTGATCAAGGGCACAGCGACCATGCCGCGACCCTTGACGAGCTGCTGAAAGACACCGAGGGCGACAGCAATTTCATCCTTGAGGACTAATGATCAGACCGAGCTCAATGCTCAAAGGTTTGGTTAAACCGCATCCGGTCCAATTCAGACATCACTGGGATACAGGCGAAACAACGTTGTGCCAACTCCCAACGTCCCTCCCGACGCAGCATCTTTTCCAGCTGGTTCTTCGCTGGGATCAAGTAGCGCACATCGTTAGCGGCATAGGCGAGCTGCACTTCCGTGAGCTCATCCACCCTTCCCCAGTCACTACTCTGCGCTCCCTTGTCGAGCTCCACACCCACCAGTTCCATCACCAGATCCTTCAGGCCATGTCGAGGGGTGTACGTCCGCCCCAAGCGGCTACCTACCTTGGTGCAAAACAAAGGCTGAACAGCAATATCAAGCCCAGCCGCAAGGGCCGCCACGTCAAATCGGGCAAAGTGAAACACCTTCTCCACCGATGGGGCCTCAAACAGACGTTGCAGGTTGGGAGCACTGGATTGACCCAAGCCGATGCGCACACATGCGACACGATCTTGTGCATCAGCGATCTGCACCAAACAGAGGCGGTCGCGACCATGAATTAGGCCCATGGCTTCGGTATCCACCGCAAGACAAGGCATCTGGAGGTACTGCTCCGTCCAAGACGCATCCAAGTCCCCATCGAACACGGCGAACTGAGCAGGAACGGAAGGAGAACTCGCCATAGACCCAGCAGATCAATCAACGCAGTCTCGCCGGCCGAGAGTTGAAAATTCAACGCAATCCCTCTTGAAACTCAAAATGAGATCGACTTTGATGGGGGGAGTGTGTTCCTCGTCGTGTTCTCTCGTCGCAAG
>CAXDNN010000142.1:0-2700 GCA_963990675.1 uncultured Synechococcus sp.
GCATGGGCCTGGTGGGCTGTAATGGCCGCGTGGACAGAGCCGGCGGTGGATTACTGGCCACAAGCCAACAGGATCCTGCCCTGAGTGGAAACGGGCAATGGCTCGCCGTGATCAGCGACCTGCGGGGGCGCCAAACGGTGCAATTGCGCAATGTGAGCAATGGATCGATCCAGGCATTGCCTCAACTCAAACGTCATCAGCCCCATAGCTCACCATCGCTGAGCTGGAATGGTCGATACCTGGCCCTGATCACCCAACAGGGACGGCGGCGGATGGCAGTCATCGCCGACCGTCTCAACGGGCGATTGCACCCCATTCAGCTCCCTGGCGGCCGAGATCCGATCCAAGTCAGCCTGTCACCCGACGCCCAAACCATGGCTCTACAAGTGACCGATCAAGGTCTTTGGCGCGTTGAGATTTTTGACCTAAGCGATGTGTTGGAAACCGACCGACCAGCGGGACAAGCCTTGAGCACTCCACCCCTCTCGCCAACACCATGACAAGGCTCAGCCTGAGCTTGGGTGTGCTCCTTTTGCTGGCTGGATGCAGTGGCGGGCGACCGCGTCCCCGGCCCGAGCTCAATGGACTCCTGCGTCAATCAGTGAGTAGCCGCCGGGACCCAGCTCTTGCCCAGGTCTGGTTGGCGAGCCTTGGCACACGGGGCGGGCGAGAGCGGATCGAACTGATCGACCTCAGAACTCGCCGACCGGTACCTCTACCAGGCCTTAATCGCGCAGACGCCCAACCCATCAGCCTCAGCGTGAGCGGTGATGGCGGCCGCATCGCCGTGGTTCAGCAACGGGAGGATCGCACCGAGCTCTTTCTCTACCGCCGTAATGCAGCAGCCCTGCAGCGACTCCCTTTAGATCCTCCTGGCGTGCCTCGATCGGTGAGTCTTGATGGCTCAGGGAGGCTTCTGGCCGTACAAGTGAGTCGAAACGGGCGCTGGGACGTTGATCTCATCCGCTTGCCGTAATTAAGGAAGCAGGCCTGCCCAAGACAGAAACGTGTCTCCACTCAACACTTCAACCAAGACGACTGCCACAAACCCAACCATGGCGAAACGGCCATTCACCCGCTCGGCATAACTGCTCCAACCAAAGGCAGGAGCATCGGTTGTGGTGGCTGTGGCAGATCGGGCCTGCTCTTGGCTGGCGTCAGCAGCACTGGTGGTCTCAGAAGTCATCGGGTCGATCAGACGCGGCCGAATTCATAGCCTGCCGCAGGCAACAGACGCCATCCTCCCTTTCCATCCAGCTCGAGCACTGTGTCGTGGAATTCGGTCAGGGTGGGACGGTGTCCAACACTAATGAAAGACATCTCACGCCGACAAAGCAACTCGTAAAGATGGCGCTCCGTGGCCACATCCAACGCACTGGTGGCTTCGTCGAGAACCACCATCTGCGGGGCATTCAGCAAAAGTCGCGCAAAGGCAAGCCGTTGTTGCTCGCCTAGAGACAACAGCCTTGGCCAATCTTGCTTCACCTCCAGATCCGGATAACGGTTGAGCAAATCAGGCAAACAGGCCTCGGCCAACACAGCCCGGAATTGGTCATCGGCAAATCGATCAGACTCCAGGGGATAAGCCAGTTGCTCCCGCAAGGAACCCAGCAGCATGTAGGGCTTCTGGGGAATGAACAGCAAATCCCCCGTCGACGGGCGCTGAATTTCACCATCCCCTTGCACTGGCCAAAGGCCACTCACCAGACGTAAAAACGAGGTTTTACCGCAACCGGAAGGGCCCACAACCAACAAGCGCTGGCGGGGCTCAAGACTGAGATTTAGATCTTGAATTAAGACCCGATCACTAAAAGGCGGCACCAGGTCGACACCTTTCAGAAGCAAATGGTTGCCCTCAGTGACCTGTGCCGCGGAACCGCTGGCTTGGGGAGCTTCATCCCGCTGGGCACTGATCTCATCAACGCGCCCTTGAAAGCCCTCAAGACGAGAAATACTGGCGGAGAATGCTGCCAAACGATCAATATTATTTACGATGTAACTCACCGAAAATAACACCTGGGAGAAGGCAATACTTGCCTGACCAAATACACCAAAATCAACTTCTTTTGCGAAATAGATAGGTGCAATAACCAACCAAGGCAGGAAGCGAGAGAAGTAGTCATAAGAGCGCTGAATCACACTGATCAGCGCCTCCCAAACGATCAATCGGTTGTAGTTCTGAATAGCACCATCGAGCCTGCGGTTGGCCTCTTTACCCTCTTGCCCCTCACCGCCATAAAAGGCAATCGATTCAGCGTTATCTCGGATATGAACGAGCCCATAGCGGAAGTCGGCTTCGAGCTTTAATTGCTGATAATTCAACGCCACAAGCCGACGACTTGCAAAAACAATCAAACCGGTACCGACCACTGAATAAACCAACAGCAATAAAGCAAGACGCCCGTTAATTGTCCAAAGAACAATGATGAAGCTGAGAAATGTCAGCAATGCTGAGATAACCTCAACCAAGACACTCAAACTTGTAATCGTGAAGCTTCTTGTGTCATCAGAAATACGCTGATCTGGATTATCAATATCGGATGCATTTTCATCATTCGGATTAAGAACATAGTAGGCACGATTTGATAAATAACGACCCAATAGCCGTGAACTCAACCATCGGCGCCACATCAATCCCACCTTGGGGATTAAGTAACTTTGTACAGCTCGTATTGGCAACGCCAAAACAAGGCAGAACGC
>CAXDNN010000143.1:0-2610 GCA_963990675.1 uncultured Synechococcus sp.
CAATCCCTCTTGAAACTCAAAATGAGATCGACTTTGATGGGGGGAGTGTGTTCCTCGTCGTGTTCTCTCGTCGCAAGCCATCACGCACCTGCCTCGCAGACATCGAACAGTATTTTCATCAACCACCACCACAGTTCCTCGACCTGGAACTCGCGGTGTGCTGGATTTTGGAATGCCTTCTGAAAGACGACAGTTATCCGTCCTGCCTTCTGCAGCAGCTCATCCAAGCCGAGCCCCAATTACGCCTTTCTGAGACGGTGCTTCAGCAGGCGTTGGACTTCCTCGAACAACAAGGATCGATCAGCAGCTACACCCAACGCTGTCCATCGAGGGGACGCCCGCGCCGGATGTTGCATCTGCAAGCCGAAGCGCGCAGCGAAGCCGAACGCCTGATGGGGCCGTGGCGAACATGGCTGGATTCCCATCGATTCGCATTGAACTGACTCGAAACAGACCCTCTTCGAAACGGGCCCCCTTAGAAAGGGGGCATCGATTTGCGGGGATCCATGCCGCCGGGTTTCCAGTCCATCCTGCTGCTCACGATCCTCCTGGCCATTGGTCTGGTGTTTTTTTTGCGCGCCGCTAGCAAGGACCGCACAACTGTGGTGGACATCACCTCACCACAATCCCCGCTGGCCGTGCTGGAAGGTCTGAGCGACTGGCTGGAACAACGCGGCTGGAACCGCGATGGCGGCGACGCAGAACGACAGGTTCTGCGCTTTCAAGGACAAGTGGCCTCGAGCCAACCCCTCGCTGTTTTGCTGTCCATTCTTGGCACCATCGGCTCAGCCTGCTTCGGGTTAGTTCTGCAACAACTCGCGCCCCAACTGGCCTGGTGGTCTCTTCTACCGCTCGTGGGCCTCGGCCCTCTCGCCGGCGTGATCTACAACAGCCGTGCGGCTCGCACCGAAACGCTTGAACTGCGTCTATTGGATGCACCAGCACAGGGGGGAAGCGCCCTGAGGCTGCGAGCTCACCGGGATGAATTAATTGCGATCGAACTCGAACTGGCCGAGTCGCTCCAGCTTGCCAGCGATGGATCCCTGTTGACATCGCCGATCTGAATCATGGCTGTCTGGAAGTGGATCCGTCGCACGCCCATCACTGTTCCGCTGTCTATCGGCGTTCTGACGGTCACTGGGATGCCCGTTGAAGGTTGGGCACAAAGCCAACAAAATTGGCTTCCCTTGGCGAAACCTGCAGCGGCACAAAGCCATGAATCCGGTTTGAAGCACTGCCCGCCAGAAGCCAACCCTGACCCACTACTGGGCCGCCGCACCAAAGAGTCCGGACGGTGGGTCGGCCGAGGAGCCGTGCCATCAACCATTCCGATCGTGGTCATGGCAGGCCATGCCGATTCTCAAAAGCTAGGCAGCGCTGGAACACCCGGATATGCCGTGGACGTGCGCAATCAGCCACCGATGGACGGCTCCATGCGTGACGAGCTCTACTGGAATCTGCAAGTGCAACGCGCCGTGGTGCGCCTCGGGCAGGAGCGAGGGCTGAACATCACCTCGTACATCCCACCCTTGCTCACCATCCGAGATGACAACGACCCAAGAACGAATTGGTCGCAAGCTCGCGTTCGCTCCAGCAAGGGCGACTACATCCTTGAAATTCACTTCGACGCTTACAGCCCCTACGGCTTCGGTTCAGGACTCATCCCAGCCCTGAATCGCCCTCTGAATCAGCTGGATGAGTCCATCGCGCAGTCCTTTGGACGCTTCCCAAGGTTGTTTCGAGGCGGCCTCGGCGGGCCCCGGCGCGGGATCGGCATTCTTGAGATTGGAATGCTCGAGCCTCCTTTGGAGCAAAAACTTCGCAATCAAGAAACACGAACCCAGACCGTTAATTGCCTGGGTTTACGCGTCGTGAATGCCCTTTTGAAAGGGGTTAGTTGATCGCCTGATGGGGCCGGCAACGATCCTCGAGCGAGGGGTCGCCCAACCAATCTTGGGGAGTGGTGAACAGGTCTGTTAAGAGGGCTTCGCGAGAGCCGGCCTCGGCGCTATACCCGTATTCCCAACGCACCAATGGTGGCAACGACATCAAGATCGATTCTGTGCGTCCGTTGGTTTGGAGTCCAAAAATCGTGCCGCGATCCCACACAAGGTTGAACTCCACATAGCGACCACGGCGGTAAAGCTGAAAATCCCGTTCGCGATCGCCGTAGGCAGTCGAATGGCGCTTTTCAACAATCGGTGCATAGGAGGGTAAAAAAGCCCTGCCATTGGCCTGGCCAAGGCTGAACAGTTGTTCCCAACTCAACGGAGTTGCACCAAGTTCTGATGAAACCTTGGCTGCTACTCCTGTTGAATCCTGCCCCTTGTACAGCGTTCCCCTCGAATCCTGGTAGTCATAAAAAATTCCACCAACACCGCGGGTTTCACCACGGTGCTTTAAGTAAAAGTATTCATCGCACCAGGGCTTAAATACCTTGTGCAGGTTGGGATGCACAGAGTTGCAGGCCTGTTGATGGGTGCGATGAAAATGACGCGCATCGTCGAGGAAGGGGTAATAGGGCGTGAGATCCGCTCCACCTCCAAACCACCAGACGGGACCAGCCTCGAAATACCGGTAATTGAGATGCACCGTCGGGATATAGGGATT
>CAXDNN010000144.1:0-2597 GCA_963990675.1 uncultured Synechococcus sp.
GGTGGGCATTGAATTCATTCATGGTTGTTCGACTTCTATGAGGATCATTTCGTGGAACTTGTGTTTCTAGGTTGACTCTCCATTCACCGGAGAGGCCATTGAGGACATCACTCAAAAGGCTTTGTACGCCACATCAAACGCTTATGAGGATTTATTCAGCATGCCTTGAAGGCGATCTTCGTCCAGGATCTTGATCCCCAGTGTTGTTGCTTTGGTGAGTTTGCTCCCGGCTTCTGCACCAGCCACGAGGTAGTCGGTTTTTTTGCTGACGGAGCCCGTTACTTTCCCTCCACACGCTTCAATGCGCTCCTTGGCCTCCGAACGGGAGAGGGTTGGCAAGGTGCCCGTGAGAACGAAGGTGAGTCCCTTGAGGTGTTGTTCGGATGCTGCAGCGCCAACATGACCTTGATCATTTACATCCAGCGCGAAGCGAAATCCTTGGCTGCGCAGATCGCTGAGCAATTGTTGATTCGCTGGGTTGGAGAACCATTGCTGCAAACTTTGGGCCAGTTCCGTTCCGACCCCAAAAATCGCAGTGATGCTGTCGGGGGCATTGCAGGCGGCTTCCATCAGGCTGTTGGCATCCGGAAATTCTGCGGTGATGGCTTTTGCGCTCACCTCGCCGATGTGATGGATGCCTAAGCCGTAAAGCTGTCGCGCCCACGATCGTTGTCGGGACAGCCTCAAGGCTTCAATCAAGTTATTGGCGCTGCGTTCGCCCATGCGATCGAGGCTGCCCAGCAGTGCTGCATCAAGCCGATACAGATCGGCAATCGAGCTCACCAAGCCTTGGTCAACAAGCTGTTCAATCAGCTTGCTGCCAAGGCCGTCCACATCCAGGGCGCCCTTGCTCACCCAGTGCCGTAGGCCGCCCCGCAGGATTGCTGGACAGCTGCTGTTCACACAGCGGGTGGCGGCTTCATCGCCTTCCCTCACAAGGCTGGATCCACATTCAGGACAGTGTTCCGGCAGCTGCACCGGGGTGGCACTGCTGGGTCGAAGTTCCGGCAGCACCCGCACCACCTCGGGAATGATCTCCCCGGCTTTGCGCACCACGATGGTGTCGCCCAGATGCAGATCCAGTTCAGCAATCCGATCGGCGTTATGTAGCGTGGCGCGGCTCACGTTGGTGCCTGCCAAGGCGACGGGTTCAAATTCTGCAACCGGGGTGATCACGCCCGTACGGCCGACTTGGACGACGATGCGAAGCAGACGACTTGGCGCTTCTTCCGCTGGAAATTTCAGGGCGATGGCCCAGCGTGGTGATTTTTGAGTGAAGCCAGCTTCGTCTTGGAGCACCAAGTTGTTCAGCTTCACCACCACGCCATCGGTGGCATAGGGAAGGTCGTGGCGGCCCTGTTCCCAGTGGTCGGAGAATCGGTTGATCTCCGCAAGATTGGCGCAGAGGGCTCGGTTGGGATTCACCCGAAATCCTCCGTTTTCAAGCCATGTCAGAGCGTCCCATTGGCTGGGCGGCAGCATTTGGGCTGGTAGATGCAGGGTGTAGGCAAAAAAGTCCAAGCGTCGTGCTGCCACAACTTTTGGATCGAGCTGACGCAGTGTTCCGGCGCAGGCGTTGCGGGGGTTGGCAAAGAGAGCTTCCCCGCGCGACTCCCGTTCCGCATTGATCTCGGCAAAGGTGTTGTCTGGAATAAAGGCTTCTCCGCGAACCTCCACCCACTCCGGTGGATTGTCGAGTTGCAGGCGGAGCGGAATCGCGCTGATGGTTCGAACGTTGGCGGTGATCTCCTCGCCGCGTTTTCCATCTCCCCGTGTGGCTGCCCGTTCAAGAACCCCGTTGCGGTAACTGAGGGCAAGGGCATTGCCATCAATCTTCAGCTCACTCACCAGGTCCAGGGGACTGCCGAGGGGGCGATCGATTGCCCGGAGAAGCCGTTCATTCCAGGCGTTGAGATCATCGCGATTGAACGCATTGTCCAAACTGAGCAATCCGATGCGGTGCTCAACGCTCGTGAAGCCCTCGGCGGGGGCGCCTCCCACCCTCTGGGTGGGACTGTCTGCCGTTTTCAGGCTCGGAGTGGACTGCTCCAGTTCAAGCAGTTCTCGGTAAAGGCGGTCGTAGACCGCGTCTTCCATGGTTGGCGTATCGAGGACGTAATACGCATGGGCTGCTTTGTTGAGCAGGTTGCGCAGTTCCGTGGCCCGCTCGCTCTGATCAGGCATTGACCCGGTTAATGCGGGCAATGCGCCAGTTGTCATCCACCTTGGTGAAGGTGAAGTCGAGCGGCATTTCGTCGTTACCGGTTTCCGCCTTGAGCTTCACCGTGAGGATCACATCGCCCTCTTGGATGCGTGGACGCCCTGATTTGAGGTTTCTGAATTTGTTCAGTTTCAGATCCGCCAGGAAACGGATGAATTGTTGGCGGGTGACGTGTTGGCGGTAGGCCTTGGTGGTGAGCAAGTAAGCCGCATCGATGCGACCGGCAGCCACCTGCGTGAAGAACTGCTTGATCAGCGGGTTAATGCCACGGGCGCTGAGGACGAGCTTGACCGCGGTGTAAATCCAGAAGAGCAGCAGGGCTCCGCCGCCTGCGAGTAAGGCCTTAATGCCGATGTCGCGTACCAGACCCAGTTCC
>CAXDNN010000145.1:0-2581 GCA_963990675.1 uncultured Synechococcus sp.
TTTTCAAGCAGAAGACGGCATACGAGATTCGCCTTAGTCTCGTGGGCTCGGAGATGTGTATAAGAGACAGGAGGACATCGTTGCCGTTGAGTCCGACTTTGCTTTCTTCAATGGGCTCGAGCATCGATGCGGTGATGCCTAATTTTTTAGTTTTGACACCAAGGTTGTCCAAGCTGAAGAAGCTCCACGTAAGGGCGTTCGGAGCAGCGCCCGCCAAGATTTCAATCTTGAACTTGAGTGGACTATTGGGGGGGATGCTGTTCCCAGCGCCCGCGGCTCCGTACGCCAGATCAGCAGGAATCGTGAGTTCCACCACTTCTCCGAGGCGGCGACCGACTAGGGCTTTGTCCCAACCTTCAATCACTGCACCCGTTCCAAGAACAAAGCTGAAGGGTGTTCTGCCTTCGACCGCTTCAAACGTTTTGAAGTTGTAGCTCGCATCAAATTCTTCTCCATTCAGCAATGAACCCTGGTAATTCACCAAGACATTGAGGGAGTTGCTCAATTTGGCACCTTTAGAGGTTCGAAGCAGTTTGGTTTTGAGCTTTTTCGCCGAGGATTTCTTGGCCATGAACAGCACGGGTCGGCCCACAGTTTGAAGACAAAAATTGTCAATGCAGAGCGGTGAGTAATCCTTGGTTGACCCCCACCTTCGATCAACGCGTTTGGTCCGTTGTGGAGCAAATCCCCTATGGCCGGCTTGCTACCTACGGTCAGATCGCTGATCTGATCGGTGCTTGGGGCTGTGCGCGGCAGGTGGGTTGGGCGCTGCGGCGGCTTCATTTGCCTTCTGCAGTTCCTTGGCATCGTGTGGTGAATGCCAAAGGGCAAATTTCGATGAGCCCGAGCCGTGAAGGCAGCGACTGGATGCAACGAGACCTGCTGATCCGGGAGGGAATTCCAGTGGATCAGGAGGGACGTTTGCCGTTGAAGCGGTTTCTTTGGCGTCCAGACGCTATCTCTGGTGCATCAAGCCAATAGCCCTTGACCACCCCTGCGAGCATCGGAATTGCGCCACGCCAGCTGGCATCGAAGGTGTTGCAAGCGGTTGCAGCAGGGGCCTATGCGGATGTCGCGCTCGAACGCTGCCTCCGGGACCAGCCGTTGAGGGGTCCGGATCGAGGCTTGGCAACGGAGTTGGCTTACGGGGCGATTCGTCAGCGTCGTGTTTTAGATGGCTGGCTCGATCGCATGGGCAAGGTGCCTGCCGCGAAGCAACCACCAAAGTTGCGCTGGTTGCTGCATGTGGGGCTCTATCAACTGCTATTGATGGAGCGGATTCCCTCCGCAGCAGCGGTGAACACCACGGTGGAACTGGCAAAAGTGAGTGGTCTTGGCCGCTTAGCCCCAGTGGTGAATGGCCTTCTGCGGGGGGTGCTGCGAGCCCATGAAGCGGGCGAAACCCTCGAGTTCTCCGCCGATCCTGCGATTCAGTTGGCGCAGCGATATTCACTACCCGATTGGTTGGCTGCATCGTTGATTCAGTGGCGGGGCCCAGAGGGGGCCGCAGCGGTGGCCGCTGCCTGTAATCAAGTGCCGGATCTTGATCTGCGCGTCAATCGGTTGCGGTCGACGCCCGAGCAGGTGGGTCGTGATTTGGCGGAGGCGGGAATCGACACGCGTCCGATTTCAGGCTGCGCGGATGGGTTGCAGGTGTTGGGCCACAGCGGTGATCTGCGGAATTGGCCGGGGTATGCCGATGGACATTGGTGTGTTCAAGACCGTGCCGCTCAGTGGGTCTCTCCACTGCTGGATCCCAAGCCTGGGGACCGCATTTTGGATGCGTGTGCAGCCCCGGGCGGCAAGGCCACACACCTTGCGGAACTCGTGGGTGATGTGGGAGAACTCTGGGCTGTTGATCGCTCTGCGGGGCGTCTCAAACGTGTTGCGGTGAATGCGGCCAGGCTTGGACTCGGTTCGATTCAGGCTTTGGCCGCTGATGCGGCACAGCTCTCGAAGGAGCGCCCCGAGTGGTGTGAAACCTTTCAATCGATCCTGATCGATGCACCCTGCTCGGGGCTAGGCACCTTGGCTCGCCATCCCGATGCGCGATGGCGGATGACACCGCAAGCCATTCAAGATTTGCTCCCGCAGCAACAGGCGTTGTTAGACGGCCTCGTTCCCTTATTGGCTCCCGGTGGACGGCTTGTGTATGCCACTTGCACGATGCACCCAGCTGAAAACGGCCAACAAATGGCCAACCTCCTCAGTCGTTGTTCTGAGTTGACCCTGGAAAGCGAACAACAACGATGGCCCGATGCTGATGAGGGCGGTGATGGGTTTTATGCAGCCGTTCTTCAGCGGGTCCAGCGCCGCTCTTGAATGCGTGGCTTCATCCAATTTCGTTGTGGGTTCGCAGTAGGTGCTTGGTTCCCCTGCGGGGATGGAACCGGTGAGGGCGGTGCAAACTCCGGAGGGAACGGGATGTCTGTTGCTGGACGTTCACTCCCAGTCGAGGCGTCGCCCTGTTCTGAAGCAGGAGGTTCTTTCTCGTGTTCATATCCGAGGTAGTCAGCCTTCTTGTCGGTTTTCTTCGGTTTCTTTTTGCCAGGCACTCGCCACGGACGATTCAGCTCAGGCT
>CAXDNN010000146.1:0-2470 GCA_963990675.1 uncultured Synechococcus sp.
GGTTGGACGTGTTGGTTGAGGTGCATGACGCCTCGGAGTTGGAGCGGGTGCTCGCGATTGGAGGTTTTTCGTTGATTGGCATCAACAACCGCGATTTAGCCACATTTGAAACGGATTTAGCCACGACAGAAACGTTGGTGAATCAATTTCGTGATCGTTTGCATTTGGACACCACGCTTTTGGTTAGTGAGTCGGGGTTGTTTGTGCGTTCCGATCTCGATCGGGTTCAGGCCGCTGGTGCTGAGGCCGTTTTGGTTGGTGAGGCTTTGATGCGTCAAGAGGATGTGGAATCGGCCCTCCATGCACTGGTGGGGGCGTGATGTCGCTCAGTCCTGCAGAATTGATTTCTATCGCATCGAGCTTTTGCTGATCAGCCTCCTGACGGGGTTCGCCGCCGGTGCCGTCCATGTTGTGGGTGGTGCAGACCATCTTGTGGCCATGACGCCATTTTCATTGCGTCAGCCGGTTGCAGCACTCCGCTCCGGTTTGGCTTGGGGTGCGGGTCATTCGGTCGGCGTGGTGGTGCTTGCCCTGGCCGCGATCGGCTTAAAAGACCTCGTTCACATTGAAGCGATGTCGGCATGGGCTGAATTTTTCGTGGGTGTGGCTCTGTTGGTGGTGGGTGGCTTGGCGGTGCGTACCGCTTTTGGTCTCAAGCTGCACAGCCACGAGCACCATCACAACGGTGCGTCGATTCATCGGCATCTCCATTTGCATGTCCGAGGCCAGAGCAACCACCGTCGCCATGCCCATGCCGCTTCAGGCCTCGGTCTTCTGCATGGTTTGGCCGGTGCGAGTCATCTGCTGGCCGTGATTCCTGCTTTGGCGCTCCCTCCCTTGGGAGCCTTGGCCTATTTGCTGGCCTATCTCGGCGGATCGATTGCAGCGATGGCGGCTGTTGTGAGCACCCTGTCGTTTCTCACCCTGCGCAGTGGTGCGCGCATGTTGCCGTTGTTGGTGGGATGCACGGGTGCACTCTCCATTGCAACTGGTGCTATTTGGTTGCAGAAAACATCTGCTGTTGTGTTCTAAGGCTTGAAATACTGATTTTTTTGAATGTTTGGAGGATTATATAAGTATCAATTGAAGGCAATTAAGTTCGCTGTTGTTGATTTCATTTTTAGTTTTCGAGGGGTTTATGGGTTGATTCTTGTTTTGCTGGAGTGACCCGAGATACAACAACGCCGATAAGAGCTGATCGTGGAATGGGCCCAAGCTGTCGACTGTCGGTGCTTGATGAAGGGTTATCTCCCAGCAGGATCATTCCTTCGTTGCCCAGGTTCTCAAGACGTTTGATCAGGCGACGTTTGGGTTGCGATGGATGCCAAGCCACCACCACGGCTCCCACGGGTGGAGTGTCTTTGTTGGCTGCGACCCGTCGAACCAGTACCCGATCGTCAGGATTCAGGGTGGGACGCATGGAGTGCCCTTCTACTTTGAGAAGCAAACGCCGTCCACAAAAAAGCAGCAACAGGTCTTGGAGACCCGCTGCTGCAATCGGAGGACTGGATGAGCTGATTGGGCTCAGGAGGCGGTGACCCAGGCGTCGTTACGGCCTTTGGATTGCCAGAACATGCCGTGGATTTTCTCTACGGCAGCCATCAGTTCTTCAGCTTTGCCTTGGTCGATGTGCACTTTGCAAGCGCTGCAAAGTTTGGCTGCTTTCCAAAATGTGTCGTGCAGATCGGGGAACGTGGCGAGGTGATCCGGCTTGAAGTAGTCGGTCCAAAGGATCAACAGCTCTTTCTTGGTTTTCTGAGCTTCTTCCTCCTTGATCGCCACAAAACGACTGAAGGTGTTGTTGTAAGTCGCCAGAGCTGCTGCATTGCCTGCAGCAGGGGCCTCGAGCGCCTTCAGCTTTTTGGTCATGGAGAGAACTGCCTCAGCTGCCACACGGGCGGAAGCAGGGTCGTAGACACCACAGGGTCCATCGCAATGCGCTTCCACAACGGGAGCAGGCAAAGCGCAGACAATGGCGTTGAGGGCCGAGCGCAACATCGTTTAAAGATCGGAATTGGCTTGATATGAGCCTAGCTTCCGCCTACTTCCTCACGTCGAGTAATTCGACCTCAAACAGCAAGGTGGCATTTGGTGGAATCACGCCACCAGCTCCGCGTTTGCCGTAAGCGAGGTCGGGGGGAATCACCAGCTTGCGTTTGCCGCCCACCTTCATTCCAGCTACCCCTTCTTCCCAGCCCTTGATTACGCGGCCAGCCCCAAGCGGGAAGCTGAAGGGTCCACGGCCGTAGCTGCTGTCGAATTCGGTGCCGTTTTCGAGGGTGCCTCTGTAATTCACCACGACTGTTTGCCCAGCAGTGGCTTCGTCCCCACTGCCCACCTCCAGCTCCGTAATTGACAAGCCGCTTGGAAGAAGGCGGGTGTCGGCAGCCTCCATCGGGCCACCCAGTGCAGATGCATCGGCTTGATTGTTGTCAGGAGCCATGGCGAAGAGGGTTGGGTCTGTCTCTTA
>CAXDNN010000147.1:0-2452 GCA_963990675.1 uncultured Synechococcus sp.
GCAATCTCCAGGCCCGCGGTCGCAAACTCTCCTTTCATCAGCACAACATTCGGACGCGATTGCCCCAACTTCTGGAGTTGCTAGCCGAAGGCCAAAGCCTGGCGGTGATTAGTGATGCGGGCTTACCGGGCATCAGTGACCCCGGCGAAGAGCTCGCCACTGCTGCACGCCATGCGGGGCATCCTGTGCTGTGTATTCCTGGTCCTTGCGCGGCCACCACAGCTCTAGTGAGCAGCGGACTTCCTAGTGGACGATTTTGTTTTGAAGGATTTCTACCCACGAAAGGGAAAGAACGTCGACAACGTTTGGAACAGCTTTCGAGCGAACAACGCACCACCGTGCTGTATGAAGCACCCCATCGCTTGCTCACGTTGCTGGGCGAACTCTCCAGTTATTGCGGCCCCAATCGTCCGATCCAAGTGGCGCGAGAACTCACTAAACGCCATGAAGAACAAGTGGGCCCCACGGTAGAAGCAGCGCTCGGTCATTTTCAGCAAATTCGTCCCCAGGGCGAATTCACCTTGGTGCTTGGAGGTGCAACACCCATGGCACAACCAGCCCTCAATGACGCCGAGCTCACAGAGCGGCTGCAGGAGCTCATGACGCAGGGAGCCAGTGCCAGCGATGCTGCACGACAACTAGCCACGACAACGGGACTCTCCCGTCGACGGCTCTACACATTGCTGCACCAAGACACGTCAGACTGACAAAAATCAATGGATTCTTTGCTGGCTCGTTTACGACTATTGCTCTGGAGTTTTGGAGGGGGCGCCCTATTGATGCTTCTGCTCTGCCTTGGTGCACAAAACTTGCAACAGCGTCATCAACTCCAAGTCGGGTCGGTTCGTCTTGTGCCGCTTCCTACGGGATTTTTGGTTGGCATTTCTCTTGTGTTGGGCGTGATCAGCGGGGGAAGCACCGCTGCTGTGCTGATGCCGACGCAACAAGAAACCAACCTCGATCCTTAATCAGGCGTCGAGGGCGACCACTGTGCCTTCCATCACAAGCCGTGTGATTCCACGCTTCAACAAGTAGGAACTGGTTCGCTCAAACACCGTGGTGTCGGGCACCTTGATCACCCGCTGACTTCGCCCACATTGACGTTTCGCGGTCCGAGGATTGCTAAACAAAAACAGACCCTGACGATCCTGATCAACGGTGTCCAATGGACCCAATTCAGGAAAATCTCTAAGCGGTCGAGCATCCAGCTCAACAACCTTGTCGACCAACATATAAACGCTTTCTGGGAGGACACCGGGGCTCAGTGGCTGGGTTTCCACAGGTGCAGAGCCACTCAAGCCGGCAACCCCGATCAGGGGCACTAACTCTGTGAACACGTCCATGGGGACAGGCTCTTCTGGATCTGCGTCCTGATCGTCCGACTCCTCCGCAAAATCGGCGGCATCATCAAGCGCAAGATTGCTGGAGTCTTCCGCAGCAAACTCTCCAGCTGAAGCCTCTGATGAATCGGCCTGGACCGATGCGGCATCCATGGTTGAGGGGACCTCCAACGGGGGGATCTCAAGCAAGGGCGGCGCCACTGCGACAGTTCCGCCCTTCTGACGGCTGGCTTTCAATGCGGCGTAAGCCTCAGGCGGCAATAGAGACTTGACCGTACGGCTCACCGTATTTGGACTGCAGCCGAATGACTCAGCCAACGCTGCCGTGGATTCACCTGCCTTGTAACGGCCAACAAGGTCTTGCTTCTCGCTGTCGCTAAGACGACGCGCTGCCATCCAATGCTGTTACACAGTGACCAAGTTTAGAAGCCAATGGCCGCGATCCATCCATACGTCTAAGCACGGACTGCCAAAATGACGGCATGCTCCCTTAGCTCAGCTGGATAGAGCAACTGCCTTCTAAGCAGTCGGTCGATGGTTCGAATCCATCAGGGGGCGTTAGTTACAGCAAGGGGTTTCAGCGAAAGCTGGGCCCCCTTTTCTCTTGATTGATATATAGCGTGCGCATAGACGTGCGCATACGGTCCTAGAGTTGGGCCTCAGAAACCCGCCATACCAACAGGTCTGCGGCTTTCTCCGACGAGAGAGGTCATGGCACGAGCAACAGCATCAGAGACCTCCGACCGTATCGATGCCCTCCAAGGAATGATCCTGGCTGGTACTCCAAATACCGAGTGTCTTGCTTTTGCCAGAAAGGAATGGGGGATCAGTAGGGCTCGGGGTTACGAGTTAATGAAGCGTGCCTGGACTCAGATCAAGGACGATGTCGATGAAACAGGTATTGATCGACTTGAACTGCTCGCTTGGTCAATACAGACGCTGATGGCCGCAGCTGGTCAGGCAAAACAACAAAAGAATCCTGGAGCTGTTGTTGCATGCATTAAGCAGCTCGACTGGATGACGGGTTTGGGGATTAATTCAATTGCTGGAAGTAGCAGTCGGTTCAGACGCTGAGGAGTTGGTGCACGTATGTGAATTAGATGCTTTGCTTT
>CAXDNN010000148.1:0-2251 GCA_963990675.1 uncultured Synechococcus sp.
TAAGGGGTGTAAGCGGTGTACCAAGCAGGGTTCTCGAACACATGGCGTTGGATCAACGCAGGCGTTGCCGTGCCGTGGTACCCGAGACCAATCAGCGAGCGTCGAACAAGGTTGTGCTCAGCAATCGTGCCGAGATCCGCCAACGCCTCAGCTTCCCCACAACCAGCGGGGAGCACGTCGCGAGGCGGAGCGGCGTCAAGGATGTCAGCAGGGACAACATCCTTGATGAAATCATCCATGTGCTGGTATCCCAGCGTTTGCAACATCTGATGCTGCTCAGCGTCGCTGGGGCCCAAATGCCGCTGCAGAAAAGGGGAAGTCACGGTCTGCAGCGGGGGAAGGCGGTGATCTTAAAGAAGGGTGACCGCCTCCCGTCATTAGCCGGCGTTCACCTTCGCGGAATAGGTGGCTGAATCGAGCAAACTGTCGAGCTGCGCTGGATCACTTGGACGAACCACCAGAAGCCATCCCGCACCATGGGGATCGTTCTGGAGTTCTTCGGGGCTCGCCAGGACCGCTTCATTGCGCTCCACCACTTCCCCTGCGATGGGGGCATACATATCTTCCACAGCTTTCACGGACTCCACAGAACCAAAACTGGTGCCCTTATCAAGGCTGGCGCCCACATCGGGGAGATCAACGAAAACAATGTCGCCGAGCTGATCAACAGCAAAAGCACTAATGCCAACGCGAATGAGCTCACCATCGAGATGGGCATATTCGTGGCTGTCGGCAAAGCGGTAGGCGGCGGGAAACTCGAACGCCATCGGACAGGTGGAGGTGAATGATTAGATGATCTCAGTTTGAGGGAGATTGATCAGTCCCGCCGCATCGAGTGCCGTAAGGGCCTCCACCAAGGCCAGCTGGATGTGCGCGCGATGGGTGCCGCCTTGGACAAACAAATTGAAGGGCTCTCGCAGAGGAGCATCGGCGGAAAATTCGCTCGTTGATCCGTCGATAAACGTGCCACCGGCCATCACTAAATCACTGGCATAGCCAGGCATTGCGGCCGGCACTGGATCCAGATAAGCCCCCACCGGTGAACAGGCTTGAAACGCACGGCAAACCGTTTTCAACGCCTCCGGACTCCCCAAACAAACCGCCTGGATCAAGTCGCTTCGCACAGCGCCTGGCCTCGGTTGAACGGCGAAGCCAAGCCGCTCAAACACGCCCGCCACCAGATCAGCACCAATCAACGCCTCAGCCACCATCTGTGGGGCCAGAAATAATCCCTGCAACACAAGGCGCTGCAGATCGAAACCCGTGCCACCGTCTCGACCAATGCCAGGGGCCGTGAGTCGGCAACAGGCCTGGTCCACGAGGTCTGCCCGGCCCGCCACGTAGCCACCGCTTGGGGCGATGGTGCCGCCAAGGTTCTTAATCAACGAACCCGCCACCAGATCGGCTCCGACCTCCGGCGGCTCCCAGTCCTGAACCAATTCCCCATAGCAATTGTCGACAAAACAAATGCAATCGGGCTGCCGCGCATGAATGAACGCGCAAAGCTCACCGATCTCCTGCACCGACAACGACGGGCGCCAGCTGTAGCCACAACTGCGTTGAATCAGGACCATCCGTTGAGGCAAAGCCAGCGCTTGTTCCAGACCCACCCGATCCACGGCCCCCTCGGGCGTTAACGGCACTTCGTCGTAATCGATCCCAAACTCGGCCAACGACCCCTGACCCGTTCCCCTTAATCCAATGACTTCTTCAAGGGTGTCGTAAGGACGACCTGTGATCGAAAGCAAGCGATCACAGGGCCGCAGCACACCAAACAACGCTGCGGTAATCGCATGGGTGCCACTGACGAACTGCATCCGTACCGCGGCCGCCTCAGCCCCCAGCACCCTGGCAAAGACACGATCCACAAGGTCACGCCCCTGGTCGCCATGGCCATATCCAGTGAGGGAAGCAAAGTGCTGCGTCCCCAACCGCTCCTCAGCAAATGCAGTCAAAACACGCTGCAACCGCTGTTCCACAGCAGATGTGCGCTCTGCGGCTTGGGGCGCCTGCTGGTGGATCACCGAATCGATCAGCTTCCTTGCAATCACGCTGGTCACCAGGTCCTCCCTGTGTTTGAGCCGTTCTCTCGCTCCATGCTGCGCTCTCGCGTTAAGGGCGCTGATCCGCTGCAAGTCGAGAACTCCTTTAGATTTCTGTTATCAACGGCACCATCCGCTCCCTGGTTTTCCTTTTTGAGCGGCACTGTCGATCCCAGGAGATTCCGATTGGTTTCCTCGCAAACAGCTGA
>CAXDNN010000149.1:0-2040 GCA_963990675.1 uncultured Synechococcus sp.
TTTTCAAGCAGAAGACGGCATACGAGATTCGCCTTAGTCTCGTGGGCTCGGAGATGTGTATAAGAGACAGCCTAAGGCCTGTGCAGAGAGCACCAAAATCAAAAACTGTCTTGACAGGCACTTCGGTTGGACTTCGGTTGGACAAAGCCTTGGAGATACGTCCCCACTCAAAGGCTTAAATCGATTGCAAACACTGATTTCTTACCAAGTCTCATCCACGCCTTTTGCAAAAAACAGTGCTTTTGACGGATGCCAGGTTTGTGTGGCTTTCTTGGTGTCGTCAACGAGTCAGAGCGAGGCTCAATGGATCGGAACCACTTGGAAAAATGTCATGGATTGGAAGCAACAGCCTCTGTTCTTTCCACAAGTGCCCCACCACCCACAAGCAATCCTGCATCACCAGCCCATGCCTACGTGAGTCTTGAAGCAGAAGTCCCTGAAGTGCTCTACCGCGGCATGAAGGATTTCATCGGCGATCACCCCAGCTGGGATCAATACCGGGTGATGAGTTCGGCCCTAGCCCACTTTCTCTTCCAAAACGGCAGTGACAGCCGCGCCGTGAGCGAGCGATATCTCGACGATTTGTTTACGCGATCCGATCACTAAGGGCGAGCAGGCATGCACGCCGACTAATCGCCATCATCGTGAGTGTTGGAGACTGCCAAGCGGACGTTGGCCAACAGGCGCCATCGACAACAAGAACGTTTGGAGTTCTCCACAATCGATTGCTGGCATTGAGAACGCTGGTGCGTTCATCACGACCGAATGGAGCCCCACCCACTTCGTGGATGTAATAGCCGGGCGGCGCGGCCCCCTCGGATAGGGCGACAGCCCCTTTCAAGAAGGGCTCCACCAAAGGCAGGTGAAAAAGATCTTTGATTGGCAAGGGTTCTCCCCCAGCCGCAGAGATGCAGGCCTGAATACGGCCGCGCATGTGATCCACCATCGCCAATTCGTTGGCGCTCCATTGGCAGTTGATATGGGGAACAGCCACACCCCAACGATCCACCTGGCCCTGCAAGGTCACCCTGTTGTCAGCACGGGGCAGAACTTCTCCGTGACCAATCAAAAATCCTGTCGTGGTGTTGCGCCGACGCTTCAGGACAGCCGGCGGATCAAAACGTCCGATTCCACCCCACAATCCATACCCACCCTGAAATGTCGGCTGATCAAGGGGCTGATGGAGATGCCGTCCAAACGGGATAAAAAAGCTACCGGCCCCAGTGAGGGGTGGTTGGGGGCCTGAGCCCAGCCCTGGAAACGCAAAAAACTGACTAGTGGATACATGATCCATCAGCCGGGTCCCAAGACGCCCAGATGGATCCACCACACCGCCCTGCTGAACTTGCTCACTCGAGCGCAACAAGATCGACACCGATTGAATGGTGGAAGCGGCCAACACGACCAGATCCCCGTTGATGAGATGGCGGTTGCCATTGGCTTGGTTGACGGCGACAACTCCGGTGGCCTTCGTACCCGAAGACGCCAGCTCAAGTCGCTCGACGAGGTGATTGGACAGCAGCTGGACCCTTCCCGTGGCCATGGCGCGGGGCAGAGTGCTGCCACAACTGCTGGAACGCGGCCAAGGGCCATCACGGCTGGCATCGTGGGGGCCAAATCCCCGGGATGGGATTACATCGATGCCGAGCTGATCCGCAACCGCTTCCATAAAGCGTTGTTCTGCGGCAGTAGCCGGGAGGGGAGGCTCTGTTGCCCCGTCTGGAAGATGGCCAAGGTGGTTGCGTCCACCATGCACCTTTAACAATTTTTCGAGAGCGGAGTAATGCGCCGTTAAGTCGTGGCTCCTGATCGGCCACGACACCTCTTCACCCTCAAGTTGAACTCCCGTGAAATCCTCATCCGACAGTCGGAGGGTGATGCCGCCCCAGGTGAGGCTGCGTCCGCCCACTTGCAAACCACGGGTCCAGAGAAACGGACGATCGGGCGGATGGTGATAGGGATGCAACCGCTCATCGGCGTACAACCGGGGGTTGGCTTTCCAGTACCCAGGGTGTTGGGCCTGACGTCGATGCTGTCCAC
>CAXDNN010000150.1:0-1986 GCA_963990675.1 uncultured Synechococcus sp.
AAGACGGCATACGAGATTCGCCTTAGTCTCGTGGGCTCGGAGATGTGTATAAGAGACAGGCCGAGTGCTTTCCATGAAAGTGGTTCACTCCCGCTGGTATCTGATCTGCCGAGGGCGTACGCCTCGGTGCAAAGGCCGCATGGCCAATGCTCGGCATCGGTCATCGGCGGATGGCCCTCCGCGAGACTCGCTCTGCAGATGGGACAAGACGGTTGAATCAGGAAGGATTGAGCAGCCTGGAGTAGCGCCTGAATCACTGAGCCGCTTGATCCAGTGCCTTCAGCAAAGTGCATTGGAAACTGTGGGTCTGACGGGGGATATCAGTGTTCCCCGCTCCCGTGCAGATCAGGTTTTTGGCATGGCACGCAACATGGCGACCAATGTGCGGTGAGCATCCTCGCTGTCGGTGAGGGTGTGGTCGAAGGGGATTTGCAGGCTGCTCCCATCCACTTCCAATTCCATGGAATTCGGCGTCACCGCCACCATTCGAGCTGATTCAGGGGCATTGATGCCGCCGTAGTGGCGGGCGTAATCCAAAACAGCCTCAGCGTGGTCATCGTTCATGTGAGTACAAATGCGTGTACTTACAGCGGTGGTGAGGGGGTCGGCAGGCATGGTGAAGAGTCTTAGGTAGTTTTTGTCTTAGCTAAACCGTTGCCATAGAAGGGCTCCAAGTCGGATACCGCTGAATGCGACGTAGCACGACAGTGCCACAAACAACAGCAGGGAAAGCACCTCTTGGGGTTTTGTTGGCATGGTGGTGGGGATAAAATTCAAAAAAGCATCGAAACCTTTCGGTCACGATGCTTTGGTGATAGTTGTTTGAATTGAAGACCTTCAAATGGTCATTCAAGAAGCCCTATTCAGCCCCAGGATTTGGAATTTTTAGACCCATACATTCTGGCAAAAGCGCCGGATGTTGGATCGTTCATCGCCCGTGAGTAGGAGAAGCTTGAAACTTCGTAGCCACCCTCTGCCGTGGACAAGCGTCTGGCATTCGTGAATTCCATCACCAGTTGGCTGCGCCCTTCAATCGTGGTGTCTGAAGCGGCATTCCCTGGCGTGACGCGTCCGAGGTTCACGAACGTGGAGCAGTAAGCACCTGCTGCTGAGGTCCAAGCGCGGAGATAGGGAACAGTATCGGTGCCAAATACTTCCAGGTATTCACCCGACCGAGTGAGCTTCTCGACAAGACCATCGAACCCATGCTCAGCAATCACGGTGATCGCTGCGCTCACTTCAGCCTGGTTGAGCGGCGGACGTCCAAGTAGATGTTTGTAATTCAATTCGATGCCACGGATTGGCGACACCCGGAAAAAATAGTTCTGTTTGTACAGATCTGATTTGGCAAGACCTGCGACAAAATCACGGACCGAGATATCTCCATTCATCAGCTGGGACTCCAGCTCGGTGAAACGCTGATTCTCGGTTGGCCCAAGATTTCCAAAGACTTGGCGGTAGGCCGCCGTCATCGTTGCTGTTAAAGCTTCACTTCCTGTTGAGGCGAATTCATCCGCAACGGCACTAAACGGACACTCGCTATGAATGCGAGGGCCGATACCGATGCCGGTCGCTCCACAGAGATTTTCTTTGTATTCCAGGGATGTTTTGCCAACAAGGCCTTTTCTTGGAATTAAATTCCCCAGTTTCTGCTCTTCGCGGTAGCGGTTGATCGCGGTGTTTTGTCTGGACTTCGCAGCGTTGTTGGCAACGTAGGAAACGCGGTCGAGACTGGTGAAATCGCGTGTCGGCTTGATGACGACCATTAATGAGCCTTACAAGGATTCGTTGCGTGAGAATAAAGCGATGAAGTTATTTAGGCCCTTGATACCCCAGGCTTGCAACAAAAATGTTTGCCACCTAATTTTTTTAGTTCGTTTTCGTTGAATTGATGCCTTCCAACAGATGATTCTCCTCAGCCTTGCTCAGTCGATGGTCTGGATTCATTGAGGGAGGCGAGAGCGAGCCGGGCAACTCCCGCTGCTG
>CAXDNN010000151.1:0-1931 GCA_963990675.1 uncultured Synechococcus sp.
GTAGTGAGCGCATCAACCTCACCTACACCGAATTCAGCCTTCTGGAGTTGCTGTTTCGCGATCCAGGCCATGTGGTGCCCCGGGCCGAAATCCTCGAGCAATTGTGGGGTTATCCACCGCGCCGAGCTGCCGATCTTCGGGTTGTCGATGTCTACGTCGCCCGCTTACGCGGCAAACTCGAGCCTGATCCACGCAACCCTGAGCTGATTTTGACCGTGCGTGGCATCGGTTATTCGTCGCAGCGCGTGGGCGAAGTGTCCGCAACGGCCTGATCGAAACAGCCTGAAGTCCTGCGGCCCGGCAAGATACGCCCGACTGACTTTGCTGCATTGTCTGAGCTGCGCGATACCCGCCTCGAGAAGGCAAACACGTTGGAGGAGCTTGGCCAGGGGCCCTATGCCCTCACCTTTCAGCCCAGCCATCGGATGGCTGAGTTACAAGCCAGCCATGCCGATCTCCCCAACGGTGAGGAGCGAGACGTAACTGTGGCCGTCGCCGGTCGTGTGATGACCCGCCGTGTGATGGGGAAATTGGCTTTTTTTACCCTTGCTGATGAAACGGGAACCATTCAGCTCTTTTTAGAAAAAGCGGGTCTTGAGGCCCAGCAGGAAGGATGGTTTAAACAGATCACTTCCCTTGTGGATGCTGGGGATTGGTTGGGTGTTAGCGGCAGCCTGCGTCGCACCGACCGCGGTGAGTTGTCGGTGAAAGTGCGTGATTGGCGCATGCTGAGCAAGTCGCTTCAGCCCTTGCCAGACAAGTGGCATGGACTGGCGGATGTGGAGAAGCGCTACCGCCAGCGCTATCTCGATTTGATTGTGTCGCCGCAGTCGCGCGAAACCTTCCGTCGTCGGGCATTGCTGGTGAGTGGCATTCGTCGTTGGCTCGACGAGCGTCAGTTCCTCGAGATTGAGACGCCGGTGCTGCAGTCGGAGGCGGGTGGCGCCGATGCGCGGCCGTTCATCACCCACCACAACACCCTCGACCTGCCTCTGTACCTCCGCATTGCGACGGAGTTACACCTCAAGCGGCTTGTGGTGGGCGGGTTTGAGCGGGTGTACGAGCTCGGCCGGATCTTCCGGAATGAGGGGATGAGCACCCGCCATAACCCCGAGTTCACCTCGGTTGAGGTGTATCAGGCCTATTCCGACTACCTCGGAATGATGGAACTCACCGAGGCGATGATTGCCGAAGTGTGTGAGCAGGTGTGTGGCGGCACACGGATTCATTACCAGGGCACCGATATCGATCTCACGCCGCCTTGGCGTCGGGCCACCATGCATGAGTTGGTGGAGGAAGCCACCGGGTTGAACTTTGAAGCGTTCACGAGCCGTGAGCAGGCGGCTGAAGCGATGGAGGCCGCTGGGCTGGAGGTGCCTGCCGCTGCGGACAGCGTTGGGCGCCTGCTGAATGAAGCCTTTGAGCAACGGGTGGAAGCCAATTTGATCCAACCCACCTTTGTGACCGATTACCCGATTGAAATTTCTCCCCTGGCCCGTAAGCACCGCAGCAAGCCTGGGCTCGTGGAGCGCTTTGAGCTGTTCATCGTGGGTCGGGAGACGGCAAATGCCTTTAGCGAGTTGATTGACCCTGTGGATCAGCGGGAGCGGCTTGAGGCCCAGCAAGCGCGAAAAGCCGCGGGGGACTTGGAAGCCCAAGGATTGGACGAGGATTTCGTCCATGCGCTGGAAGTGGGGATGCCCCCCACGGGTGGCCTCGGGATTGGGATCGATCGTTTGGTGATGTTGCTCACCGATAGCCCCTCCATCCGTGATGTAATTGCATTCCCGCTCATGCGCCCAGAGTCGCGCCCTGATGAGGACCCCTCAGTGGGATAATGAATCCAAAGGCATGGTCCAATCCTCATGAGTGGTGAGCGCGTAGGGTTCCGCTTCAAGCACGCTGACGCGGTGGTCAAGCGCAATCCACAG
>CAXDNN010000152.1:0-1866 GCA_963990675.1 uncultured Synechococcus sp.
TGGATGAGTTGAATCGAACCAATCGTCATGGCTGGATCGATCGCTTTAAGCATGTCGTAGAGGGTGAGTAGTCCGACGGACACCGCAACCATGGCTTCCATTTCTACGCCGGTCGGCCCAGTGGTCCGACATCGGCAATTCAGCCTTAGTCCAGGTAGGTGTTCGTCGGGTTGGATGTCGACGTCCATGCCGCTCAAGGAAATCGGATGGCATAAGGGAATCAGTTCCCAGGTGCGTTTGGCGGCTTGGATTGCTGCAATTCGAGCCACAGCCAAAACATCACCTTTTGGCGTTTCTCCGCGCAGAATTAAGTCAAAGGTTTCCCGATCCATCTGGATGCTGCCTTGGGCATGTGCTTCCCGAAAGGTGGAGGGTCGACCTCCAACATCCACCATGTGCACGTCGCCTTTGCTGTTGAGGTGGCTCAGATTGCGGTCGCTTTGCATTAGATCAAGGTCACGGCACCTGTTTGGAGATCGAAGTAGCTCACCACCAGCTTCAAGCTGCCTTTGGCTTCCGCTTCACGAAGCAAAGGGCTGTTGTCTCTCAAGGTTGTGGCTGTTCCCAGCGCATTGCTGCGCACGGCTGCTGTCAGGTCAGGGCTGTCTGCGATTTGAGAGCGGATTGGGGTGATCAGCCGCTCCAAAGAGGGAGTTAACGCACTATTTCCCATGGCCGTTGATACGGCGCCACATCCGCTGTGGCCCATCACCATCACCAGGGGTGTTTGCAGAATGCTCACGCTGTATTCGATCGAAGCGATTGCGGCATCAAAAGCAGTGTTGCCCGCGCTTCGAATTACAAAAAGTTCTCCAGGTGTGGTGTCGAAGATCCAGCTAGGAGAAACGCGTGAGTCCGCACAGGTGAGCAGGGTGGCCCAGGGATGTTGCTCGTTGATCAGCGTTTGTGGAGCGTTGAAGCAGCGGTTGTTTTGGAGTTCGCTTCCGAGAGTGGTGGAGGGGTTGCGACCTGCCTCTTGCCAAGCATTCGAGAAGCGGTGGTTGCCCTCCATCAAATTCTTTAAGGGATCTCTCGGTTGGCAGGATCCCTCGGTTGAAGCCGCTGCAGATTGCCCGCCGATGAAGGCTGTGATGGCTAAACCTGCAGAGGTTTCGAGCAGTTTTCGGCGATGCAAGCGCATGCCAACAGACTATTCAATCCAGTCTGTTTTTAAAAGTTATTTAGCGTTCGCCAAGGGTGGACCAAAGCGTTGCTTCGGAGCCCACGACAGGTTCGATATTGATGGCAGGGGCCGGAGATGCCACAACGTTGGTTCCAGCGACGCTGGGTGCAACGACGGCATCGCGTTCGCCCAATGCGGCCCAAAGCGTTGCGGGGCTGGCAATCACAGGGTCAACATCAGCTTGGCCATTGTTTAGTTGGCGAGATTGGGTGTGCACAAGTTGCACAGCCAGGGAGCCGACGATGAAGGCCCCAAGGAATCCAGCTGCGATGGAGACCGCATTGCGGCTGGAGGAAGAGATGCTGCTTGTCACGCCTGAACTCTGTTGTCAGAGCTTCAGTATGCGAATGAAGGGTATGAATGGCTACGGTTTGGGAAAAAACTGGTATCAGAATTAACGGTTTTTAAAATATTCCACTCGTTCGAATATTGAGTTGAGCGTGTTTCTGCCATGACCCAGCCGTGGGACATGCCGAGGAACATTCCTAAACAAATCGCGAGACGCACAATGCAATTTATGTAACAAGGTGAACATCGTTGATGCAAGCCAAAGCTGTTGTCACCATGCACACCATTGGTGAAATTAATCGCTTAATGGCTGATGCTGGTGTGATGAAACGTTCGCTTATCTCTGCCAATCACTGCTTCGCTTTCGAGCGGGATTTTGTGGGAACTTGGCGTTG
>CAXDNN010000153.1:0-1743 GCA_963990675.1 uncultured Synechococcus sp.
TAAAGGAAGTTTGCGAAAGCGATACGGATGGTTTGCTGAGGCTTTCTGATCGCTCCGATTAGCTGAGCTGATCAGGGCCGTGTTCCTCGTAGTGCCTCCGCTTGGCTGGCGCTGATCCGTTCCGCTTCTTCAAGCACTTCGCTAATCGTTTCGAGGCTCAGCACAGATTGGATCTTGAGGCCCTTGGCATTGAGTCTTTTTTTCGCACTCGTGTCTTGCCGGCCGCCATGGTCCAGAAAAACCACGACGTCGTTCACTTTGAGGCCAGATGATTCGAGCTTTGCGATGCCTTCCAGCACGCTTCCGCCAGTGATCAAGATGTCGTCGACCACCGCCACGGTTTCGCCCTCGTTGAATTCGCCTTCCACCAGTCGCCGCGTGCCATGGGCTTTGACTTCTTTGCGTGGATAGATCAGTGGCTTATGAAGTTGAAGCGATAAGCCTGTGGCGGTTGGCAATGATCCGTAGGGAATCCCAGCAATACGATCAAAGTTGAGAGGTCGTAGTACCTGGGCATAACAGTCAAGAACGCGATGGAATAGAGCCGGGTCTGAAATAATTTGGCGTAAATCCACGTAATAGTTAAATATTGCCCCGCTGGCTTGTTCAAATTCACCAAATAAGAGGCATTTGATATCGAATAAATCGATTACGAGCTCCCTTAAGTCTTTTTCTATCGACGTTCGTTCGATATTGCTTTGTTCAGCTGCGTTTGTTCGATTGGTGTGGGGCCAGATTCGACATTGTTCCGTCGGTTGTTGTCTCAGGATTTCGAGCTGAGTGTTGAGGTGCTCCTCTCTAATTTTGTTGATGCGTGTCTTGAGAGCAGCTGTCTGACGATTGATGTCACTTTCATTGAGCAAGCTTTGGGGAAGTGGGAGAAGTAGCCCATCTCCAGCTTGGTTGAGGCCACTCTCGAGAAGCCGTTGAAGATTGCCCTCTTCTCCCCATAGGGAACGCAGCATCACAAATCGTTCAGGGGCGGCTTGACGGACGCGCTTCAGAATGTCTGGATCACTGGTGCCAACTTCCAATAGAAGTTGATCCACGGTTCCCCAACGCTGGCTTTCGCGCACCACTTGTAAGTAGAACGGTTCGTCTTCATTGGGATAGTGCTGAAGAACTTTCGCTGCGGGATTGGAGCTATGGCAGTTGATCACGACTCCTTTGCCTGGATAGAGCAAAAAAGGAGCAGCGATGTCTTGTCCTGCAATCGGATTGAGGGTGACGGCGTCAGCCTGCAGCGTTTGAAAGAGATATGAGGCGATGGCGCTTGAGCTATTTAGGTCTCCATGTTTGATATCGATAATCAGTGGAAGGTCATGCGGAAGTAGTTCACGCACTTCCACCATCAGCTCCACCCCGGCCGACCCCATGGCTTGATAAAAACCGAGGCTTGGTTTGTAGGCGCAGACGTGATCTGCGGTGGATTCGATGACTGATTTGCACCAGGATCGGGCCTGACTCAAGAGTGAGCTCCCGCCTAATCCCCGAGCTGTAGCCCAACTCCTCAGCATTTCAGGGTTGGGGTCAAGACCGGTCACCAGCAGAGATGATCGGCTGGTCATGGCCTCGGTGAGTGCCGTGAAAAAACCCATGGCTCTCATGGATGATTGAAGACCAGATTGCGCTGTTCTTTAGCTATATCTTGCTCTACATCCATCAATTGAATCAATTGCCATGGATTCGCTTGGTCGTTTGGCTGGAGAGTTTTTGTTTTCGCCTCCTTGGTTTCGTTGTGAT
>CAXDNN010000154.1:0-1711 GCA_963990675.1 uncultured Synechococcus sp.
GTCAGTCCGGTGGCATGACAGAACGCCTATGGCGTCGGATTGCGGAAGAGCAGAGGTTGACCTTGTTGCTCCTCAGACGACCACCTTCACCATCGGGTGTGGACACCGTTGTTGGGGAAGCCGCCTTTTTGAAACGGATCGACCATGGCTGAGTCGAATTCTTTGATGTTGGTGCTCACAACGGAGGGTGATGCAATGCGAGCCAAAGCGTTAGCCCGTTCGCTTCTCGAACGACGGCTTGTGGCCTGTGTGAGCTTGCAATCCACGGAAGCTCTTTATTACTGGGAGGGGGAGATCCAGATGGATGGTGAGGTGCAACTTCTGATGAAAACAACGGCTGATCGCCTGGAGAGGCTTCAGCAGGTGCTTGGAGAGTTGCACAGCTACGACACCCCCGAATGGTTGTGTTGGCCGGCGACGCCTTCGCCGGCCTATGGACGCTGGGCGATGGGGGTTCTCAGCTCAGATGGGTGCTGACCAGGTCTTGAAGCGACACCTGAGGACGCGCTCCCAATTGCGTCACGATCTGCCCTGCACAAATGGCGCCGAGCTTGCCGCAGCGCTCGAGCGACTCCCCTTGGGTGTAGCCGTGCAGGAATCCGCCCGCATAGAGGTCTCCGGCACCGGTGGTGTCGATGAGGTCTCCGAGACCCACAATTCCAATGTTCCAGCGTTGGTCACCGCTCATGACGACAGAACCTTGACTGCCGCGGGTGATCGCGATCACGCTGCAACTGCCGCGCACGCTCTCTAGGGCCGTATCGAAGTCGTCGGTTTGGTACAGCGACTTGATTTCAACTTCGTTGGCAAACAGCACATCGACATGACCATTCACGAGGTCGAGGAAGCTGTCTCGGTGACGATCGACGCAAAAGCCATCGGAGAGGGACAAGGCGACCTGTCCATTAGCAGCACGGCATGCCTCAGCGGCTGCGATAAAGGCGCGCTTCGCTGCGGGACTATCCCAGAGATATCCCTCGAGGTAGAGGACTTTGGTATCGCTCACCATCGAGAGATCGAGATCGTCTGGTTCGAGCTGCGTTGAAGCCCCAAGGAAGGTGCACATCGTCCGCTCTGCATCAGGGGTGACATAGATGAGGCAACGGGCCGTTGTGGCACCAGTGGTGGCGGCTGGGGTGTCAAAACGAGCGCCGACGGCCCGAATGTCGTGGCTAAAAATGCCCCCCAGTTGATCGTTTTTAACCCGTCCGATGAAGCCTGCTCGCCCCCCCAGTTGGGCGATTCCCACCATCGTGTTGGCGACTGAGCCACCTGAGGTCTCCAGTCCAGGACCACTGGCTGTGTACAGGGCTTCTGCCTGATTTTCGTCGATGAGCGCCATGCCGCCTTTTTGCAGGCTGTGCTGCGTCAGAAAGGCGTCCTCGGTTTGAACGAGCACATCAACGATGGCATTGCCGATGCCGACGACATCAAGACTGCAAGTTTTTGGAAATCGGACGTCGGAGGCCATGACCAGAGCGCTTGTCGCCCCGAAGTATGGCGGTCGACCGTTAAGCGCTTAGGAGGGCTCGCTTCGGACCATGGATCGGATCTTCCACCACAATCGTTTGATCTCGGCTCGCACCAAGGGAGACGATGGCGATCGGCACCTCCATGAGATCAGCCAAAAAGCGCAGGTAGTCCATTGCTGCCTTCGGTAGATCCTCAAGCTTTCGGCATTCTTCCGTGGAACACTGCCACCCCTTCATCG